>NZ_JBMOWI010000002.1:0-377947 GCF_049310645.1 Acinetobacter sp. JADD-222 | reverse complement strand
TCCGCCGCTAAGATCAGTAGCAAGCTACCTCTCTCCGCTCGACTTGCATGTGTTAAGCCTGCCGCCAGCGTTCAATCTGAGCCATGATCAAACTCTTCAGTTAAAATCATTTTGTACCTTATTTAAAGACAAGGTACCAATTCTGGCTCATCAATTACTGACTTAAATTTCGCTCAAATAAACTTCGAGTAATTTAAACCAATCAATCAATGAAAATTATTTCGATTAATCAACCAGTAAAAATCCACACAAGTTGTTCTTCAATTCTCTTAATGATCTTCTTCCTGGTTCGTCACCAGCAAGCTAGGTCGGCTATATTACTCTTAATCTCTTAAAAGTCAACAGGTAATTTCGATATTTTTAAAACTTATCTCTCAAACCAACTTACCATCAAATTCATCACTTAAAGCAATCAACCTAATCACAAGTAACTGTTTTTCAACAAGTTTCTATCTGCATCACCGCCGATGGATGTGCATTATAGATGATTAAGATCCCTTTGCAACCCTTTTTTTAAATCAATATCATCAACTGGATACTTTTTAAGCTTTTTAGCATTTTATCTATATTATTTGATCAATTTTACATTGATAATAGGTTATCAATTTTGTATTAAAACATATCTCCACCCAACTGCACATTTAAGTATTAGCCTGGCTGGCGGTTAAGGAATTATATGAATTATTCTAATTTAATTTTACTAAGCGTATTATCTGTAGGTGTTTGTACCTCTCTATATGCTCAAGAAAATACTTTAAGTGAATCTTCTGATGCTAGCTCACTAGAAGAAACAGCACCGACTCATACGCGCTCACAAATTATTAAAGATTTAAAAAATATTAAAGTTAAAGATTTAAAAATTAATGCGAATGCAGCACAACCAGATCCTGTAAAAGATCCATTACAGTCATTAAATCGTCCAATTTACTCATTTAACGACATGTTGGACCGAAATTTTTTACGTCCAGTTGCTGTGCAATATAGAGAAAAGACTCCAGAAGATGTACGTGGTTCTTATCGTCAGTTCCGTAAAAATCTTGGAGAACCTTGGAATGCTGTTAACCAGCTTATTCAAGGTCGCCCTGGTCGTGCGGCAAAAACCCTAGGTCGCTTTACAATTAATACGTTAACCACTCTTGGTTTAGCTGACCCTGCCAGCCGTTTAGGTTTACCGACTGAAGAAGAGAATTTTGGTGTAACTCTCGGTTACTATGGTGTTCCTTCTGGCCCATTCCTGATGTTGCCTTTTTTCGGTCCAAGTACCTTACGTGATGGTTTTGGTTTAGCAGTAGACGCCCAAGCACGCCCACAGAAATATGTTATGGATGATCAAGATGGTCTTTATTGGTCAAGTAATATGTTACAAGCGGTTGATACACGCGCTCAATATCTGGATCTAGATCAGACCTTACAGGGGGATCAATACGCCATGATTCGAGATTTATATCTGCAACGTAAAGCATTCCAAATTGCAGAGAAAAAGGGCGACTCAGCTGATGTATCTTTCATTGATGATGACTCAGAAGATACACCAGATGAGAATCAAAACCCTTAAAAGATGAAATCAAGGTATTGCTTGGATTAAGAGTTGGGCAATACCTTGATTTTGATCATACATACTCTATGATGAATAAAGTGATCATATAAAAGGACTACCATCTCTTCTATGTATTTTATTAAACCGACACGCTCTATTCCTTATTTAGAGCAAGCTTTGGATAAGTTGCCAGGCTTACAAGTCATTAACATAGATGATTTAGATTTATATGATCCAACTATCATTGCAATAGCAGATGTACAAGATTTCCTGACATATAAATGGAATTTACCCACCATTGTCATTGCTTTTGAACATGAAGGCAGCGCTTTAGCTCAAGCTTGGGAAGCGGGTGCTCTTGCAGGTTGGGTATGGAATCAACTACCTAACGATTTAAATAAAGCATTATCAAGAATCGATGCCCAATATAAACGTAACCAAGATAGCCGCGATTTACCTTCGGCTGCTGAACTACAAAAAAGACTATTACCTAATCCAATTGATTTATTAAATTATCAAGTCGAAACTTTCTTTCAGCCTTCAGCTTATCTTTCTGGTGATTGGTATGACTACTGGAAATTAAATGATAAGGAAGTTTTATTTTATCTTGCCGATGTTTCAGGACATGGTGTAACCAGTAGTTTATTAACATCATGGATGGCAGCTTTTCATGGCCGTTCTAAAACCCCAAGACAATTAATAAAAAAATTAAATGGGATGCTGGTTCAAGAGAATATTGAAAAGCACATTACGATTGTGGTGGGTATTTTAAACCTTGAAACACATACGCTTCGCTGGTCAAGTGCTGGGCACTACCCCCCTCCTATCATTTTTGAACCTAATCAAGCTCCAAAAATTTTAACAACAAGTAGCTTCCCATTAGGCTTAACTGATGAACTCGAAGTTGAAGAGCATGTTTGTACATTAAATCACCAAGCACGTTTCATTGTTTGCTCAGATGGAGCACTTGAACCTTTTGATGGTGGGTTAAATGATCAGTTCCAACAATTGGTCCATCATTTGCAAAATCAATCATTCCAAGCACCCGATCATGTGGCTGATGACATTGCCATTTTCAGTCTTTGCCGAATGAATTAATTTACGAATCAATTAATTACATAATATACGACTTAAGGACTCTTGAGTCTGCGATGGCACTATGTGATAATTTTTCTATCCTTCTCTGAAAATGGCATTTATATGTCAACAGGTCATGTTGAATATGCAAGTTTAAATGGAACGCATATTTTCAAACTTATTGGTGAAGTGCGAGCCCATTCTTGTATAAGTCTAGACAAACTTTTAAACAGAATTGAACAGCAAGAGAATGTTGTTGGTGCAATCGTTGATTTAACCCAAACAACATTTATTGATAGTACGGTGTTAGGCATCCTAGCTAAGCTAGGTTTAAAGCTTAAACAAACTCATCATATTCAAGCTGTGATGCTATCTACCAATCCAGATATCACAACCTTAGCCAACAGTATGGGGCTAGGGCAGGTTTTTGTCATTTTGAATTACTGTGGCGATCCTAACGTTTGCACACTAACGTTAACTGATGAACAGATCACTCATAATGCAATGCTAAGAACAGTTCTGGATGCGCATAAGACATTGATGAAACTCAATGCAAACAATCAGAATATGTTTGAGCCACTTGTGAAGCAGTTACAGAAAGAACAAGATACGCTTGAACAGGTATCAGATAAGCAAAATGCCTGACTTTAATCATTAAGCCGGATTATTAGAATATGACCCTTATTTCTGTTGCTCAAATGAACTCTCAAGATGATATTGAAAATAATTTTCAAGTCATTGAGTCTTTGATTCAACAAAGTAAGGCGCAAAATGCTAGCCTGATTGTTTTCCCCGAAAACTTTGTATGTTTTGCTGCTGGAAAACAACGCGAAACAGCTGAGCAATTTGAGTCTATTCAACAACGGCTTGAGAAGCTAGCACATCAATATCAAATCTGGGTTGTGGCCGGTACCTTACCATGCCCATTTCGTCCAGATGGATCTACCATTCAAGATGGTCGAGTCCGGACGGTTAGTCTTTGTATTAGCCCTGAGCGTACAGAAGCACGTTATGACAAGATCCATTTATTTGATGTACAAGTGGGTGATGCTGTCGGTGGTTATCAAGAGTCTCGTTTCTTTGAACCTGGAACAGACGTAGTAGTCACATCTACCCCTTTTGGCAATATTGGCTTAATGGTATGTTATGACTTACGTTTTCCAGAGCTTGCTCTAACTCTGAGACAACAAGGCGCTCATATTCTGACTGCTCCTGCTGCATTTACTTATACAACTGGACAAATGCACTGGCAGCTTTTGCTACAAGCTCGGGCAATGGATAGCCAATGTTATGTTTTAGGCGCAGCACAACAGGGCTGGCATGGTGAAAAACGACAAACCTGGGGACACTCTGGGGCAACAGATAGTCGTGGTCAAATTTTAAGTATGATTGGATATGAAGGGAGTGGTTTAATCACTGTACCCTTTGATTTAACAGCACAAGAACTCGTCCGCTCTTCAATGCCTCTCATGACTCACCGTAAATTGATTCATTATTAAAAGTTTAATTATTCATGTGGAAATACTTATTTAGCATTTTTTGCTTGGGGGCAAATATTCATTGTTATGCAGAGCTTGGTACAACAAACCATTTTGTTTCGCCTACTGCACAGCTCAAATCAGATATTCTTCCAGAAACTCCTAAAAATATCCCCTTGCCCGCTTTTGGCCAAAGAATTATTGGTTGGGGTACGGGCGCAGAAGGTGCAAGACAACGTTTAGAAAATATTCAGCCAGCAGATGTTTCTGTGATTAAAAAGCAAGGAACCACTCTTGAAATGATTACTGCATGGCAAGACTTTTATGAACAAGAGCAACAACGTAATGCAAATAATCCTACTGCGAAGTATCGTGCTCGCTTAATGAAAAAGATTGCAGATTTGTGGTAAATACAGTGTTCTAAAATATTTTTATCTTATGGAATAATTGATCTAATTATTCCATTTTTTATGTACCCTCATTTATTTTATTCATAAACTATTCTGATGAACATTTAAGAAACTGAATAGAAAGCGATATACTACAAAAGCAATACTAGTTTCTTTGAGGAATATATGGACCAAGACTGTCAAAACTTAAAGCTTGAGAATCAATTATGTTTCCTCATTTATTCAACGAATTTAGCGCTTAATCAACTCTACAGAAAACTTCTAGCACCTTTGGGCATTACCTATCCCCAATATTTAGTGATGTTAGTGTTATGGGAGCAGGATGAAGTGACTGTTTCAGAAATTGGAGCTAAACTTTTTTTAGAATCATCTACCCTCACTCCTATCTTGAAAAAGTTAGAAGCCTCGCATTTACTTCATCGTACCCGTTCAACTCAAGATGAGAGACAAGTGATTATTACGCTAAGTGACGAAGGAAAAAAATTAAAAGATCAAGCAATCCATATTCCATCAGGCGTATTAGAAGCAAGTTCATGTGATATGACAACACTACTAGGCCTTAAAGATCAACTTACTAAACTCCGTACAAACTTAGTCAAATAAACAGCAATTTTTTTAAAAAATATACTTGTCAAAATAATTAAGTCGTGTACGATATATTTGTATTCAATTTATTTTAGGAATAAAAACGATGTCATTAGAAAAAGTTGTTTATCGTGCAAAAGCTAAAGCAACCGGTGGTCGTGATGGCCGTGCTACTTCATCAGACGGCGTATTAGATGTACAGCTTGGTGTGCCTAAAGAAATGGGTGGCGCAGGTGGTGCTGTAACAAATCCAGAGCAACTATTCGCAGCTGGTTATTCAGCATGCTTTTTAGGTGCTTTAAAATTTGTTGCAAACCGCGATAAATTTAATATTAGTAAAGACGCTTATGTAGAAGGTGAAGTAGGTATTGGCCCAATTCCTACAGGTTTTAGCATCGAAGTAACTTTAAATGTTTACTTAGTGGGTATGGATCGTGAAGAAGCTGAAAAGTTAGTTGCAGCAGCCCACATTGTTTGTCCATATTCAAATGCAACTCGCAACAATATTGATGTGACGTTTAATATTGTGACTGAATAAGTTTTGATATTTAAAAAATGCCCGAATCAAATCGGGCATTTTTACATCTTAAATATTATGCTTCACTTGCCTCATTAGTTACACGAAGCACTTCTTCGAGTGTAGTTTTACCTGCAAGTACTTTGCGCAAACCATCATCACGAATAGAACCTGAATACTCACGAGCATGATTTTCTAATTCATATTCAGCTGCGTTACCATGAATCAGACGGCGCATAGGTTCATCAACTGGTACGATTTCATAAATCGCTGTACGTCCATTAAAACCTAAATGTGAACAATGATCGCACCCTTTAGCTTCAGGTAACTGCAACAACGGTTCATTATTAATATGCTGAAAAACCTGTTTCTCAAAAGTATCTGCTTCACGCCATGTCATACAATGTGGACATAAAGTACGAACCAAACGTTGAGCAATCACCCCAATTAAAGAACTTGATAATAAGAAGGGTTCAATCCCCATATCTTTAAGTCGAGTAACTGCACCAATAGCTGTATTGGTATGTAGTGTTGATAAAACTAAATGTCCTGTTAAAGATGCTTGAACTGCAATTTCAGCAGTTTCCAGATCACGGATCTCCCCCACCATCACCACATCTGGATCTTGACGTAACATTGCTTTTAAAGCACGAGCAAATGTCATATCCACTTTGGTATTCACTTGTGTTTGACCAATACCTTCGAGTTGATATTCGATTGGATCTTCAGCAGTTAAGATATTACGGGTATTGTCATTTAGATCAGATAAGGCTGCATATAAGGTGGTCGTTTTCCCCGAGCCAGTAGGCCCTGTGACCAAAATAATACCGTGGGGACGATGTACTAACTGAGTTAAACGCTCATAGTCATTAGCCATTAAACCCAAGTGAGTCATGTTGAGTCGGCCCGCTTGTTTATCAAGCAAACGCATAACGACCCTTTCACCATGTGATGATGGCAAAGTTGAAACACGCACATCCACTTCACGGCCAGCAAGACGTAAAGAAATACGTCCATCTTGTGGTACACGTTTTTCAGCAATATCGAGCTTCGCCATAACTTTAATACGCGAGACTAATAAAGGCGCTAACTCACGGCGTGGTTGTACAATCTCACGTAATTGTCCATCTACACGTAATCGTACAGATAGTTTCTTTTCAAAAGCTTCAATATGAATATCAGAAGCCCCTACTCGAATTGCCTCAGAGAGTAGCGCATTGATCAGACGAACAATAGGTGCGTCATCTTCTTGGTCCATCAAATCCTCTGTTTCAGGAACCTGATCGGCCAAACTCAATAAATCTGGATGATCTTCTAAACCAGCTGCAACTTGTTGTGATTCCCCTGTATCACCTGCATAACTCGTACTTAAGAGCGTATTAAATTCTTGTTCAGTACATAATTGATAATGAGCTGGCTTACCCAAGATGCGTCTTGCTTCCTGTAATGCAATTTTTTCAGTGTTTTGACGTCTAATAATAAATACCTGATCACCGTCATAACGAAATAAAACACCATGACGCTTGGCAAAACTATATGGAACTTGTATTTGTTTCAATATTTGCATCACAATTTATAATGATGAGTAAGATGATTTTGAGTGTACTCTAAGCAGATTACAGCGTGAAGTCTGTTTAACAACTCGGTAGAGGAATTTTGCGTCTTGTTTGAAAATAATGAATATCAGCCTCACCCCCAGAATTCTTTAAAATGGTGGGGTGAACAGCACTTTGAAATTAACCAATCCAAAGCATGGCAATTCGGTTCAATGCTCTTTCGTTTAACACGTGGCATAAAAGAATGGCGCATCGAATATTATCGTCCGTCTCTCCAAGACGATAATGAACAAGATTGGCATCCAATTGCCGATCCACATTTTGCCTTTCCGCATACGGTTCAAGTAGAACGATACATGTTTCGAAAGACCAACCCAGAATTTTTACTGATGCCACGTCTGGCAGATCGTTCTGTGGTTATTAAACCTGTCGATCCTATTTATATTCCAGCAGGTCAACGTGGGACTCTATATATAAGCACACCATTATGGATTGCAGGCTTAGTTGAAAGTCAGCATGAACCTTTGTTTGAGATTCCTGTGATTCAGCCTAAAGATACGTGGTTTGGTCCTAATGCGCAGCAAGGAGAAATCTGTTATGCCACTTCAGTGGATGGCCGTACTGATTTGAATCTATTAACACCACGCGCTTTCCGTGCTGTTACTCCAATCGACTTTCACAACACAAGTAATCATCAATTACGCTTTGATCGTATGAATGTGCCAGTTACCGCCCTTCCTCTTTTTTATAGTGAAAGTACAGGTCGTTTGTGGACTTCTCAAATTAAAGTTTATTATGAGGGTTCTGATCGTCCGGCACGTATTCGTATTGAAAATCGTACGCCACCTCTTGCTGGTGAAGTGACTTATGTTCACCCACCACGCTCACCTGGTGGAGCATTATTCAATATGTTTGATTCATTCTTTTAAGAGGTTTATATGGCCGATTCAAATATTCCAAAAGATATCGCTGATAGCCTCAAAAGTATATTTACCAATATCAATACCGAACGTATTAGTGAAATTTTAGTCGCTGTTGTACTGTGTTTCATTGGCTTTGTTCTTGCTCGTATTATTTCGAATACGTTTATTAGAACAATTGGCTCACGTTTTAATGCTCACCAACGCCTTGTATGGCGCCGTGGTATTTTTTATTTCATTTTCTTACTCTTCATCATGACAAGTTTGAAAGAAGCTGGGTTCAAACTTAGTGTATTCCTCGGTGCAGCAGGGATTTTAACTGTAGCACTCGGTTTTGCATCACAAACATCTGCCAGTAACTTGATTAGTGGTTTATTTTTGATTGGTGAGGGTTCATTTGAAGTCGGTGATACGATCCAGATTACGCTCATTCGTGGTAATACAATTGAAGGCGAAGTCATTTCAATTGATTTGCTTTCGGTAAAATTACTTACACTCGACAATGTCTATATTCGTTTGCCGAATGAACAGCTTATTCGTGCGCCTGTACACAACTTGTCTAAATATCCGATACGACGTATCCCAATTACGCTCGCAATCAACTTTCACGAAGATATTATTAAAGTCCGTGAGGTTCTACTGAATGTAGCAGCTCATTATCCCCTTGTACTGGATGATCCCAAACCCGCGGTTACGGTTACCGCATTCAGGGAATCATCAATTGAGCTTTTATTCACGATGTGGTGTAGACAAGAGAATTCTTTAAAAGTTCGTGATGAAATGCAAGAACGAATCCGAAATGGATTTTTAGATAACCGAATTGAAATTCCTGTTCCTAAAATGGGCTTGATTGATCGACCGTCTACTGGTTTTGCTGAAGACGATATCGATCAATATAGCAATCAAAAAGAATTAAAACGAGAGCCTAAAGCTTAGGCTCTTGATTCTTCTGCGCGGTAGACGACGGGGGTAATGGCGCAAGATAAGCAATAATTAACATTACTCCACCTGCTCCAATAAACGAAATGACTCGGGTTAATGTCGCACTTTGTGATAGATCAAGCAAAATCAACTTTAATACCACAATACCTAAAAGTGCAGCACCTACAAACCAGAGTTGACGAATCATTTTACGGCTTGAGAATGTAGTTAATACAAATGCCAAAATGACCCAAAGCAATGTCAAACTTAACTGCACTTCACCATTCGTCCAAATTGCTAAGCTCCATAGTGGTGTCCCCCAGTAATGATGTAAGCCCCTAACGACCACACTACTGAATACCAATAACCCAGCTAAAATTGTTGTAATTTTAAAAGTCCACTCTTGTGATTTATCTTGATCAAAAGCATGTTGATAAATAATAAAGAGCAGACCTGCAAATACTACAATAGAAAGAAAATCAGTTAAGTTAAATAAAGGAACAAAATAAAGGTACTCAGCAGAGTGGCTATCAACGCTCACAACTAGCAACCAAATTAAGCTTAAACACCAAACCGGAATTTGATGCAACAATGTAGTTTTATGAGCCTTATACGTCCAAAGCGAATAAACCACAGGGATAAAAGCCAGAGCAACAACTGGCATTTTTGGAAAGATCGCCAAACCAACTACTGCTAACGCCAACCAGCTTAAACCAGCCCAGACATTTAAGTACCCAGACTCATCCGACTGCGGTTGAGCCATAATAAATAAGGCACTTAGAATAATGGTAGCGACTAAGAAAGTAGTTTGTTGTAATGAGTCTACCCATTTAAACAACGTAAACACTTGACTCGCAAAGGCTTCGCCCAAAACTAAGAACAGTAACAGGCTAATTAAAATTAACTGCAAACTTTGCCATTGCACACGAAGTTTATAGTGAACAACTGCGCTAAATATTGCGATTAGAACTACGGCGAACATCAAATACGGACTCAAAGCATGATGATGCCATGCCATTATTTCTACACCAGCTACAGCACCCGCATACATCCCTAAACACAAGAAAATGCCACTAAACATACTTGCGCTAAAATAGCGTTGCTCTTTACTGTTGTATTGCAATAAATAAAAGGCAGAAATAAATTGAGCAATTGCATAGATGCTTGTGCTTAGCGTTGGGAACTCTTCGTTTGCCCACACCTGATAAAACAGCGCAATAGAACTAAGTAAAACTAAAACCACACCAATATATCGGCTTAAACGGTAGCGCTCAGTTACTCCCCACACAATTAAAGCCGTACCTTGGGCAACCCAACCAATCGCTGTCCAATGTGCTCCTTTTGCAAGCGGGAAAATTAAGGCAAAAAACGCAACCGCGAGAATGAAAAAGCTTTTTGCAAGAACCGAAAGCTGAGGATGAGTTTTTTTAATCCAGAACGTTAATACTGCATAGGTACCCGCCAAGACGGCTGCACCAATCGTCAAGGCTTGTGTAGACTCATGTACTAAGTAGGCATGAAGGGTAAAGCCCAGTACTGGCACACTAAAAATAAGACCAACATCTAAGAGTGGAGGTAAACGAATGCCTTCTTGTTTTTCACTTGCTGACGTCCGAGATATATTTTGGCTATAACGAACACTAAGCCAAATAAACAGTGCGATATGGCACCACAAAATCCAGTCTAATGTATTAAATTTTGCGGGTTCTGCATAAAATGCGATTGCACTACCACCAATAAACATTGTGGCAAAAAAAGCTATTTGATTTAAGATTTTCCAAGGCTGAATAAAATTAACCGCAGCAACTGCTAAGTTAATTACTAAGTAATAGCTAAATAAGAAGGTTACATCAGGGCGATATTGCGGAATAACTAAAGGAGCCGCATAAGCCATACCAAGTGCTAATATTGCCAAATAAATAGCTTGTTGTTTTAAGCTCAGGAATACCGTAATAGCTAATAAAATCGTAAACAGAATACTCGCTGTAGTTAGGTTGGCAATTACACCAAAATGATGTGAGAACACAAGTGTCAGGAATACAACAGCCAGCCCGACACCTTGCAATGCCACAGCAAAAAGCTGATTTTTCTTTTGCAATGTATACCCAAATGCCGTTAACACACCTCCAGCAATCGCAATAAATCCAAGTTTCACGCCTAAACTAAGATGCCAATGCTCGCTTGCAAAACGCAATAGCAACACGACCCCAACCATAAGCACAGCAACAGCAACTCTTAAGATTGGATTGCCATGAATCATCCAATCCACGGCTGGTTGCCACCATGCAGTCTGTACATGGGCTGATTGTTCTGTTTGATTTAAAGGTGCCGTTTCTGCTGGGACTAGCGTGTCTGTATTATTGGAACTAACTTGTTCTATTACAGGATTTATAACTTCTGTTTGTATGGTCTCATTTACATGAACAGTTTGTTTTGCTGACTCGAGGTATAATAGTCGAGTATGAAATGCACTGATGGTTTGAATCAAACATAGCAATAAAACCAGTAAAGCCCCACCAGCAATCCACATCCAATGATTTATATAAGCAACTAATGCAACCAAGGCGGCTGCATAAATCACTGTTCTTTGCATGTGAATAGAATAAAGTGGCGTTTTCTGCCAAGAAAACTGCTGTTCTAAATGAGTTAAACGCTCATGCAGATTTGACAGTAATTGAACTAGAATGACAGTAAGTGCAATAGATAAAGCAATAACAGCACTCTGAAATTTAAAACCAATTGAAATGGCTAAAAACAAAGTCAAAGCGATCAAAACAATGATCATTCCCTGTTTGTCTTTTTTATACATGGGCTTAGCAATATGACACCTTCATTACAGGTCATCTTACTTCAAGCCAATACAAGCGTATATTTATACATACAAAATACTGCAAAAATCATAAACCTGCATTCATAGCCGTTTTCACGTAAAATACCCGTAATTCAGATTAAGGAATTGTTCAATGCCACCATTTGTCTTGGTTGATGGGTCCTATTTTTTATTTCGTGCATATCATGCATTACCACCATTGACGACCTCTACAGGGTTACATACCAATGCAATACGTGGGGCAATTTCTGCAATTCAAAAATTAATGCGCCGTATGCAGCCGACACATATGGCTGTCATTTTTGATACGCCTGAGCCAACTTTCCGCCACAAGCTTTCACCTATTTATAAAGGTGATCGCCCTACCATGCCGGAAGAGTTATCTCAACAGATTCCATATTTACATGCATTGATTAAAGCTCAGGGGATTCCTTTATATAGTCTTCCGGGTGCAGAGGCAGATGACATTATCGGTACACTCGCTAAACGTGCCGTACTCGAAGGCCATCATGTACTTATCTCAACCGGAGATAAAGACATGGCTCAGCTCGTCAATGATCATGTAAAGCTTGAAGATAGCTTTAAAGATCGCGTCATGGATACCGACGGGGTATTTGAAAAATTTGGTGTTTGGCCAAATCAAATTATCGATTACTTAACCCTTATGGGCGATGCGTCTGATGGCATCATGGGTGTACCTGGCGTAGGTGCAAAAACAGCAGCTAAGTTACTAACTGAATATGGCACTTTAGACAATATTATTGCCAATGCAGACCAACTTAAAGGCAAACTTAGCCAAAATATTAAAGATAACTTAGACAATATTAAGCTTGACCACCAGTTAGCTAGCATTGTTTGTGATCTTCCTTTAGAACTCGATTGGCATGAGTTAAAGCTTACTGATCCAAATGTAGAGGCTCTACGTAATCTTTATACTGAGCTTGAGTTTAGAAACCAATTACAGTCGCTTGATCATCCAAACAATCCAAATAGCTCAAGCTATAAACAACAAGCTTCACAAACTGTTGTTCAAAATGAAGTTAAACCTGCTGAATCTATAGAAACCGAAGATCAAGCAAGCTTAACTAGTCAAGATGACCAGCTTGGAACTGCAAATTATCACACTGTTTTAACCCAAGAAGCATGGGATCAGCTCTGGCAACGCATGCAAAATGCCGATCATTTTGCTATTGATACAGAAACTACAAGTCTGGACTACCGTATTGCAGAGATGGTTGGTTTTTCAATCGCATTTGATGCGAAAGATGCCTACTATGTTCCATTAGCGCATAATTATGAAAATGCGCCGCAGCAACTAGATCGTGATCAAATTCTGGCTCAAATTAAACCTGTGCTAGAAAATGAAGCAGTTAAAAAAATTGGTCATCACCTTAAATATGATGCCCATATCTTTGCCAATCATGGCATAGAACTTAAAGGCTGGTATTTCGATAGCATGCTTGCATCTTATGTATTGAATGCAGCAGCGACTCGTCACGGCATGGATGACGTAGCTCGTGTCTACTTAAGCCATTTAACCACCACTTTTGAACAAATTGCTGGTAAGGGTGCTAAACAAAAAACGTTTAATCAAATTGAGATTGAAGTTGCTGCTCACTATGCTGCAGAAGATGCACATGTGACCTATCGTTTGTATGAAGTGCTTTCAAACAAACTTAAGCCATTTCCTGAGCTAGAAAATATTTTATATAACATCGAAATGCCAGTTGCCCGTATTTTATCGGGTATGGAAGAAGATGGCATTCGTCTAGATCATGCCTTCTTAGATAAATTAAGCGTTGAATTTGCAAAAACGATGGAAGGGCTTGAAAATCAAGCGATGGAAATTGCAGATGAAACTTTTAATATTGCTTCGCCTAAACAAGTAGGCGAAATACTATTTGATAAATTAGGAATCAAAGGCGGTAAAAAAACTGCAACTGGACAATACAGCACCAGTGAAAGTGTTTTAGAAAAAATTGAACATCCTTTAGCGGAAATTATTCTAGAGCATCGCGGTTTAGCAAAGCTAAAAAGTACCTATACTGATCGTCTAGTTGAGCAATCTCATAACGACACGCATCGTGTACATACAAGTTATCACCAAGCACTTACAGCAACAGGTCGCCTTTCCTCTTCAGATCCTAACTTACAAAATATTCCAATTCGTAGACAAATTGGGCGCCAAATTCGTAAAGCATTCATTGCGCCAGAAGGTCGAGTATTATTGGCTGCCGATTACTCGCAAATTGAATTACGTTTAATGGCTCATTTTTCTCAAGATGATGCTTTAGTACATGCGTTCCAGCACGGACAAGATGTTCACCGCCGTACTGCTGCAGAAGTATTGGGTATTGCTATCGAAGATGTGACCAATGACCAACGCCGTCAAGCGAAAGCAGTTAACTTTGGCCTACTTTATGGTATGTCTGAGTTTGGTTTGATTCGTCAATTAGGCTTTACACGTCAAGAATCGCAAAACTATATTAAGCAATATTTCCAACGCTATCCTGGCATCTATGAATATATGCAACGCACACGTCAAGTTGCATCAGAGCAAGGTTTTGTTGAAACTATTTTAGGTCGTCGTCTTTATACACCTGATATTGATGCACGAAATGTAATGGTACGTAAGGCTGCCGAACGTGCTGCAATTAATGCACCGTTACAAGGTAGTGCCGCTGATATCATTAAACTTGCAATGATTGAAGTTGATAAAATCTTGCCAAAAGATCAAGCCAAGTTACTTCTTCAAGTACACGATGAATTAGTTTTTGAAGCAGATCAAAACATTGCCGAAGAGCTCTCTAAGCAAATCGCGACTGTCATGGAATCTGTAGTAAAAATTTCTGTGCCTTTAGTTGTTGAAGTTGGGCAAGGGCAAAACTGGGATGATGCCCATTAATTAGTAGAAATAAAAAAGGGCTGTATTAACAGCCCTTTTTTATTGCGTTAACTTAAAGTCCTGTTAAAAGAACTTTTGCAACTTCATTCATTAATATCTCGGCAATATAAAGCGCCAAAAACGCCAAAATTGGAGATAAGTCAATCATTCCCATATTAGGCAATAAACGACGGAATGGCGCGAGTAATGGTTCAGCTAAATCTTGAATCACTTCAATATAAGGTGAACGCGATTGAGTGAACATAACCACCCAACTCAAAATAATTGTCGCGAAAATTAAATAACGGCAGAAACGAATTAGGTCCTGAATCATCGTCACAAATGTCAGAATCACTAAGTGAACCGGACTATTTGGCATAGAACCAGAAAGATACATCACGCCAAAAATTTTCAGCAAATATAAAATAATTAAAAGAACCAACGCAGCCAAATTAAATCGGCCTTTTGCGACCGTCGGAAAAATTCGGCCAAAAATATCAACAATTTTAGTCGCCTTTACGGTCGATAAAACCACAGGATTATAAGGACTTACTGCCGCCAATTGCATTAAAAAACGGAAAAAGACCAATAAAATCGCGACATTAATTAAAATTCCAAAAATTAGCGCAGAATTTGCACCCATAGTTGTCTTATCCTATTTAAGCTATTTCGCACTGTCACTCAATTCTTGAGCCAATTCTTGACTACGCTTCTGTGCAGCAGCCAATGCAGATTGAATATTTTGGGAGATTTGTGCACGGTCAAAAACTTCAAGTGCAGCTTGAGTTGTGCCATTTGGCGATGTCACATTCTTACGAAGTTCAGAAGGAGTGTTTGAACTCGTAATTGCCATTTGAGCTGCACCTAATGCCGTTTGAAGAGTCAACGCAGTTGCAACTTTTTCATCAAGTCCTAAATTTTTACCCGCACGGATCATACTTTCCATGAGATAGAAGAAATATGCAGGACCTGAGCCAGAAACCGCTGTTACCGCATCAATTTGAGCTTCGGAGTTTACCCAAATTGTTAAGCCTGTGGCTGCTAAAATCTGACTTGTTAATTCACGATCCGAAGTACCTACTACATCATTTGCATAGATACCATGTGCACCCGTCTGAACTAGAGCTGGCGTATTTGGCATAACTCGAACAATTCGATTGCTATCAATTAAGTTTGATATCGTTTGAATTTCAGCACCAGCAATAATTGAAATAACCAATTTATCTGATAACAGTCCTTTTAAAGGACGTAAAACAGTCGCCAAAACTTGTGGTTTTACTGCCAGTACAACGACATCAGCATTTTTAATTGCAGCTACATTATCTTGTGTCACATGGACTTCTTTTTCTTGCAATAATTGACGTATTTGCTCAACAGGATCTGAAACGGTAATACGTGTTGGCGGTAAACCTCTTGAAATGATCCCACCAATCAAAGCTTGGGCCATATTACCACCACCAATAAAACAGATATTACTATTTACTGCACTTGTCATAACCATCTTCGCCATTTACCAGATTACAAGAATAAGAAATTAAATCTGGTTGCCATCCTCCTTGCTCACAATACGGAGACTGAGCCAACCAAAATCCTTTCGGTGTAAAAACCCCAAGCATAACATTATCTATGACTAATATTTGAATTGTATGACGAAGCCAAGGCAAAATATGTGCTTCTTGAATTGCTTTTTTTAATGGCCATTGCCCAACACGACCATATAAATGGACCTTTTCACCACCTTGGCGTCGAATAATTTTTAATTTTTTATTTAATAAAGATGCAGACAAACCCATATTTTTTTGAGTAATTTGAAAATTTCCTGAAGCGCAATCCACTACTTCCCCTAGTTGAAAATGATGCTCTGTCTCGGTTTCAACTGGGTTTAATTTTTCAGCAAGAAAAACTTGTCGACTCAACCTATAAAGATGATGTTGATAACGAACATAATAAAACTGGTTCCAGTGTAATGCCGCTTGTGCATCAGACTTCGAATTAATTACTTCATTTTTTAACCGCTCAACCATTTCAAATGCAGGTCGGTATTGCCCATCACCTTTCATCCAAACTGAAAGCAATTGGCGCTGTCGAGCAGAAGATAGTTTTAATAGCCGAGTTAAATCCAAACATTCGTCCGTACCACAATTTTGCAAATCAACTTTTAAAACTTCTTCTAAAATTTCAGAAGCATCTTGCATCAAATAGCTAGTACGACTAAGTGCTTGCTGCATTTTTGGAAAACGGTTTTGTAAGAAGGGCCAAAGTTCTTCACGCGACCACGCCCGATCATAATAGATATCGTAATTTGTAGGATCATCTACATACTCAATCTCAAGTTGAGTGGTCCACTCGGCAATCTGCTCACGGGTTAAATCCAAAAAAGGGCGCCAAATTGTCATATCTTTACGGTAATCAATAGTCTGCATAGCAGCAAGCCCATCAACACCTGTACCCGACAATAAACGCAATATTACCGTTTCAGCCTGATCTTGCTGATGATGAGCGAGCACTAAAATTTCATTGGCTTGCAAATGTTGTAGATAAGCGTGATACCGCGCCTGACGTGCTTGAGCTTCCAAATTACCGTCAGTAACTTGAACTTTTTGAATGGTATAAGGAATATTTAAATGAGTCGCTTGTTTAGCAACGAGTTCGCCCCACTCTGCGCTTTTTGATTGCAGTTGATGATCTATGTAAATTATTCGGATCTTATGAGGGAAAATTTGAGACATCAAATGTAGTAGCAGCATTGAATCCATGCCGCCACTACATCCAATAAGAAAAGTACTATTTTCTGAAAACTCTTGAGCCTGTTTTAAGACGCAATGCCTAAATTTTCGCTGCCAAACTTCATTAAACGTTGATAACGTGCTTCGCATCGTTCATTTGCATCCATTGGTAGCAACTCATCCAAAGCTTGCTTCAAAACTACTTTTAGGTTTTGCATGACTTGCTCAGGGTCTAAATGAGCCCCTTCGCCTTCATCTACTACATATTCAACAATACCTAGAGATTGTAATTTATCTGCTGTCAAACCTAAAGCTTCACTTGCTTGAGCCGCTTTTTCAGCAGTTTTCCATAAAATAGATGCACAGCCTTCTGGTGAAATCACAGAATAAATACTATGCGACAACATGATTACTCGGTCAGCAACACCAATACCTAAAGCACCACCAGAACCGCCTTCACCGAGTACTGTTGCGACAACAGGAACTTTCAAACTTGAAAGTTGAGCAAGGCTAGTTGCAATTGCTTCAGCTTGTCCACGCTCTTCAGCACCAACACCTGGGTAAGCACCCATAGTATCAATAAATGTGAAGACCGGAAGGTTAAAGCGCTCTGCCATATCTAATAGGCGTTGAGATTTACGGTAACCTTCTGGGTTAGCCATACCGAAGTTGTGCTTTAATTTTTCACGGGTACTACGACCACGGTGTTGGCCAATAACCATCACAGGTTGACCATCAAAACGAGCAAGACCACCTACCATCGCACCATCGTCACCAAACAAACGATCACCATGCAAGGCATCAAACTCTGTAAAGATTTCACCGACATAATCTAGAAACTGCGGACGATCAGGATGACGTGCAATTTGAACCGTTGTCCACGCTTTGGACTGAGTAGCTTTTTTCATAGGTCGAATATTATCCCTTTAATCGATAAATTTTTCCGACTGAATATTCAATTCAATGTCCCAATGCTTAAACTGCTCTTGCTCATCATGCAAGTCGGCAACTAACAATGGCCATTGTTTGGCATCACCAGAAACACTAAGTTGCCATTGTTGATCATTTATGATGGTCAGTTCAATGGCAGGAAGCATCTGATCACTTCGACTATGGTTGAGTAAAACTGCTAGGCGAAGTAATAAACATAGATAAAGTAATTTATGACCACCAGCCTTCAAAATTTCATTTTTTACATCATTTCGCAATTTACGACGGTGGTGAGCGACCAAATGTGAAAGATGATTTTGGTCAATTTGTGAGAAGCCCGGAATATCGGAATGCTGCAATAAATAAGCACCATGACGGTGATACCCACCATGACTAATCGCCAAACCAATTTCGTGCAAATAGGCAGCTCGACGCAGTAAGTCACTGTCTTCACTGGTTAAATTAAGAGATTCCGCAACACCATCAAATAATTGCTGTGCTGTATTTACAACCCGTTCTGCTTGTTTTGGATCTGCGTTATAACGCCCCATCAAAGCCTGTACACTACGATCACGGATATCTTCATGTTTAAAACGACCTAACAGGTCATACATGACTCCTTCACGTAATGCACCATCAGAATATGCCAAACGATCAATTTCTAAAACTTCGAAAACTGCGTACAAAATTGCCAATCCGGCTGGCAAAACTGCTCGTCGGTCTTCTCTTAACCCTTCAAAATCAATTTCAGAAATATTTTTAAACTTAAGTAATTTATCTTTGAGTTTATATAAGCCTTCTCGAGTAACGTTTTCTTGTTCATCGCTCAAGCCCATATTCACCATAATTTGACGGCAAGCTTTAATCGTTCCACTAGAACCAACGACAGTATCCCAACCTTCCATTTTATACGTTGTTGCAATAGCTGAAAGTTCTTTACGGGCAGCAACTACTGCTTTATCAAAGGCTTTTTGTGTGATTTCGCCATCAGCAAAGTAGGCTTTTGTATAAGCCACACATCCCATTTGCAATGACTCTGTATAAATAGGCTCAAACTCTTCACCAATAATGAACTCAGTAGAACCACCACCAATATCTACAACTAAACGTCGACCACCATTTGCCATAGTATGCGATACGCCAAGATAAATCAGACGCGCTTCTTCTCGCCCAGCAATAATTTCAATAGGTTTAGGCAAAATTTCTGCTGCTTTTTGGATAAATTCATGACCATTTTTTGCCTGACGCAAGGCATTGGTCGCCACAATTCTTAAACGATTTGGTTGAACAGAGCTTAATCTTCCAACAAAACGAGCCAAGCAGGCTAAGCCTCGTTGCTGAGCGGCTTCTGTTAGGTTTTTATTCTCATCTAAACCAGCTGCAAGCTGTACTTTTTCTGACATCGAAGCAACTTTTTTAACTTCACCATGATCTACCCGTGCAATTGCAAGGTGAAAACTGTTCGACCCCATATCTATGGCAGCAAGTAATTCTTCATCAATCAGAAAATCAGACATTATTGAACTAAACCCATAACAATTCACGCTTAGAGTAATTCACAAGAATGCAATTGAAAAGCCATTTTCATCAACAATTAGCTGTCATTTAAATTTTTCTATTTATAAGTCGATTGTACAAGTCGATGATGAATATCGTGAGCATCCATTAGACAAATTTAGTTAAGCCTTGAATAATAGCATCAAACCCTTACATTGAACTAAGTAGCTATGTAATACTGATAGAGATAATTTCTCCTGTAATAGCACTTTTTTTTAAAAATTGGAGCCGTACCATGTCTGCGACTATTGTAAATACAACTGATGATAACTTCCAAGCAGATGTTTTAGATGCTGAAACCCCTGTACTTGTTGACTTCTGGGCAGGATGGTGTGCACCTTGTAAAGCGATCGCACCTGTTCTTGAAGACCTATCAAGTGAATATGCTGGTAAAGTAAAAATTGTTAAAGTTGATGTGACTTCTTGCGAAGATACAGCAGTGAAATACAACATCCGTAACATTCCTGCTTTACTACTTTTCAAAAATGGTGAAGTTGTAGCTCAACAAATTGGTGCTGTACCTCGCTCTAAACTTGTTAGCTTTATTGATGAAAACGTTTAAGTCAAAATGCTAAAAAAGAAATACGCTATACTTTTTTATAGCGTATTTTTTTCGCCTATAAATTGACAAATTTGCTAGGCTGGCTTATATTGCATGCTCAAGAGGCACTGAAGGGAATCATCTTCGTCCGGCTTCTTACAAGACACAAACATAAAGATCGCCACTCGGCAACAGAAATTGTTTTTTCACATTTCTCTTCGAAACAATTAATCAGACTTCTGAATTGTTATTGTGTAAATACAATTGCGATAATCTTTTTTGTATGCGAGCGATTTTTCTCCTTTTTAAACCACACTCTACTCTTTCCTAATTCTGACCCTTATGAATTTAACTGAACTCAAGAAAAAACCAATCGGCGAACTAATTAAAATTGCTGAATTTATGGGCCTGGAAGGTATGGCTCGTAACAGAAAGCAAGATATTATTTTTGCCATTTTGAAACGCCATGCGATGAATGGCGAAGAAATTTTTGGTGACGGCGTTCTCGAAATTCTCTCTGATGGTTTTGGTTTTTTGCGTTCTGCCGCAGGTTCGTATTTAGCAGGTCCGGATGATATTTATGTGAGTCCTTCACAGATCCGACGCTTTAACTTGCGTACAGGTGATACCATCACAGGTACTATTCGCCCTCCAAAAGAAGGTGAGCGTTATTTTGCGTTGCTCAAAGTTAACCAGATTAACTATGACACGCCAGAAAATTCTCGAAATAAAATTTTATTTGAAAACTTAACTCCCCTTTTCCCGACCGAACAATTGGTTATGGAATTAGGTAATGGTACGACAGAAGACTTAACTGCTCGTGTCGTTGATTTAGTTGCGCCAATTGGTAAAGGCCAACGTTCTATTATTGTTGCACCGCCGAAAGCGGGTAAAACAATGTTACTTCAAAATATTGCTCAATCGATTGTTAGAAACAATCCAGAAGTATTCTTGATTGTTCTATTAATTGACGAACGTCCAGAAGAAGTAACCGAAATGGAGCGTACTGTTCGCGGTGAAGTTATTGCGTCAACATTTGATGAAGCACCAGCTCGCCATGTACAAGTTGCAGAAATGGTAATTGAAAAAGCTAAACGTCTTGTTGAGCACAAAAAAGATGTTGTGATTCTTCTTGACTCTATTACCCGCCTTGCACGTGCTTACAACACTGTTATTCCGTCATCAGGCAAAGTATTAACTGGTGGTGTAGACGCTCATGCATTAGAGCGCCCTAAGCGTTTCTTCGGTGCAGCACGTAATATCGAAGAAGGTGGCTCACTTACGATCATCTCTACTGCTTTGATTGAAACAGGCAGTAAAATGGATGATGTAATTTATGAAGAATTCAAAGGTACAGGTAACCAAGAGATCACTCTTGATCGCCGTATTGCTGAAAAACGTGTCTTCCCTGCTATGAATATCAAAAAATCTGGCACACGTCGTGAAGAGCGTTTAATGGATGAAGATAAATTACGCAAAGTATGGATCCTCCGTAAGCTACTTCACCCTATGGATGAGTTGGCAGCAATGGAATTCTTACTTGACCGCATGAAAGAAACCAAAACAAATGATGATTTCTTTGATCAAATGAAACGTAAAGCTTCAACTTAAGTAATTAAGCCTTCAAAAAAAGCCACTCTTTTGAGTGGCTTTTTATTTGGTTGACAAGCTTTACACAAAAATACATTTTGCTTATTTTTATGTAAAATTATTTATAAGCTTTTGATAATAAATATTTTTGCATAAAAAAGCTTAGTTTTTTTAGTAGCTTACCTCTACCTTTTCCAATATACACGAGCTGATTAATTGTTTTTTTCTGTTAAAAAACAGTCTGTTTTTCTCTTTTTCATACGTTTTTTTGACAGACGACAGTAGTATTTCAGCATTTGCAGTGATAGCATAGCGGCAGACCAGTTAGACTGCTCCATGCGTTGTTACCTAGCTACGTTTTAGGAATAATAAAAGCAAAACAGTCCAACTTAGGTTTTTTTAATCTCAAATCTTTTTTGTGAGAGTGATGCCATGTTATTCAAAAAATTCGCTGTTGCTGCTGCTGTTGCTGCTACTTTAGCTTTCGTTGGTTGTTCTAAGAAAGAAGAAGCTCCTGCTGCTGCTTCTGAAGCTGTAGCTGCTGCTTCTGAAGCTACTGAAGCTGCTTCTGAAGCTGCTGTAGCTGTTGACGCTGCTGCTTCTGAAACTGCTGCCGCTGCTTCTGACGTTGCTGCTGCTGCTTCTGACGTTGCTGCTGCTTCTGCTGCACACTAATCTATATTCTAGATTAGATAAAAAAGAGGACATTTTGTCCTCTTTTTTTATATCTAAATTTTGATTTTCTAAGATTAAGCGGTCCTATATTGCTGCCCAATAAACTATATAAAGCTATTTAAAATATAAAAAAAGCAGATCAATCGATCTGCTCATTTCCAACGCGTTGTCTAAACTTCTGACCCGCTCTGAAGGTCACTACCCTACGTGCTGAAATTGGAATTTCTTCACCTGTCTTAGGGTTACGTCCTGGACGTTCGCGTTTATCTCTTAACTCGAAATTACCAAAACCAGAAAGCTTAACCTGCTCCCCTGCAATAAGTGCTTGGCTAATCTCGTCAAAGAACAACTCGACCATTTGTTTTGCTTCACGGCGATTTAAGCTGGTTAACTCACTTAAATGATCAGCCATGTCTGCTTTAGTTAATGCTGTCATGAGGCCCTCAATGTCGCTTGATAAGTGTTTTCCAACACTTGGATTATATTGTCCATACCAGATTTAATTTCAGCATCTTCAAGCGTACGTGAAGGATGTTGCCATAATAATGCAAACGCCAATGAGCGCTTACCTTCTTCGACACCCTGCCCCGTATACACATCGAATAACCATGTAGAGTCTAAAAGCTCTCCACCAGTTTTTTCGATTAACTGCTGAATATCTCTAACATTTATATTATCAGAGATTAAAAGCGCAATATCACGTCTAATCGAAGGAAAACGTGATAATTCTGTAAAATTAGATACATAAGATTGCAAAACGGCTGTTTGATTAAGTTCAGCAACCCAAGTTGTGCTTAAATCTAGCTCATTTTCTAAAGATGGATGCAGACGGCCTAAGTAACCAATTGATTGCCCATCAACTAAAATTTCAGCAGACTGCCCTGGATGCAACCATGCACGCTCTGAACGTACATATTCAACTTTGACACGACCAGCAGCTAAAATCTCTTCAATCTCTCCTTTGAAGTCGAAGAAATCCATTGGTTGAGGCTTCACATGCCAAGATTCTGGTTGTTGCGAGCCAACGGCCACTAGAGCTAAAGTTGGAATCTGTTTTAGATCTTCAATACTTTTAGCATCTTGATAATCAAAACGGAGTCCTAATTCAAAGAAACGAACACGACTTTGTTGACGATTGAGATTATATTGTACGCAAGGGATTAAACTTGAAAGTAGAGTACTACGCATTGCAGCCAAATCACTTGAAATTGGATTTGCTAGCATTAACGGATTTACTTGCGGGTTCAATTGCTTTTCAAGTTTTGCATCAGCAAAGCTAAAACTAATTGCTTCTTGATAACCTAAAGTCACGATAGTTTGGCGTAACTCTGCAATTTCAAATCGGTCTTGATATTTAGCTAATTGAACATCCATGCTTGGTAAGCTAATTTGGATATTGTCATAACCATCAATACGTGCCACTTCTTCAATTAAGTCTTGATAAATAGCCATGTCATAGCGATGTGATGGAGGTACTACATTCCACTCACCTTCAGCTTTAACAGTTACTTCACACCCTAGTCGAGTTAAAGCATCTGCAATGAAATCAGCCGTCAATTGATATCCCAACAATTGGTCTACCTGAGCTTGTTTCAGTTCAATTGCTTCACGCTTTGGTAAAATTTCAGTTTTTTCAGCCACAGTAATTGGACCAAATTCACCACCTGCCAACTCTTGAATAAGCTGCGAAGCACGGTTCATGGCAATTAACGGCAACTCAAAATCTACACCACGTTCATAACGCTGTGAAGAATCAGTATGCAAGCCAAAACGACGAGCACGTCCAGCAATAGCAAGTGGCGCGAAGAAAGCACTTTCTAGGAAGATATCGGTAGTATCATCAGTTACGCTTGATGCTAAACCACCCATAATTCCAGCAATTGCCAAAGCTTTCTGGTCATCAGCAATCACCATAATATCTTCTTGTAATTCAACTTCTTGATCATTAAGGAGTTGTAATTTTTCTTGTGGCTGAGCTTGACGCACATGTACAGTCCCTTCGATTTTAGCTAAATCGAAAGCATGCATTGGCTGACCCAGTTCCATAAGGACATAGTTCGTCACATCAACCAAAATACTGTGCGTGCGAATTCCTGAACGAGCTAAAGCCTGCTCCATCCACTCAGGAGTAGCAGCTTTTACATTAACGTTTTTAATTACACGTCCTAAATAGCGTGGAGCACCTTCAGTGCTGATCACTACTTTCTTCTCATCAGCAATTGTCGCTTCAACTGATTTAATATCAGGTTCATTCATTTGCAGTTGGTTAATTACTGCAATCTCACGAGCGATACCACGGATACTGAAACAGTCACCACGGTTTGGTGTAATACTGATATCGATGACGTTATCATCGAGTTTTAAGTATTCACGGATATTTATCCCTACTGGAGCATCAGCAGGTAACTCAAGCAAACCATCGATTTTATCTTCAAGATCAATTTCAGAAGCACCACAAAGCATGCCTTGTGACTCAACTCCACGAAGTTTACCTTTTTTGATTTTGAAATCACCCGGTAATACAGCACCAATCGTTGCAACTGGAGCTTTCATGCCAGCACGAACATTCGGTGCCCCACAAACAATTTGTAAAGGCTCGCCCGAACCAATATTAACTGTCGTTACACGCAAACGATCTGCATCTGGATGCTGCTCAACTGTTAAAACTTCGCCGACCACGACGCCAGTAAATGGCTTAGCAACAGGTGCAAGTTCATCAACTTCAAGACCAAGCATAGTTAACTGATCAGACAATGTCTCACTATCAATTGCCGGGTTAACCCATGTGCGTAGCCAATTTTCGCTAATCTTCATCTTTATAAACCTTTTTTAATCCTGAAAAAATGTTAGGCAAATTGGCGTAAGAAACGCACATCATTTTGATAGAACATACGCAAATCATTAATGCCATAACGCAACATTGCAAAACGCTCTACCCCTAAACCAAAAGCAAAGCCTTTGTATTTATCAGGATCAATACCCGCAGCACGCAATACATTTGGATGTACCATGCCACAGCCTAAAACTTCTAACCAACGTCCACGCTCATCCATGATATCTACTTCTGCACTAGGCTCTGTAAATGGGAAATATGAAGGACGAAAACGTACTTTTAAATCTTTCTCAAAAAATTCATTCAGTAGGTTAATCAATAAACCTTTTAATTCAGCAAAGCTTGTGTTCTCAGCAACATATAAGCCTTCGATCTGGTGGAACATTGGTGAATGCGTTTGATCCGAATCACAACGGTAAACACGGCCAGGGCATACGATACGAATTGGCGGCTCACTCGTCTCCATTGTACGAATCTGTACCCCAGAGGTATGCGTACGTAGCAAGTGAGTAGCATCAAAGTAGAAAGTATCGTGCATAGCACGTGCCGGATGGTGACCAGGAATATTTAATGCTTCGAAATTGTGATAGTCATCTTCAACTTCTGGACCGGTTGCAACTGTAAAACCAGCTTTAGTGAAGAACTGACAAATTCGCTCTTGTACCTGAGTAACAGGATGAACTGTACCAATACGTTGACCACGGCCCGGCAATGTAATATCAATCGTTTCACTTGCTAGCTTTTGTGCAAGTGCTGCCTGTTGTAGTGCCGCTTGACGTTCTGTTAATGCAGTATTAATTGTTTCTCGAACAGCATGAATCGCAGCACCTTGTACTTTGCGTTCTTCAGGGTCCATTTTCCCTAATGCTTTCGATTGTTCTGCAAGCTGGCTTTTTTTCCCTGTAAATTGCACACGCACCTGATCAAGTGCAACAAGGTCTTGAGCTGCTGCAATGGCAGCAAGCGCTTCTGTGGTCAGGGCTTCCAGTGACATATTAACTCTCAAAGCAACAAATTTAAAAAATATAATAAAACACTGCATTCTAACAGTTTTTCATTGAATTGATGAAGTTTATCCATCATGAAAAATGTATTAGGCAACAAAAAGATAAAACGTATAAGATAGTAGTATCGTCAATGAGATCAACTATTATGGCGCTTAATCAGATTTGGAAACAACAACTTACGCTTGTGACATATGGTAATGAATACCTCCGTCAGAATTTAAGCTTTAACCAATGGCGACAACATCATATTTTCGACCATCATAGTTTTCAGTTTCGTGACTTAACTTCTCAACATTTGTTGGCCCAACACTTCCAAGTTTGGCTAGAAGCATTAAAAAAACAAGGTACCTCAAAGCTCAGCTTACATTTATCAAGCCTTCTCAATGAAGAACAAAATCCAAATAGCAATGTCGAGCTCTTACCTTATACTCATTTTATCGTGAGCCATCAAAATGATAAGAAATTTGCTTGGATTTTTGGCCATGAGCTTGCCGAATGGTATAACAATGATAATGAGTTTGAAGCTCCTGCTTCACAAACCTGTGAGCTTCGTTTAGAAACTTTCTGGCGTTTTGAACTCAATGAAAAATTATCAAAAAAAATTGAAGCTGATTTAAAAAATCCGCCATGGCAAGAAATAGCTGATTTTATGGATAGTGAATTATTTCATAGTAAATATGCAGCAGGCTTTGAGGAGCCAGAACTTCAAAATGCTCTTTTTGATGGTACAAATATTAAAAGCTTAGAGCCAAAACTTGCATTAATTCCAGAGAATTATCCCGCAGATTATGCCCATCAACTTTTATCTCGCACTCAAGCATTAGCTGACTACTTAGAACAAAAGAAACGTATTGCAAATGATCCTTTGGGAGAAGAACTAGACCAAGAGCAACTCATCAATTTAAGAAACTTTACACAAAAAACTGATGATTTGTTTGCCAAGCTTATTGTGAAAGTTGCCAACCATTATCAGACAGCTCAGAAGGTGCCTGTAGTTAAAGCATCTCCATTTGAGCAATCAAATGAAAATCCACAGCATCTCAAGTCTCAGCACCATAAAGGCACTGGTTCAGGCGTTATTAAACTGGTTATTCTAACGATTATTATTTGTGCTTTGGCTTATTATTTTGGACTTTAAAGATTAGAGTTCCCATTGATAAAGTAACTCTGTTATTTCGGGACCGAACTCAAGTAGTTCGGTTTCCCCAATTAATTTAGCTCCCATTTTTTCGTAGAAGAAACGACTTGGATTTTTATTAAAAACTTCTAAGCGAATAAAACTGTATCCTTGATTTAAAGCGCATTGGTAGAACTTTTGAAATAACTCACGTCCCATGCCTTGCTTTTGAACTTCTTTTAAAAGATAAAAAGCCATAATTTCAGCAATATTATTTTCTGGGTTTAAATAACCATCGAGAAAGCCTTTCACTGCCCCATTTTCAGTATAGACAAATAACTTATGATCAGGGCTTTTTGCTATTTCTTTCCATAATAACTCCTTATCTAGGATTTTAAGCTCATCTAATATTTCTTGCTTAATTATACCTGTATAGGTTTCTTTCCACCCCTGTACATGTACTTCTGCAATAGATAATGCATCCTTGAGTGATGCTATACGAATATCCATATCATTTAATGATTTCAATTTACTTCCCTCACGTCACTACTTTTAAAGTGAAGCATTGATTGGTCTCACACCAACCTACTCAGTTAAAAGTAGCTCTCGAACATGCATTAAAGCAAAACCCAACAAATTTAGTCCTTGCCATAGAGATGGATCTTGAATATATGGATGGTCCTGCGCCATACCAATTCCCCAAATTTTATCGACTGGAGATGCTTCAACTAAAATACGGTCTTTCGTTGCTAATAAGAATTTCTTCAACTCAGGATGCTGTGAGAATTTGGCAAAATTCGCCTGTACGACAATATCAAACCGTTTTTCTTGCCATATCTGTTCCTCATAATTACGTACTTTGCGACCTAGTTGTTTCGCCTCATTAGGATGTTTAACTTGCAAAATCCGTGCAAAAATTTCTTCATCATTAAATATTTTTGCTTTTTGCGCCATCATATAGTGCTCAGCAGTAAAGTACTCGATACTCTCTACTTCAAATTGCGCAGGAAACCACTGGCTAAAACAACTCTTATCAACAAGATCAGCTTTCTTAGGAGTATGCCCCCAGAAATATAAATATTTGAACTGGTGACCTTGCTGTACTTTTTTAATTAAATCATTAAGAAATTTTTCGTCTTTCATCTTTTATCTCTGATTGTTATCTCTTTTTAAAATAGAACCGCTAAAAATAAAAAAGACCGCTAAAAAGCGGTCTTTCTTTGAATCTCTAAGCTTATGCAGCTAATGCACCTTTAGCTTTTTCAGCTAAAGCAGCAAATGCTACTGCATCATGCATAGCGATGTCAGCTAATACGCGACGGTCGATGATCACTTGAGCTTTTTTCAAGCCATCGATCATACGGCTGTAAGACAAACCGTTTTGACGAGCACCAGCATTGATACGCGCAATCCATAGAGCACGGAATTGACGTTTCTTTTGACGGCGGTCACGGTAAGCGTATTGACCAGCTTTGATTACCGCTTGGAACGCTACGCGGTAAACGCGTGAACGAGCACCATAGTAACCTTTAGCGCGAGCAAGAATTTTTTTGTGA
This sequence comes from Acinetobacter sp. JADD-222, assembly GCF_049310645.1. Taxonomy (NCBI): domain Bacteria; kingdom Pseudomonadati; phylum Pseudomonadota; class Gammaproteobacteria; order Moraxellales; family Moraxellaceae; genus Acinetobacter; species Acinetobacter sp. JADD-222. The sequence continues at coordinate 348,700 of NZ_JBMOWI010000002.1, read as the reverse complement.
CGACGATGAGCCACTACACCACGTTTTACACGAGCCATTTATAATCTCCTTAGATGTATGGGCACATACGACGAACTGAATTCATGTCAGAAACATGAACCATTACACAGCCGCGTAATTGACGGATACGTTTAGCAGATTTTTTGGTCAAAATGTGGCGCTTGAATGCTTGTTTGCGCTTAAAACCGTTTGCAGTCGCTTTGAAGCGTTTAGCTGCACCACGGCGAGTTTTTAACTTAGCCATAGTAACCTCTTTTGGGCACCTGTTCGGCACGATCGCACCATTGCAAAATCGACCTGCAGGTAAGGAAGCGCGTATTTTATAGCAACCTGAGCAAAATTAAAACTATTAGTTACTGTTTTTATGAGTGCAAAGAAAGACTTTTCCAAATTCAACCGTGTCAGCAATATCAATAATAAATAAAGCACCTATGCTTTTTTCCATTTATAATACGATCAAATTATCAACATACGATATTCCTAATGCAGAAACATGATGCATTTGCTGCCTTACGCTACAGAGATTTCTCAATTGTTACAATTAATCAATTTTGCTTAACTTTAGCAATTCTGATTCAAGAAATTATTGTTGCCTACTCACTCTATCAAATCACCAAAGACCCTCTGACTCTAGGTCTAATTGGACTCGCAGAAGCCATTCCTTTTATTGCTCTTTCTCTTTGGGGTGGCTATTTTGCAGATAGATTTAATAAACAGATTATTATGAAGATCTGTTTATTTTTCTCGGTTCCTCTTCCTTTAGTACTGTGGTCACTGTTCCATCTACATGGTTTAGGTTATATCAGCGTAAATTTCCTTTCTTGGGGTATTTATGCTGTTATTTTTGGCTTAGGTACTATACGTGGGTTTTATAATCCCTCTGCAACGTCTTTAAAACCATTTTTGATTCCTCGTGAACTGTATGCAAATGGTGCAACATGGACGACGATCGGTTGGCAAAGTGGTGTAATCATCGGGCCAATGCTTGGTGGTTTCATGCTTGCCTATTTAGGCCGAGAAACAAGCCTATTTAGTGTTGCGGTTTTACTTGGTATTTGTTTTATCTTAATTAACCTATTGCATAAGCGTAGTTTTCCTAAAATTGAAACCGCTAACGTTTTAGAAAGTTTAGGAGATGGTTTCCGTTTTATCTGGAAAACTAAAATTGTTCTTTGGGCAATTTCTCTTGATTTAGCTTCTGTTTTATTTGGTGGAGTCATCGCATTATTACCAATTTTTGCAGAAGATATCTTAAAAGTCGGTCCAGAAGGACTGGGATATTTGCGTGCGGCACCATCTATTGGAGCGCTTGTCACTATGATTGCTTTGACTCGCTTTCCACCAACTCAGCATGCATGGCGTAACATGCTACTTGCTGTTGCAGGATTTGGTGTTTTCACGATTCTTTTCGCATTCTCAAACAACATGTGGTTATCACTATTTGCGTTGGCTATGACAGGCGCTTGTGACAGTATTTCAGTTGTGGTTAGACAAACCATTTTGCAAATTTTTCCACCAGAAAATATGCGTGGTCGCGTTGCTGCTGTAAACGGAATGTTCGTTTCATCAAGTAATGAGCTTGGTGCATTTGAGTCAGGTTTAGCAGCCAAATATTTAGGAACGATTGCAGCAACTATTTTTGGCGGTTGTATGACACTTGCAGTGGTCACCTTTTGTTGGCTAAAAACCAATGACCTATTTAAAGTCGATATTACAAAAAGCTCAGAAGACTAATTAAACCATTTTAATAAAAGCATCTTCGGATGCTTTTATTTTAAATAAAATCTGTAATCACCCAATAAATAAAAATATAGCGTCCTGCTTTAGCAATCAAAACGATAATTAAAAAGCGCCAAAAATTTTCTTTGAATAAACCTGCAACTAAAGTAATTGGGTCACCAATCACAGGGGTCCAACTTAGAAGCAGCGAATAAAACCCATATTTATGATAAAAACGCTGAGCTTGCTCTAAACGCTTTTCAGAAACAGGAAACCACTTTTTGTGTTTAAACTGCTCTATTTTTAAACCAAGCCACCAGTTCACACACGAGCCCAGTACATTTCCGAAAGTAGCGATAGAAATTAGAAGAAAAGCAGAATATTCTTTTTTTAATAATAAGGTGGCGAGTACAGCTTCTGATTGTAACGGTAATAATGTAGCCGCCCCAAACGCGCTCAAAAAAAGTAAAAAGTAACTTAGCATATTAAATTAGACCAAATCACCTTTCACTTTATTCATTACACGACCAATAAAAGTTAGATGACTTTAATTGATAGTGCTTTTTGTACCGCAGGACGTGCCGTCAAGCGAACAATATATTCTTGCACATAAGGATAATCCTCTAGCTGAATACCTTGCCATTCATAGCGCAAAATCCAAGGTAAAATTGCCATATCAGCAATCGAGTATTCACCCGCAACAAACTTCTGGCCAATGAGCTGCTTATTCAGCACACCATATAAGCGCTTAGTCTCATTTACATAGCGGTCTATCGCGTATGGAATTTTTTCTGGTGCAAAGCGGTTAAAATGATGATTCTGCCCTAGCATAGGCCCTAACCCACCCATTTGCCACATGAGCCATTGTTCAACTTCAACTCGCTCTTGCTCATCAGTTGGATAGAATAATCCGGTTTTCCGACCTAAATATTGCAAGATAGCGCCTGATTCAAATATTGAAATTGGCTCACCACGAGGTCCATCTTGGTCAACAATCGCCGGAATTTTATTATTTGGAGAAATTCTCAGAAAGTCTGGTTGAAATTGGTCATTTTCTAAAATATTGATTGGGTAAAGAGTGTAGTCCAGTCCCATTTCTTCTAAGGCAATTGTGATTTTATGTCCATTGGGAGTTCCCCAATAATATAGATCAATCATTCTATTTTCCTATTCATCGTTATCATGACTGCGTCTTGCGTTATAGCATGTTTTAAGAGAGACGATGAGATTTCCAACACTAAAAAATACATAAAATTCAAGAATTGAATTTCTTTTAAAAGATATAGCAATTGTCTTAAATAAAACTGAACAGAGAAAATTAAATCATCTTTTTTTATTATGATAAGGATATAAAAAAGCACTGCTTTTGCAGTGCTTTTTTTGAGTATTACTTTTTCTTTTTAGGTCCAAGTAACATACCCATTTGACGGCCTTCCATTTTAGGTGCTTGTTCCACAACCCCAAACTCAGCAACATCAGCTTCAATTTTTTGTAATTGAGCTAAGCCAAGTTGTTGGTGAGCCATTTCACGACCACGGAAACGTAAAGTGATTTTCACTTTGTTTCCTTCTTCAAGGAATTTCAAAATAGCACGAAGCTTAACTTGATAATCACCAACATCAGTTGCAGGGCGCAGTTTGATTTCCTTCACTTGCACTTGATGCTGTTTTTTCTTCGCATCTTTTTGCTTCTGCTTAAGGTCAAACAAGTGCTTGTTGTAATCCATAATTTTACAAACAGGCGGCTCGGCGTTTGCAACGATCTCAACCAGGTCAAGATCTGCCTCTTCAGCAGCGCGCAGTGCTTCATTTAATGAAACAATTCCTTTTTGCTCACCGTCAGCACCAACGAGGCGTACTTCTTTTGCACGGATCTCGTCGTTAATTGCTGGACGGTTGCTTTTTGCACCTTGTTGTTGGTTACGGTCAGGCTGTTTAATCTTTCTTACTCCACAATATACCGGCCACGTTCGGCGACGGCAGACTTCACTAAGTCAATGAATGCATCTACTGACATAGTACCTAAATTTTTTCCTGAGCGGGTACGCACATTCACTGTACCTTCTTCAACTTCTCGATCACCAAGAACTAATAGGTAAGGAATACGCTCTAGAGTACGCTCACGAATCTTAAATCCGATTTTTTCATTTCTCAAGTCAGAAATAGCACGAAGGCCATTTTCTTTGAGTTTTGCTACGACTTTCTCACAAGCTTCAGCTTGAGAGTCCGTAATATTCATGACACATGCTTGTAACGGCGACAACCAAGGTGGCATGAAACCAGCGTAGTGTTCAATTAGTATACCAATAAAACGCTCAAAACTGCCAAGAATTGCACGATGCAACATCACAGGCTGATCACGATCATTGTCTTCAGTCACATAAGACGCATCTAAGCGTTCTGGCAAGTTGAAGTCACACTGAATAGTACCACACTGCCATACACGTCCGAGACAGTCTTTCAATGAGAATTCAATTTTCGGACCGTAGAACGCGCCTTCACCAGGTTGTAATTCCCATTCGAGACCCGCTGCATCTAGAGCATCTGCTAAAGATTTTTCAGCCATATCCCAAAGTGCATCATCACCCACACGTTTTTCTGGACGTGTAGAAAGTTTCATTTGCACTTCTTCAAAACCAAAATCTTTATAAACTTCTAAAGTCAGCTTAATAAAGTCAGCAACTTCTTGACCGATCTGTTCTTTAGTACAGAAGATGTGCGCGTCATCTTGTGTAAAGCCACGTACACGCATAATGCCGTGTAAAGAACCTGATGGTTCGTTACGATGACAAGAACCAAACTCTGCTAAACGAATCGGTAAATCACGGTAAGACTTCAAACCTTGGTTGAACACTTGCACGTGACATGGGCAGTTCATTGGCTTAACGGCATAGTTACGATTTTCAGAATGAGTCGTAAACATGTTGTCAGCATAGTTCGCCGCATGACCTGATTTTTCCCACAGTGTAAAATCTACAATTTGTGGTGTTTTAATCTCAAGGTAACCGTTGTCTTGCTGAACTTTACGCATGTATTGTTCAAGTACTTGGTAAATAGTCCAGCCATTTGGATGCCAGAACACCATACCCGGTGCTTCTTCTTGCATATGGAACAAGTCTAAAGCTTTACCAATTTTACGATGGTCACGCTTTTCAGCTTCTTCGATACGTTTGATGTATGCAGCGAGCTGTTTTTTGTCTGCCCAAGCTGTACCATAAATACGTTGAAGCTGTTCGTTCTTCGCATCACCACGCCAGTATGCACCAGAGATTTTAGTGAGCTTGAACGATTTTAAGAATTTGGTATTCGGTACGTGTGGACCACGACACATATCCAAATAATCTTGATGGTAGTACAAGCCCATTTGTGTTTCTTCAGGCATGTCTGCAATCAAGCGTAATTTATATTCTTCGCCACGCGCAGTAAATTCAGCAATAACTTCATCACGCGGTGTCATTTTTTTAACGACATCGTAATCTTGATCGATGAGCTTTTTCATACGCTCTTCGATAGCTGCCATATCATCCAAGGTAAAAGGACGTGGCATCCAGATGTCGTAGTAAAAACCTTCTTCAATGACTGGACCAATCACCATCTTGGCTTCCGGGAAAAGCTGTTTAACAGCATGCCCTACAAGGTGTGCACAAGAATGGCGAATAATTTCAAGACCTTCCTCATCTTTTGGAGTGATAATTTGTAAGGTCGAATCTTCGGTAATTAAGTCACATGCATCAACTAAGCGATCATTTACACGGCCAGCAACAGTATTTTTTGCTAGACCAGGCCCAATACTTTGGGCAACTTCCATAACAGATACAGCGTGATCAAAACTCTTTTGATCGCCATTTGGCAATGTGATAATTGGCATAAAAAAATCCTTAAGGAGTGATGCCCTATACGAAGGAGCATTTCACCGCGAGATTATGATCGAGGCGAACCTCAAAATATAAAAACGGTGTAAATCAAAGTTAAAAACCTGAAAGATTTTACACTTGTTCAAGCAATGTGAAAACCTTTGAGTCCATAAAATCATAAATACATTTTGCTTATCGCGTAAACAGCAATAAATGACTTAAAAATATATTGAGATGATTTTTAAACATGTTTAACACAAGTGGTTTAAGATGAAGAAAATAGCATTTCTGCTCATTTTTTGACTGGAGGGTATCGCTCTTTAAGACTAAAGCATAGATGCTTTGATTAATATTAAATCATATGTTCAAAGAATGAATTAAAAATAGAACACGGAGTTGTTTCACATGGTTAGTGCTTATGATGAGTTACCACGCACACCCGCAAACTTTGTTGCGTTATCACCTCTACGCTACCTAGAGCGTGCGGCTTATATTTACCCAGATCAAGCTTCAATTATTCATGGTAAGCGCCAAATTTCATGGAAAGAAACTTACCAACGCTGTTGCCAATTTGCATCTCAGCTCAAGCAACTGGGAATTGAGAAAAATGATACGGTATCCGTTTTATTGCCAAATATTCCAGCCATGATTGAAGCGCATTTTGCAGTTCCTATGGCGGGTGCGGTACTTAATACCCTCAATACACGTTTAGATGCAAAAACAATCGCTTTCATGCTGGAACATGCTGAAAGTAAAGTACTGTTGGTTGACCCTGAATTTGTGAATTTGGCAAGAGAGGCTCTCTCACTTATTCCGAATCAACACATTATTGTAATTGATGTAGCCGATACGGAATACGAAGGTGAAAATCAGTTTTTAGGTTCCTTTGAATATGAAGAATGGATCGCTCAGGGCGACATTAACTTCTCTTGGCATTTACCAGAAGATGAGTGGGATGCGATTAGCTTAAATTACACATCTGGAACTACAGGTAATCCTAAAGGTGTGGTCTATCATCATCGCGGGGCTTATCTTAATGCTGCAAGCAATATCTTGGCTTGTGGAATGAAACCACGTGCTGTGTATTTATGGACACTACCCCTCTTTCATTGTAATGGCTGGTGTTTTGCGTGGAGCATAGCAGCAAGTGGTGGAACCAATATTTGTTTACGCAAAGTCGATCCAGAATTAGTCATGCAATTGATTGCAGCCCATAAAGTTGATTATTTCTGTGGTGCACCTATTGTTCTTTCAATGATTCTTAACTTACCTAAAGAAAAACAAGCGAACTTTGATCACCATGTTGAAGTCATGGTTGCTGGGGCAGCTCCCCCTGTTGCCATTATTGAAGGGATGCGAAACATGGGGATTAACGTAAACCATGTATATGGCTTAACAGAAACTTATGGACCTTCTGCTCTATGCGCTTCTCAATCTGGATGGAATGAGCTATCAATTGCTGAACAAGCCCAACTTCATTCCCGTCAAGGTGTACCCTACCCGTTGCAAGACAGCATGCGTGTGTTAGATCCCGAGACTATGGAACCTGTGCCTAATGATGGTCAAACCATGGGAGAAATCATGTTCCGTGGTAATATTGTCATGAAAGGCTATTTAAAGAACCCTAAAGCGACTCAAGAAGCCTTTGCTGGCGGATGGTTTCACACAGGCGACCTAGCCGTTTGTCACCCAGATGGTTATGCAAAAATTACTGATCGCTCGAAGGACATCATTATTTCCGGTGGAGAAAATATTTCATCTTTAGAAGTAGAGGATGTTTTATATAAACATCCTGCTGTATTAACCGCTGCGGTAGTCGCCAAACCCGATGCACGTTGGCAAGAAGTACCATGCGCATTTATTGAGCTAAAGATGGGTGCTACAGCAACACCTGAAGAAATTATTGCACACTGCCAAAAAGAATTAGCGCGCTTTAAAGTGCCTAAAGATGTGGTTATTACAGAAATTCCGAAAACATCGACAGGTAAATTACAGAAATTTATCTTGCGTGAATGGGCAAGAGAACGGGCTGAAAATGTATAAATAAAAAAAGCGACGCCTTGAGCGTCGCTTTTTTATAGAAGAGCATTTAGCCTTGATCAGACAATAGGGCAATTTGCTGTACATAGTTTACAAATTTACCTTTTGATACCTCAAGCTCTGCTTCACTCACTTGCTGACTCTTATCACGGTTGATTCTCAACACATGCTGACGCAAGGTGTGACGTTCCGAAGCATTATAAATTTTACTAAATTCATTAATTGCAGGGTCGCCTTGTTCGATCATACGATCAACCCAACGCATCAATTGAGCCTGCTTTTTTGCGCCTTGCTGCGGAGTTAGATAAGACAAAATAACGGTCTCATCTTCATTACGCAATAATTTACCAATACGTTGAAACTGACGACGACGAGCTTCAAAAGAACTAATGTTCTGTACTTCCATTAACGCATCAATTAAACGTTCATCAACTGGGAGTTTTTGAATCTGTTTAACAGAAAGTTGTGCTAATTGCTCACCTAAAGCAGCCATACGTTGAACTGCTTTTTTCTGCTCTGTCTTACTTGCACGTCCTTCTAAAGAGCCAAAATCTTCTTCAGTATAACGTTGGGGACGACGTGCCACGATTAATCTGCCTCATAAAATTTTGCGGCGAATAACGCCTGTACTTCATTTAATGCCTGCTCTTCGTCGGTACCATCAATGACCAATCGTAAAGTGGTCCCTTTACCTGCACCTAACATCAGCAAAGACATAATATTTTTTGCATCTACTAAATGATCGCCTTTTCCAATTTGGATCGACGAACGAAATTTTGTAGTGACCTCTATCAGTTTTCCTGATGCACGAGCATGTAAACCGAGTTTATTAATTACATCAACAGTTGTGTCTATCATGACCAGTGCTTCATTTCTCTGTGTAAGACCTGAACAGACCATTCTGCCTCAAGTGCTTGTTTTAGTCTATCTACGATATAAACGGAACGATGTTGACCACCCGTACAACCAATAGAAATCGTCATATAGTGACGATGTCCTTCAGCAAATGCTGGAAGCCATTTTTTTAAGAAGTGAAGGATATCATCAAACATTTCGTTTGCTTGCGGACTTGCTTCTAAAAATAGTCTTACTGGCTCATCCAAACCAGAAAAACGTCTCAATTCTAAATCCCAATGCGGATTTGGTAAATGCCGTACATCAAAAACATAATCAGCATCTAAAGGAATGCCATGTTTATATCCAAATGACTGCAATATCACGATAAGCTTATCTGACTGCCCCAATTTAGACAGTAAAATATGCTTTAAATCATGAACACTTTTATCCGTTGTATCAATATGAACCGTAGCACGGAACTGAATTGGGAGCAGCAATTGCTTTTCTTCATGAATACATTGCAACAGACTTTTAAAACGATTGGCCAATGGATGCGGACGACGTGATGCACTAAAACGTGCGATCAAATCCTGATCTTGCGTAGTCAGATAAATCACATCAACTGTGCCATGTTTTTGTAGTTGCTCAAAAACATGATCGAACTCTTGCATATCTGCACGAGTGCTTCGAACATCCACACCTAATGCCAACTGCTCTAGATTATTTTCATGATCTAGCTTTGCCACAATTTCGGGCAGCAATGCCAAAGGCAAATTATCAATACAGTAATAGCCCAAATCTTCTAACACTTGGAGAGCCGAAGATTTTCCTGAACCAGACTGTCCTGTCACGATAAGTATACGCTTCATGGCATGGCTGTCCTTTGATCTGTTTATTGGGGTGTAAAGGCAACTTCTAAATTATCAATCAAACGAGTTGCACCCAATTTTGCCGCGATGAACAACACAATATCACGATCAAACTGAGTAGCAGGTAACAGATTTGACTGACGAGCTTCGACATAATCCACAACAAACCCATTATCTGTCAACTGAGTTTTGATATCTTCTAAAACTTGTTGTAGATCTTTGCCTTGATGTAACTGCTGCTCAGCTTGCTTTAAACTTTGATAAATAACCGGAGCGACCTGACGTTGCTCTGGACTTAAATAACCATTTCTTGAACTAAGAGCTAAGCCATCTGCTGCACGAACAATTGGCACACCAATTACTTCTAGCGGGATATTTAAATCTTGTACAAACTGGCGAATCACTGCTAACTGTTGGTAATCTTTTTGACCAAAGAAAGCATAGTTAGGTTGCACAATATTAAAGAGTTTGGTGACCACCAAAGCTACGCCATCAAAATGCCCAGGACGTGAACTACCACATAAAGCATCAGTAATTTGGCTAACACTTATATTGGTTAAACGCGGCTGAGTACCGTACATTTGCTCAACTGATGGTGCAAAAATAATGTCACAACCAACATCGGCTAATAGACGACTATCTTGTTCTAAAGTACGAGGATAGTTGTCAAAATCTTCACCCGGTCCAAATTGAGTTGGATTTACGAAGATACTAACAACCACAACATCACATAACTTTTTCGCTTCACGAACAAGTGTGAGATGTCCTTCATGTAGATTTCCCATTGTTGGGACAAAACCAATAATTTTACGCGCAGCTCTAGCAGGATTTAAAGAAGCTGCAAGACCTTGTATGGTGGTTTCTGTTTTCATGAATTACAGCTCAACGTGGAAAGTATGTTCTTTGGCTGGAAATGACTGGTCCTGCACAGCAGCATGAAAAGCTTTAAAAGCATCTAGGATCGCAGTTTCGCCAGATTGTTCTTTCATAAAGTTACGGACAAAACGCGCAACTCGACCAAAAGTTAAACCCAACATATCCTGTACTACAAGTACCTGACCATCAGTCGCATTACCCGCACCAATACCAATCACAGGTGTATTTGGAAATAGTTCAGCAATTTCTTGTCCCAACTGAGCAGGAACACATTCAAGCAATAGAACTGCCGCACCTGCTTCAACCACTGCCGTACAGTCAGCAATAAGTTGATCAGCTGCTTCACGTGTTTTAGCTTGTAATTTGTAACCACCAAATACGTGTACAGATTGAGGAGTTAAACCTAAATGTACACATACAGGTACACCATTACGAGTTAACACTTGTACAGTTTCACTTAGCCAAGCGCCGCCTTCAATTTTGATCATCTGGGCACCAGCTTGCATAACTGTTCTTGCATTTTGCAAAGCATCATTTAAGGTGGCATAACTCATAAATGGTAAGTCAGTCATAATCAAAGCATGCTGGTTACCGCGACGCACCGCCGCCGTATGATAAGCCATGTCCTCAACAGTTACAGGTAAAGTTGAGTCACGACCTTGAATTGCCATTCCAAGAGAATCACCAATTAAGATTGTATCAATTTCAGCAAGTTCCATTGCTTTTGCCATACTCGCATCGTAACAAGTTAGACAAGAGAACTTACGTCCTTCGGCTTTAAATTTTCTTAAGTCACTTAGACTAATCATGATGGTATCCTCTACAGGAGTTTGCAGAACGTAATAAGTCAGGCTTTAAGCCCAAGACTCATCAGCAAGTACAGTCAGCGTGGGCTGCTGTATGAGTTCTAAATTTTTAAGTGGCTGATCGTTAATATGTAAATCAGCGTCTAAATCTAATAAAGGAATTACAACGAAATCTCGCTCTAGAATTCCAATGTGTGGCACAGTTAAGCGCTCATTTTGAATTTTTTCATCACCATATATAAGCAAATCTAGATCTAAGGTACGCTCTCCCCAACGACGAAGGCGTACACGACCAGCTTCTTGCTCAAATCGCTGTAACTGGTCTAACAAATCTAAAGGCATGAGATCTGTATTTAGTTCTGCAACTGCATTTAAATAATTTGGTTGATCTTGAGGCCCCATAGGTGGACTTTGATAAAGTTTAGAAACTTTCACTCCACCTAAAGTTTTAAGCTTAGCAATGGCTTCAGATAATATTTGGCGCGAATCACCCAAATTACTTCCTAAACCAATATAGGTCTTCGTTGTCATTGCGTTGGCCCAAAAATAACTTGGCTTAAATCGCGTTGTACTCGCTTACGCTTCAAAATCGGATGGTCGCTCATCACCCCAGCTTCTGAAGCAGAGGCTTTTTCAACGAAACGACCCATCGATTGTTCTTGTCGAGCACGTTCTTTTTTCCCACGACGGCTGCGTGGTTCAGGAATATCAACCAAAGGTTCGATTTCCGTCTCAACTTTATTGTTTTCAACAGGTTCAGCAACGGCTTTACGACGGTTTCTAGCTTTCTGACGATTGTACTGGCTAATTGCAGCTTCTTTTTCGTCATTCGACATTTCTTGGTAGGCTTCCCACCAGCTTCCCATTCCTTGTGTTGTGTCATCACCTGACTTTTCACGAAGTAACAAGAAGTCAAAACCAGCACGGAAACGCGCATGTCCAGCCAATGCTTCAATTTGCTGTGGTTTCGGATTAAGCAAACGGGTCTGCATTTCCCAAACTTCACGAATAAAAGTTTCTGCAAAACGAGGAATCACAGTGCGGGTTGCCTGACGTTTTAAGACATCTAAACCAGCTTGTGCACGAGCTTCAGCTGGTACCACACCTTTAGATAAATAAAATTCACAACGCTCTAAAAATGGTTGCCACAACAAGACCGCATAGAAAAATGCAGGGTTAATTGTTTTACCCACTTGAATACGCTGATCTGTATTCTTTGCTGCTCTTAGAATAAATGGAGTGAGGTTAGGCTGAATATCGGCAAAGAGCTGCTTCCAAACTCCAAACTCAATCAACATTGGCAAAACACGCGCCAAATGTCCCATTGTAAAGAGCTTCTGAGATTCATCATATAAACGATGCGGAGAAACATCACGCAATAGTTGCGTCATCTCTGCATCAAAGATATCGAGAATATCTGAATCAATTTTGAAATTTAACTTGGCTGCAAAACGTAGAGTTCGCAGCATACGCACTGGGTCTTCTTCGAAGCGCTGTGCTGGATCGCCCAATAAACGTAGGGTTTTATTTTTTACATCGTCAATTGCTTTGCAGAAATCAAGCACAATACTCTTACGCGGTTGGTAATATAGCGTATTGATTGAAAAGTCACGGCGAGCAAAGTCTTGTTCGATGGTTCCCCAGTTATTGTCACGTAAAATCATGCCTGAAGCACTGGTGACTGCTTTTTTAGGAGGAGCACGGAAAGTTGCGACTTCAATAAGCTCACGCCCTGAATAGACATGTGCTAATTCAAATCGACGGCCAATGATTCGACAACGTCGACCAAAAACTTCTTTAATCTGGGAAGGTGTTGCATTAGTGACTGCATCGAAATCTTTAGGATTAAGCCCTAGCATTAAATCACGGACACCACCCCCAACAATATAAGCTTCATAGCCAGCTTTAGTCAGGCTATCGATCACATCTAAAATCGAAGAAGGAAGTTGGGCTGTGGACAAACCACATTTTGACGCTCGCAAGGTTTGCAAAAGACGCTGTCTCCTACGTCAGGACGTAAATAACAAGTTGTCGCTAATCATAGCTCTAACGCACACAAAGGGCAATTTGATTCTCTGTAGTTTGCGCATGAAATGATAATTGACAGATAGATGCTTTATAAAGTCAAACGCGTTTTATTCTTTTCAAAAATGGCTGGACCAATACCCTTTACGTTTTTAAATTCATCAATATTTTTAAAGCCACCATTCTTTTGACGGTATTCCACAATCGCCTGAGCCTTTTTCTCACCAATACCTTTTAGCTTTTGGAGCTCATCAATATTGGCTTGATTTAAGTGAATTTGCCCTGACGAATCAGTCATAACTGAACTTTTTGGACTATTAGAATGAGAGGGCCGCTGCACGCTCAACTTCTGATCATACATCTGCTGTTTCGCTTTCCACTCCTTAAAATTTTGATCAAAAGATTGAGCCTGAACTAGGGCTGATGAGATCAGGCTCCAAAATAAAACAATGAAAATATTGTGTTTATTCTTCCAAAGATTCATGCTGAGCTGCATGTGTTTTTTCCCCTAACTTTAACTGCCGCTTTGCCTGATTCCACAATTCATCCATTTCAGACAGAGTCATGTCCTCTAATGTTCTTTGCTGTTTTTGCGCTTGATCTTCAATAAAAGCAAAACGGCTTCTAAATTTATGTATTGTCGATAAAAGTGATGTTTCACTTGAAATCGCAAGTTTACGTCCAACATTGACTAATGAAAACAGGCAATCTCCAAATTCGTCTTGAATTTCATCAATATTTTGATTTTTTAGGGCCTGTTTAAACTCATCCAACTCTTCTTCTAGTTTTTCATAAGCATCTTCTACCGTTTCGAAATCAAACCCAACCTTAGCTACATTTGCTTGAATTTCTTGTGCCTGTAACAGGGCTGGCCCATGTTTAATTTCATCTAATCTTGATTGCGGCTTGCCTTGTTTTTCTTGTTGTTTTATTTGTTTCCAAAGCTCACTTACTTGTTCTGGTGTTAAATTATTAAATTGATCTGCCTGAAAAACATGGGGATGACGGCGTATTAACTTTTCACTTACTGCCTCAACAACATCTTGAAAGTTAAAAGCGCCTTGCTCACTAAACATTTGTGATTGAAACACAACCTGTAATAACAAATCGCCTAGTTCATTTCTAATTTCATTAATATCGCCATGGCGGATGGCCGCCTCGACCTCATATGCTTCTTCAATCGCATATTTAGTCAGTGACATTGGAGTTTGTTGTTGATCCCACGGACATTTTTCACGTAACTCTTGCATGATTTTAAGCAATTTATCCATGGTAACCCTCAAGTTTAAAAAGTCGGTCAGTCAAACTAAGATTTTAATTTGTTATGATCAAAATCAAAGCGATTAAATCAGTCGCACTATTGTACTGACAAAGAGAAAAAAGATGAGATACAGTATTCTGATTAGTGGCGCCGCTCAAGGTATTGGGGCTGAAATTGCACGCGTATTCTACAAACAAGGATATAAAGTAGGCATTTATGATATTAATGAATCGCTTGCTCAGGAACTAGCAAATGACTTAGGGCCAAATGCCCGTGCCGGCTATCTAGATGTAAGTGACTACAGCCAGTGGCAACACATATTAAAAGAATTTACCGAATGGGCTGGTGAACTTAATATTTTGGTAAATAATGCAGGTATTTTATATTCTGGCGCGTTTGAAACGACTGATATTAAAGCTCATCAAAGAACAATAAATATTAATGTAAACGGCGTAATCAATGGCTGTCACGCTGCTCTACCCTACTTAAAGCAAGCGTCTTTTGCACGCGTTATCAACCTCTCTTCAGCCTCTGCAATTTATGGGCAAGCTGATTTGATTTCTTATTCTGCTAGTAAATTTGCAGTTCGTGGAATTACTGAAGGTTTAGATGTGGAATGGAAAAAATATGGTATTCGCGTTTTAGATGTGATGCCGCTATTTGTACAAACTGCAATGGTTAACAATATGGATGCAGGCACCATTCAGAATATGGGGATAGATTTAACCCCAAATGATATTGCTCAGCAGGTGCTTACGCTTGTAGAGAAAAAGGCTCATTTCTGGACGCCTACCCATATTCCAGTGGGTATAAAAACCAAACTGCTTTATCAGCTCTCAACGTTGAGCCCTCAGTTTCTAAATCGACTCACCAATATTTATTTATCTAGAAAATAATTTGCAGTAAAAAGGCTGTCATTTGACAGCCTTTTTACTTAATTTATTAAACGCCTTGAATCATGCGTCGAGCACTAATAATTCCAGGTTGCTGCTCTAGGCGAGCCAATAAACGAGAAAGCTGCGCTAAACCTTTAACCTCAATGAGCAACTTCATATTAGCAATACCATCTGCCTCAGAAATTGTATTAACCTGACGAATATTGATTTGGTCTGAGAAAATCACTTGAGTTAAGTCTTTAAGCAGACCACGACGATCATATGCTTCCACCACAATCTGAACGCTTTGACCACGTGTTGGCTGCATTTCCCAATCAGCTTCAACAGCACGCTCTGGCTCTTGCTTAATCATACGCTGATAGTCAGAACAAATGACTTTATGGATGCTGACACCACGGTTCAAAGTAATATATCCAGCGATTGATTCACCATGTACCGGCTGACAGCACTGAGCGATGTGCAGCTCTACATTATCTAAACCATCAATTAAAATGCCATGTGCTGATAGCGTATGGCTAGCACGCGGATTTAACGTTGGTTTAAGTACTAGTTCAGGCTCATCCTGATCTAGATGCATTTGGCGGTTCACCTGATTAATCAGGGCATGTAAGCTAATATCGCCACTGACCAAATTCACCAAAATGTCGTCGCCGGTCTTCACATTAAAATGTGATGAATAATCGTTTAGGTCGATACTTTTTGGGTGAATCGCAAGACGAGCCAACTCTTTATTAAGCAGTTCTCGGCCTACTTCAAGATTCTTACTACGGTCTTGTTGTCTAAACCAATGACGCAACTTGTCACGTGCACGAGAGGTTTTGATATAACCCAGAGAGTTCACCAACCAGTCACGGTTTGGTTCACGATCTTTTTTAGTTAAAATTTCAACCTGCTCACCCGTTTTTAAAGTATAGGTAAGTGGCACATAACGCTGGTTGACCCGCGCTGCATAACACTTATTCCCTACTTCTGTATGCACATGATAGGCAAAATCTAAAACTGTTGAGCCACGCGGCAATTCCTTAATATCACCATCACGACTGAAAACATAAATCTTCTCAAAGCCTTCAAAGTCTTGTAACTGTTCAAAGCCTTCTGTTTCATCTTCGTTTTGATGTACCGTCGTTTCATTACGCTCTTGATAATGTTCTAAAACGGCACGTAATGAATGCAAACGATGGTTAAAAGAATGGTCGGTATTCTTTGAACCTTCTTTATAGTTAAAGTGTGAACATACGCCTAACTCTGCTTCATCATGCATCTCGTGAGTACGAATTTGCACTTCAAGAGATTTGTTTTCAGCAATTACAGCCGTATGCAAAGAACGATAACCATTGGCTTTCGGGTTTGTAATATAGTCATCAAACTGATGCGGAATATGACGCCAGATTTGATGTACGATACCTAAAGAGTGATAGCATTCTGGCACACTATTGACCAACACACGCAAAGCACGAATGTCATAAAGTTGGTCGAAGCTCAGGTTTTTGCTCTTCATTTTTCGATAAATCGAATAAATGTGTTTTGCACGACCTGTAATTTCAGCTTCAATACCGTAAGACGCTAACTCATTTTTCAAACGGTCAATGACGAACTGAATATAATGCTCACGCTCTAAACGCTTTTCGTTGAGTAATGAAGCAATCTCTTTATAGCGATCTGGAGCCAAATAGCGAAATGCTAGATCTTCGAGCTCCCATTTAAGCTGAGCAATACCAAGTCGATGTGCCAACGGCGAATAAATAGTAAGAATTTCACGCGCTACACGTTCTTGGCGTTCACGAGAGGAATTTGCAAGCTCTCGCAAAGAATAAGTACGTTCAGCAAGTTTAATTAAAACAACACGAACATCTTCTGTCACCGAAATCAGCATTTTATAAATGCCGCTTAGATGTTCTCGTTGATTATTATTAAAGTGATCTTCTAACCGTTTATTTTTTTCAATAAGTTCTGAAAGTTTACCCATTGCCAAAGTACCTTTGACAAGGTTATACACTTGCTCCCCGAATTTCTGTTTTACTTCTTCTATATCGGTAATGCCTTCACGCACACTACGATAAAGCATTGCTGCTGATAAAGTATCTTCATCTACGTGAAGATGTGCCAGAATGTCGGCCATTCCAACGCCTGTAGCAAAAGTATTGGAACGATGATTAACCGTTGAATCTAACTCTTTTTGCAGGGTTAAATGAGCGACTTTTTCAAGTTGTTCAAGCTCCGCCCCATCTAATATTTCACGCACCCGATCCAACCATGAGGCTAAACCGATTTGCGTTTCGGCGGCATGCTCTACAGTCGTTTCCTCTGACAACTCGGTTAGTTGTTCAGGTAACTGTTCACGTACTGTGACCATACCATTCTCCTCAATATGTAACTCATGTTTTTAATCGTTTATCTCTTGAATTTTTTCAAATAGTGCAATGGATTCAACATGTTCGGTATGCGTAAACATGTCCATCACTGCTGCTTTTTTTAACTGGTAACCATATTGGACCAAAACACCCGCATCCCTTGACAGTGTAGCTGGATTACATGATACATAAACGATTCTTTTTGCTCCAAAATTTGATACATACTGCATAATTTCATATGCACCAGCACGAGGAGGATCAATCAATAATGCATCAAATCCTTGATTTGCCCAAGAATGATGCGAAAAATCTTTTGTTAAATCTTGTGAAAAGAAGGTTGCTTGCACCAAACTATTGCATTTCGCATTAGCTGTTGCTCGCTGCACCATTTCTTCACTCCCTTCAACACCGACAACCTGACCACTCTCACCAACACATCGTGCTAACGGGAGTGAGAAATTGCCCAAACCACAAAATAGATCAAGTACCTTTTCACCTGGTTGCAACTGAAGCAATTCACATGCCAATTGAACCATCTGTTCATTTACTGTGGCATTGACCTGAGTAAAATCCAATGGCGAAAAAGCAAAATTTACATTAAACCTCTCCAAGGCATAATGTAAACGTAAAGCACCTTGTTCATCATCAATACGATGAATACTTTCCGGACCTTTAGGTTGCAAATACAATTGCCACCCTTTGTGTAACGCAAATTGCTTTAATTGGTTGACATCAGAATTGTTTAATTTTTCTACATGACGAACCAATAAAGAAACTTCATGATCACCTTTTGCTAATTCTACATGACCAATATGTGCTTTGCCTTTTAGACTTTGGAGTAAAGTGCGTAACTCAGGCAGACTATTTGATAAGTTTTTATCCAAAACACTACAGCTATGAATCGAAGTTAGACGATTACTATGATGTTCGCGAAAACCCATAATTAAGCGATCTGGTTTTGGCAAATAGCGCACACCGATTCGAGCACGACGACGATAATCGCTTTGTAAAGATCGAATCGGCTCTAGCCACTGTTCAGGCTGAATACCTGCAAAATGCTGTAAATGTGACTGAAGTACACTTTGTTTTAAACGGATTTGTTCATCAGGGTGAATATGCTGCATGCTACATCCACCACAGATACCATAATGAGGACAAATTGCCTCGATACGATGTGATGACGGTTCTCCTAACAAATGCAACATTTCAGCTTCTTCAAGACGCTTCGCTTGATGGGTAATCCGAGCTTTTACAGTTTCTCCTGGCAATGCATAACGAATAAAAACTTTTTTGCCATGCTTATCTGCCGGATGATCTGGATGAGAACCATAATGCGCAATTCCCCGCCCCTCATGAGAAAGTGTTTCAACCTGAAAAATATATTCTGGTTGTTGAAGGTTGCGAGATTTGGCTTGTTGTTTCAAAGAATGAACCTAAAAATCTGAAGAATTAAAATAGTGAGAAGTAAATTCAGTATGTTTTGAAGTGCGTTCCCATACTTCAAGAAAATCAGCCTGCTGTGGCATGGTCTGTAAATATTCAATACTCGAACTAATCCAATGGTTATGTTCATCTGCATTTAATTGGCCTTTTAGTACTAACCAACGCAAATAAATAAACCACGTATTGAGCACATCTCCTTCACAATAGCTCGTTAATTTTAACCACTGTTGATTACGAACATATTCAGGCACATGATAACCCGACTCACCACGCTTACCCGGCAAACCTAAAATACAGGCAATATCGTCAAGCTTTTGAAAATTACGGCCATTAAACATTGCCATAACGTCCATTAAGTCTATATGGCGATGGTGATAACGGTTTTGGTAATTATTAAAACGCTTCTGGCTATCAATCTCGCCTTGATCAAACAGACCGGGGGCAGATAGCCCATGATACATAGCGCGAAATAGGATAACTGGTAAATCAAATTGCGAACCATTCCAACTTACTAGAGTCGGATGGCGCTTATCAAAAATAGATAAAAATTTCTGTAAAATTTCTGCTTCAGAATATTGTTCTCGACTAAAAGAAAATAATCGAAAACCAGACTCATCGATCCATAAGCCAGAAATACAAACAATTTCATGTAAAGGCAAACGCTGAAAGTCCATACCAGATTCTTGGCGACGGATTTTCGTCAATGCTTGCTCTACATCGGCCTCAGGTAAATCAAGATGATATAAATGCGCACCCGCTTTTAAATCAGTTAAAGTTTCAATATCAAAAACTAAGGTAGGGAAACGCATTATTTCTCTCAATTATGAGTTATCGTCCTGTACTGAAAACAGACCTGTAGACAAGTAGCGATCGCCACGGTCACAGATAATGCAAACAATAACAGCATCCGGATTTTCTTCTGCAATTTTGATTGATGCCCAAACTGCACCGCCTGAAGATGTACCAGCACTAACACCTTCCATACGAGCTAATTTACGCATAGTTTTTTCAGCTTCAATTTGTGGAATATCAATAATACGATCCACACGGCTACTATCAAAAATAGTAGGCAAGTATTCTTTTGGCCAACGGCGAATACCGGCAATACTTGATCCGTCTGCAGGCTGTAAACCAACAATTTGAATATCTGGGTTTTGTTCTTTTAAATATTTAGAAACACCCATAATGGTACCGGTTGTGCCCATTGAACTCACAAAATGGGTAATTTTCCCACCTGTTTGTTTCCAGATTTCAGGACCAGTCGTTAAATAATGAGCTTCAACATTATCAGGATTGCCAAACTGATTTAAAACGTGACCTTTACCCTCTTTTTCCATTTGTAAGGCTAAATCACGTGCACCTTCCATTCCTTGCTGCGGTGTTACTTCAATCAGCTCTGCGCCATAAGCCAGCATCGCATCTTTACGCTCTTGGCTCATATTGTTCGGCATAATAAGTTTCATTTTATAGCCGCGCATTGCCGCAACCATAGCCAACGCAATACCTGTATTACCGCTGGTTGCTTCAATTAATGTATCACCCGGTTTAATTTGACCACGTTTTTCTGCCTGCATAATCATGTTATATGCAGGACGGTCTTTTACAGAACCTGCCGGATTATTACCTTCCAATTTTGCTAAAACTAACGCTTGCGTATGAGAAGCTAATCGCTGCAAACGAACTAGAGGTGTCTTACCTACATAGTGATCTAACAAAAATTCGTCAGCTAAAAAATCAGGTTGTGTATTACTCATGATCAACACCTATATCGAGGTGGGCCTATTGTATGAAAAAATACTCGGTACTGCACCCATTTCAATATGCTTTTTCATGAAAGCGATTAAAGCTCGGTCATTTATAAAATGCCGTCTGTTTTAAAATAAAGCGTGATAAGATGCCGTACAGAGAGATAAATCTGATGTAGCCATGTCTAATTTCAATAAAACCTTATCGAAACGCTTACGTCTGAATCATGCATATGGGCAATTGATTGCTCTTATTTTTGTGCCCATTATGATTTTAACGTGTGTTGGTGCTTTTCTGGTTTTAACTGAAACCTCGCATTCAGTAAAACAACAACAGCTACATCATGCCTCAGCAATTTTAGCTCGCTATAATCAAATCGCACTAGATTTATACCACCTAGTTGAACTACAGCCCGATGAATATGACCATGCTCAGCACATCATGCAAAGCATGTTTAATGAAAAAAATCTAAAGCGTGCTGCTTTAATTGATAGTAATGGTCAGACTTATTTAAGTATCGGTTATCGAGACAATCGTTACTGGCCAAACTTTACTGAAAAAAATAATTTTTTTGGTCCAATCTCTTATAACCACAACAATATTTATGGACAGCGGATTAGCGACACACCCGGAAAAGCACCTGTCTGGCTTGTGATTGAAATGGATAATCAGCCACTAGAATTGGCACGTTACCGTATTTTGATTGCCCTCGTCATTACTGGCTTAATGACCTTACTGTTACTTTTACTTTGCTTGAATTTTTATTCGCGTCGGTGGATTGCACCGATGTACGAAATTCGCATGCAGTTGCAACGTTTAAATGCAGACACGTTGGACCAGCATATGGTCATTAACAGTACGGGTGAATTGCGCTTATTACAGCGTGATATTGCAAACGTTGTTAAACGATTGCACTTTAGCTTTTTAGAGTTAAAAGAACACACCGAACAAACCGAAGAAGACTTACGTAGAACTTTAGATACCTTAGAAGTTCAAAACATTACCTATCGTCAAGCACGTGACCAAGCGATTTCATCGAACCAAGCCAAATCAGTTTTCCTTGCTAATATTAGTCATGAGCTTCGAACGCCTTTAAACAGTATTGATGGCTTTATTCATTTATTACTTCGTCAACAAAACCTAAATAACGAACAAAATCTTTACCTGCAAACTATTCGCAAGTCATCAGCCCATTTATTGGCATTAATTAATGATGTATTAGATTTCTCAAAAATTGATGCTGGTAAATTAGAGCTCGAAACAGCGCCGTTTGATTTAGAAGAAGCCGTCTTTGATGTCATGGATATGCTGTCTCCACTGGCTGCCCAAAAGCATATCGCTATGGCTTTTTACTATGCCGACAATATTCCACAACAAGTGATTGGTGATGCTTTACGCTTCAAACAAATTCTGACTAACTTGATTTCGAATGCGATTAAGTTCACTCCAGATGGCGAAATTATTGTTCGTGTTCGTATGGAACATGATGATATCGGACAATGCCTACTTCATTTTAGTGTTCAAGACAGTGGTATTGGTTTAAGCGGTACAGATCGTAAAAAATTATTTGAATCATTCTCGCAAGGTGATGCATCCGTTACACGTCAATTTGGCGGTACAGGTTTAGGTCTTGCGATCTCTAAACAGCTTGTCCATCTCATGCATGGCCAAATTGGCTTTGAAGATAATCAGGAACGTGCTCCAACAGAAAAAGGCTCAACCTTCTGGTTTACCGCACAATTTGTAGTAGATGAAGATTACGAGATCGAACACCCACACTTTGAACATTTACAAGTGGTGTCTTATCTTGCGCACCCTGCTACAGCGAGTGTTTTACGTTACTACCTTGAAAACTATCATGTTCCTCACATCGAGACACAATCGATTCTGGACTTATTTAGTCGTTTAAAACATCTTGATCAGAAAGATAATACATGGCTCATTGTTGACCATAGTGGTGATACTGAGGCGTTATTAAAAGAAATTCGTAGTCGTTATCAAGGTAATTTGGCAGTTTATGGCTATCAAATGACGCTTGAGCCAAACATGCTCACTGAATATCGTGCTCGCCCTCTCTATCAACCGCTTAGCCGAAGCGGACTCATTCAATTATTAAATGATCAACCTATTTTTGAAGAGGAACAACAAGATTTCAATGGTCAGGGTTTACACATTCTGGCAGTGGATGACCATTTACCTAACTTAATTGTTTTAGAAGCTCTACTGGGTGAACTTAACGTTAGAACAACTAAAGCAATCAGTGGTCAAGAAGCGCTTAATCTGATTCAAGAGCGAATCGATCAGAAACTCAAACCATTTGATTTAGTGTTTATGGATATTCAAATGCCTGTTATGTCAGGTATTGATACCACGCGTGCTATTCGTTCATTAGAGTCGACTTTAGATGGTGAAATGCAACTTCCAATTATTGCATTAACAGCCCATGCCCTTGCCGATGAAAAACAAAAACTTCTCAAAGTCGGCATGAATGACTACGTCACTAAGCCAATTCAAATGGAACAAATTATTCAGATTTTAACGCAATGGACTAAAAACAACTTTACAGCAAAAGCTCCAGATAAAGACCATCATGTCGTTACAGAAGCATTAGACCCAGAAATTCTAAACTGGCAACAAAGCTTGCAGCTTGCAGCAAACAAAGAAGATCTTGCTCAAGATTTACTTAAAATGTTAGTTGATAGCTTCCCAACTGAGCTAAACGAAATGCAGCAGCTTATTGAGCTTGAAGACTTCCCTCAACTTGAGCATGTTTTACATCGTCTTTATGGTGCTACTCGCTATGTAGGGACTCCAAAGCTACAACAAGTGACAGGTGACTTTGAACAATTTATTTCAACACTACGCAAAGAACGCCGTATAGCCGATGAAGGCTTTATTGAAGAAGTTATGAGACGCTTTGATGAGTTAGGACTTGTTGTTAAAGAAGTTGAAAGTGCTGCTCATCAAATCTTAGTAATCCCTGACTAACAGACCGACTAAATAGGCATGACTGAGCTGTCATGTTTCCAAATTACAGCCATGTTATGCTCCGCTTATCG
Source organism: Acinetobacter sp. JADD-222 (assembly GCF_049310645.1). NCBI lineage: Bacteria > Pseudomonadati > Pseudomonadota > Gammaproteobacteria > Moraxellales > Moraxellaceae > Acinetobacter > Acinetobacter sp. JADD-222. Next base: position 324,919 of record NZ_JBMOWI010000002.1, on the reverse strand, counting down.
ATAAAAAAATAAGCGGGAATTTCATGGCACTTTTACGTATTGAAAAGAATAATGGCATTGCAACAGTTTATCTAAACCGTCCTGATAAACGTAACGCCATGAGTTTTGCCTTATTAAAAGAACTCGTTTCAACAGCAAAAGCCATTAAAAAAGATAGAGATATCCGCTGTGTGATTTTGACAGGTGAAGCACAAGTTTTTAGTGCCGGAATTGATTTATCTGACCTGAATAATCCGAAAAACTCCGCTTTTGCCATTTGGGAGCTTGTGAAGCCTGGACAAAGCTTGTTCCAAAAAGCATTCCTGATTTGGCAAAATTTACCTGTACCTGTGATTGCAGCTCTTGAAGGATATTGTTTTGGCGCGGGGATGCAACTTGCCTTAGCAGCTGATATTCGCATTTCTCATCCAGACACAAAAATGTCGATTATGGAAAGCCGTTGGGGCTTAGTTCCAGATATGGGACTTACTCGTTCATTAAAAGGCTTAATTGGCGTTGATCTTGCAAAAGAACTCACCTTAACGGCCCGCGTTTTTGATGGAGATTATGCAAAAGAAATTGGTCTTGTAACTCATTTAAGCGACTCTCCGCTAGAAAAAGCAAATGAAATTGCCACTGAAATGTTACAACGCTCACCTGATGCTCTCACTGCTGCAAAACGTGTACTTGATGCAATGGAACACCAACCTGAAAAGTCATTGCGTCTAGAAAAAATCTGGCAACTTAAATTATTACTTGGTAAAAATAGCAAACTTGCTCGTAAAAAAGACAAACATCCAGAAGTTAATTTTTTACCACGCCAATATAAATAAAGAGCTTAGATTATGAATTTTGATCGCAACACCTCTATTGCTTTTTTAGGTATAGGGCTTATGGGGAGCCGCATGGCAACCCGCCTTATTCAAGCTGGCTTTCAAGTTGCGGTTTGGAATCGAACCTTTTCTGCATGTGAAGAACTGATTGATATCGGCGCACAGCCTCTAGATCTTATAAATATTGGCGAATATCCTGTTATTTTAATCTGTCTAGCAGATGACAAAGCCGTAGAGGCAGTATTTAAACAAATTCAGCCGAACTTAAAAGCTAAACAGGTAATTGTTGATTTCTCAAGCTTATCTGTTACTGCAACAAAAACGCTTGCTCAAACTGCTGCCGCGCATGATGTTACATGGATTGATTCACCTGTATCAGGTGGAACAGCTGGAGCAGAACAAGGCACGCTTGTTATTTTTGCAGGTGGTGATGCTCAAACCATTACAGAATTAACGCCTGTTTATAATGTTTTATCTCAACGTGTAACACGGATGGGAGATACAGGAACTGGCCAAGCCACCAAAATCTGCAATCAACTCATTGTTGCAGCCAACAGTGCTCTTATTGCAGAAGCTGTTGCTCTTGCAGATCGAGCGGGTGTAGATACGACTTTGCTCGCTCCAGCTTTAGCGGGTGGATTTGCAGATTCAAAACCTTTTCAAATTCTCACCCCACGTATGGCAACTCATACCTTTGAACCTGTTCAGTGGAAAGTTCAAACATTATCAAAGGATCTTAACAACGCAGTAACATTGGCTAACAATGTTAATTTAGATATCCCAGTTGCACAAAAAGCTCTATTACAGCTACAAACTCACCAAAAAAATGGCTTTGCCGAGAAAGATTTAGCTACTATGATTCAATTAATAGAGCAAAAATAAACGGAGTTTGAGTATGGGTCGTCTTGCAATCAATTTATCCATGATTTTTACCGAAGTTCCTTTAATTGAACGCTTTGCTCTGGCCCATGCTCAGGGCTTTGAATATGTCGAAATTCAATTTCCTTATGAATTGTCTATTGCAGATATTCAAACTCAACTCGAACGCTACAACCTCAGCCTTTGTTTAATTAATGTGCCTGCAGGTGATCTTATGCAAGGCGGAAACGGTTTAGCAGGCATTCCCGGCCAAGAAACAGCTTTCCATGAGGCATTAGAATTGGCTATTAGCTATGCCACGGCTTTAAACGTTCCTCGTGTTAATATTTTGGCGGGTAAGCAACCACTAGATGCTGACTTACTTCCTTGTTTAAAAACACTAGCAGCCAATTTAAAACTTGCCTGCAACTTACTCAGTGAACATGATATAGAACCCGTTTTTGAAATGATTAATGGCACGGATATGCCTCGCTTTTTGGTGCAGAACATTGCGCAGGGCCAAGAAATGCTAGAAGCAGTCAATCACCCTGCCCTCAAAATGCAATATGACTGCTATCACATGGCCATGATGGGTGAAGATGTACTTGAGGGTTTGCAAGAGAATATTAACTTAATTGGACATATTCAATTTGCAGACTGTCCGGGCCGCCATGAGCCTGATACAGCTCAAATTCCTTATGAACAAATTTTTTCTTGGTTAAAGCAAAGTTCATATCAGAACTATATTGCAGCGGAATATAAACCTGAGAATGGTTCAAATCAGTCGTTTACATGGAAGAAAAAATACTTTTCTGATGATGTAAATATATAAACTGTTACGACTTCTGTTTGAAATTTAGTGCGAAAACCACTATATTAGATAGTGAGTAATTGTCAGGAAAATATACCCTATATGAATTTAGAACCATCGCCCAGCGTGTCTAATTCTCACGATTTCGCAATGAACACCTCAAATAAAGACGTACAAACTTGTCTCAAAGTCGTCCACGACGCTTTAGTTGATGTAAAAGCAAAAGATATTCTCCAGTTAGATGTTAGCTCAATTAGCAATGTCGCTGATGCTATTGTAATTGCGAGCGGTACTTCTACTCGTCATGTGAAAGCACTTGCAGACAATGTTGCAGAAGAAGCTCGAAAAGCCGGTTTCCGCCCGATTGGCGTTGAAGGTGAACGAGATGCAGAATGGATCTTAATTGATCTCGGCTTTGTTGTAGTACATGTGATGCTACCAACAGCTCGTAAATTCTATGATTTAGAAAGCTTATGGCGTACCGCTCCAGAGTCGGTTGCTTAAAATTTTGCTTTTAAAAAAAGCGGCTCTTTTGAGCCGCTTTTTTTATTTACTAAACAAAGATTTTAACCATTTTCAAATATCCCATCATCTTTCCAGCCCCCACAAATACCAATCATCACTTACAACCAAATTTGACATGACAAATTGTCAGATTTGCAGCACTATATATTTTCTGAAAGTTCTCACCAATAAATAGCATAACCGGAGTACAGAAAGTGAAGATATTAATTACAGGTGCTAATACGGGCATAGGTTTCGCCACAGCAGAACAACTCGTTAAACAAGGGCAACATGTGATTTTGGCATGTCGAAATCCTCAGAAAGCGCAAGAGGCACAAAACAAACTAAGCTCACTTAACCAAGGACAAGTCGATGTCGTTTCTCTCGACTTAAATAGTCTTGAATTAACTAGAAAAACCGCCGATGAAATTGCTGATCGCTATGGCAACCTTGATGTACTTATTAATAATGCAGGTTTATTTGCCAAAACCAAACAGTTGACCAGTGAAGGCTTTGAGCAACAATTTGGGGTTAATTATTTAGGCCATTTTTTATTAACTCAAAAACTACTCCCAGTTTTACAACAATCTCCTAAAGCGCGCATTATCCATCTTGCATCTATTGCCCACTGGGTGGGCTCAATTAAACCCAACAAGTTTCGTGCAGAAGGTTTTTACAATCCCCTGTTCTATTATGGGCAATCGAAGCTTGCAAATTTATTATTTAGTAATGCATTAGCAGAACAGCTAGCTGGAAGTTCAATTACCAATAATGCATTACACCCGGGTGGGGTTGCTTCTGATATTTATCGTGAATTACCAAAACCAGTTTATGCAGCGATGAAATTAGGCTTGGTTCCAACCTCAGTTCCAGCAAAGCTCATTACAGAAATGGCAATCGGAGATGCATGGCAAAACCGCAACGGTGAATATGTCAGTGCACATATGCCAGACTGGAAATCATCACATGCTAAAAACCAGCAACTAGCACGCGACCTCTATCAACAGTCGATGGATCTTGTAGAAAAATTTCTTTAAAAAACAGCTCAAATAAAAAAACCACCCGAAGGTGGTTTTTTTACTTCAAAGCAAATTAGTGGCCTGTACCGTTAATTGCTTTTGTCATATCTTCAACAACTTTCTTAGCATCACCAAAGATCATCATTGTTTTTTCGTTATAGAACAAGTCATTGTCTAGACCAGCATAACCAGTTGCCATAGAACGCTTAATTACCATAATTGTACGCGCTTTATGAGCCTCAAGAATCGGCATACCATAAATCGGTGAGCTTGGGTCATCTTTCGCAGCTGGGTTTACAACGTCGTTTGCACCAATTACAAGTACTACGTCAGTTGCAGGGAAATCTGAGTTGATCTCATCCATTTCCAAAATGTCTTCATATGCTACGTCTGCCTCAGCAAGTAGTACGTTCATATGACCAGGCATACGACCCGCAACCGGATGAATTGCAAAACGAACGCGTACACCTTGCTCTTTTAGAATTTCACACAACTCTTTTACAGCATTTTGAGCACGACCTTGCGCCATACCATAACCCGGTACAATCACAACGCTGTCCGCATTTGACATTAAGAAGCCAGCATCATCAGCAGAACCTGAACGGTAGTTACGTTGAACTTGTTCACCTTTATCTGCAGATGCAACTGCTGCACCACCCATTGCTCCACCAAACAATACATTGATGATCGAACGGTTCATTGCTTTACACATGATGTACGACAGAATCGCACCAGATGAACCTACAAGAGAACCCGCAACGATCAACATGTTGTTTTCAAGTGTAAAACCAATACCTGCCGCAGCCCAACCAGAGAATGAGTTAAGAAGCGATACCACTACAGGCATATCACCACCACCGACTGGTGCAATCCACACCCAGCCAAATGCAAGTGCAAGTGCTGTCATTGCCCAGAAAGCAGTCATGTTGCCAGTTGTAAAGAAGTAGAAACCACAAGCCAACATCGCAACAAAGATAAGTGCTTGAACAGGTTTAACCCATGCACCAGAAATTGTTTTAGCCCATTTTTTCGCAGCCAATTTACCGTACGCAAACACAGATGCGGTAAAGGTAATCGCACCAACGAAACAACCAACAAACAATTCAAATAAGTGAACCTTACTCATGTGTGCATGCTGCACGCCAGCTGCGGTTAAAGCCGCCTCATTTTGAGCAAATAGTTCAGTAAGTTGGTTATTATGTAAAATTGCAGCAATCGCAATTAATACCGCAGCCAAACCCACTAATGAGTGCATAAGCGCAACAGTTTCCGGCATTTGCGTCATAGGCACTGTACGTGCACGCGCAACACCCACGATTGCACCTAACACCATCGCCCCAACGATCATCCAGATGACTGGGTTATTCGCAACAAAGAAGGTCGTTACAACTGCAATCGCCATCGCGATCATACCGTAACGGTTACCTTGAATTGCTGTTTTAGGACCAGATAAGCCACGAAGCGTCAAGATAAAGAGGATTGCGCCAACAAGGTACAACCAGTTTGCATTTGCTTGAATAAATTCCATGTCAAAGCCCTCTTATTTCTTTTGCTTAGGCTTGAACATTTCCAGCATGCGTGCAGTTACTGCAAAGCCACCGAAAATATTAATGCTTGCCAAAAATACTGCAATCGCACCGAGTACGCTCACCACATTCACACTTTGAAATGCAACGTTAGCATCTACACCTAAAACTGGCAGACCTACAGTTTGCAACATCGCACCTACCACAATAATAGATGACAACGCATTAGTTACTGCCATAAGTGGTGTATGCAAAGCTGGCGTAACACCCCAAACCACGTAATAACCTACGAAGATGGCAAGGACGAAAATTGTAATAGTTTCAACCATGAGAAATCTCCTTAACCACGCTTAAGCAGTACTTGACCGCCATGAGTGACCAATAGGGCTTTTTGGATTTCGTCTTCCTGATTAATCGCAAAGTTTTTCTCTTTGTCGAATAGGGTCTCTACGAAATTAAAAACGTTACGCGCATACAATGCAGAAGCTTCTGTTGCTACAGTTGCCGGAATATTTGGAACACCCAAAATTTTCACGCCATTTTCTGTAAACACAGTCTCACCAACTTTAGAGCCTTCAACGTTACCACCAGTTTCAACAGCCATATCTAAAATGACAGAGCCCGGTTTCATCTTGGCAACAGTTTCAGCTTTAATCAGACGCGGCGCATCACGACCCGGTAACAATGCAGTAGTAATCACGATATCAGCATTAGAAACAGCTTTATCTACAATCGCAGCTTGGTCTTTGATGTATTGCTCACCCGGCATCCATCCATAACCATTTTTAGCGGCATCTGCTGCACGTTGCTGCTCTTCTTCAGACATTGGTACGTCTAACCACTTACCACCTAAAGACTCAACTTGATCTTTTGCTGTAGGACGTAAGTCTGTCGCTTCAACAATTGCACCTAAACGTTTTGCAGTTGCAATCGCTTGAAGACCAGCAACCCCAACACCCATGATCACAACACGCGCAGGCTTTACAGTACCCGCAGCAGTCATAAGCATTGGGAACATGCGTTGATATTCAGCAGCAGCAAGTAAAACTGACTTATAACCAGCTAAGTTTGCTTGAGAAGACAACACATCCATGTTTTGTGCACGAGAAAGCGTACGAGGAAGCAGTTCTAAAGCAAAAGCAGACACTTGTTGATTCGCAAACTGATCTAGCTCGGTATTACGATAAGGATCAAACATTGCTACAACAGCGGTATTTGCTGCAAGTTTCTGAATTTCCCCGCCCTGTGGTGCGCGAACTTTCAAAATAATTTGACTACCTGTATAGGCATCATCCGTAATGGTTGCACCGACCTGTTCATAAGCACTGTCAATGTACGCAGCCTTTACACCAGCACCACGTTCAATCACAACGCTATGACCAGCGCTAATCAACTTCTTTACTGTCTCTGGCGTAGCAGCTACACGATTTTCACCGACGACAGTTTCGGTTGGGATTCCGATCTGCATGAGCGTTCCTCAAGCTAATTTCTCATTGTCAAAAACATTGCAAGCTGCAATGTTTCCCCCATGTGTATTCTTTGTACAGAATTTGGATTCTAATTGAACTTTTTTAAAATACCACCCACTATTTATTTAATAAATACCCATATTTTGAACTGATGATTCACGATATTTGTTTAGAGGTGTAATATGGGAAGGTTTTTCTTTTTTTGCAGACAATAGTCTCTCTTATACAGTCCTGTATATGAAAATTTCTTTATCTTCGTTTCAAATCGGGTCTTTTTTTGCTCTTTGCTCTGCGTTTCTATTCAGTACCAAAGCAATCTTTATTAAACAGACTTATGCCCTTTCTCCATTAGTAGACGGTACGGTCCTGATGGCTTTACGTATGTTAAGCGCTTTACCGTTCTTTCTATTAATTTGCTGGTTTAACAGGCATCATAATCAGGGCATAAAAAGAAGGATTGGCTAATTTTAATTTTTGCCGGTCTATTAGGCTACTACTTTGCAAGTTGGCTCGATTTCATGGGCCTTATGTTTATTAGTGCCTCTTTAGAACGAATTATTCTATTTTTATATCCCACGCTTACAGTCATCGTATCAAGCTTACTCTACAAACAAAAATTAGATGTAAAAAGTTTCTTTGCCATTTTTCTTAGTTATGGTGGAACCGTGCTGGTTATGCTTCAGGAGCACAACAACGCACCAATTCAGGGCAACTTCTGGTTAGGGACAAGTTTCGTATTTGCAAGTGCCGTGGCTTTCGCAGGCTATTTATTGCTGACGCCACCTCTCATTAAGAAATTTGGCTCTTGGAATTTCACAGGGTTAGCCTTAACTGTGGCTTGTATCGGCACATTAACTCATTACGCATTAAGCACACCTCATCCAATTCAACTCCTATTACAACTCCCCTCTAGTGTAATTTGGTATGGCATTGGCTTAGGCTTTTTAGTTACCGTGTTACCCACCGTTATGCTCATGCAAAGCATTGAACGACTAGGTGCCTCTCAATCTGCAATGATTGCTTCAATTGGACCAGTTTTAACGATTTTGCTTGCTGTTGCTTTTTTAAATGAACGTCTCAATATGTGGCAATGGGTCGGCTGCCTTCTTAATATTGTCGGTGTCATGATGATTACACTCAGAAAGAAAAGACTAAAACATTAAATTCTCTTGACCTCAACTTAAGTTGAGGTTGGATACTCATCTAAATTTTAATGAATGGTTGAGTTCCAATGAGTCAAGAAACTTTTAAAATCATAAATCCATCAACTTTATATAACCCAACGCCAAACGCTTATAGTCATGTTGCTGTAGTGGAAAGCTTTAAGAATATTATTCATGTGGCAGGTCAAGGAGGCGAAAATTCCCAAGGTGAATTAAGCCCAAGTTTTGAAGAACAAGCGAATCAAGTTTTTGATAATATTCAACATGCTTTAAAAGCGGCCAATGCAGAGCTTAGCAATATTGCTGTATTGAGAGTTTTAGTTGTTGACCACTCGGTCGAAAAACATCAAATTTTGATTAAAATTATGCAAAATTTATGGAAAAATCATCCTTTTCCTGCCTGTACACTTATTCCTGTGCCGCGCCTTGCGCTAGAACACATGCTTATTGAAGTTGAAGCAACGGCATACACCCAATAAAACTGAGAGAACGTCATGTCTACCCCTGAAGATATCAGTCAAAATAAACCTTTGCTTTGGTTGATGGCAGCAGCATGCGGTTTATGTGCAGGTGTGAATTATTATTGTCAGCCTCTAATTCACTCTATTCAGCAAGAGTTTGCTGTAACTCAAGCACAAGCCGCTTTAACAGTGACATTTGCTCAGGTGTCTTATGCCCTCGGTTTACTCTTTATTGTCCCGTTGGGTGATATTGTCAATAAAGCCAAAGCTATTCCGTTTTTGATGGTGCTTTGCGCAGTTGGTCTATTTACATCTGCTTTTGCTGTGAACTTACCCATGTTGTGGATTGGTACAATTTTAGCGGGATTATTTTCTGTTGCTGCCCAAGTCCTCATCCCACTTGCCACAATGACCGTAAAACCCGAGAAAACTGGCGAGATCATTGGTTTTTTAATGAGTGGCTTATTGGTCGGAATTTTACTCTCTACCAGTTTAGCTGGCTTATTTTCCAACCTTTTCCACTGGAAAGTAGTGTATGTCGTCAGCGGCGTATTAATGCTTCTGTTGGCATTTACCTTAAAAAGTCGCTTACCTTATGTCTTGCGTATGAAAATGAACTATGGACAAATATTTGTTTCCATGGCTCAACTCTTAAAAGAGGAAAAGCGACTATTATTAAGAGCGCTTACAGGTGCTTTCGCCTTTGCCGCAGTAAGTATTTTGTATTCCACCATCGCCTTACTTTTGACTTCGGCACATCATTTGCCCGATCTAATTATCGGACTGGTCCCACTAGTCGGTATCTTTGGGGCATTATCAACACGCTATATTGGTAAATATGCCGACCAAGGCTACACACGATTACTCACTTGGATGGGTTGTGGACTGTTTTTGGTGAGCTGGCTTTGTTTCTATTTCGGACAAACCCTCCTTTCTAGTTATGTTATTGGCTTTGCTTTAATTCAATTAGCACTCGCACTCGTTCATACCAGCAACCAGAGCATTATTTTCCGTTTACGTCCAGATGCTAAATCTCGTATTAATGCCATCTATATGACAACTTATTTTATTGGAGGAGCTGGTGGCTCTGCCTTAGGGATTTTTGCTTGGAATCATGGCGGGTGGACTATGACATGTGTTGCAGGTGTAGCTCTTGTTCTGCTTTGTATTTTATTTAGTGTCATTGATGCTTTCTTACAAAAAAAGCAGCTCGCTCACTCATAAAGTAAATTGTTATAAATCATCTTTCTATATTCAACATAAGGGTGGTTATAAATTACTCGGTTAAATGCCACTGTCGATTCAGGGCTAAACCCCGTATAATGCTGCCCTTTCATTAATTTAGCGACTTTTGGGTCTATTGGCTATGCAATCACTTCAATCGTTACAACCTCGTATTTCTGTCGCACCTATGATGGACTGGACTACAAAGGACTACCGATTCTTTGCACGCTTGTTTAACCCAAACGTTGTGCTATACACCGAAATGGTGACTACAGGCGCGATTTTATTTGGCGATGCAAAACGTCATTTAGACTATAACGCTCAAGAACACCCAATCGTATTACAACTTGGCGGTTCAAACCCACAAGAGCTTGCCACTTGCACAAAAATGGCTGAAGACTGGGGCTACGACGAAGTCAACCTGAATGTAGGCTGCCCAAGTGACCGTGTACAGAACAATAAAATCGGTGCATGTTTAATGGCAGAACCAGACTTGGTTGCTGAGTGCATTCATACCATGCAAAAGGCAGTGAGTATTCCCGTAACGGTAAAGCACCGTATCGGTATTGATGACATGCAATCTTACGAAGAAATGCTACATTTCGTAGATACTGTCGCTGCAACAGGTTGTACGTATTTCGTTGTGCATGCCCGTATTGCTATTTTGAAAGGTTTGTCTCCAAAAGAAAATCGAGAAGTTCCTCCTTTACGCTACGAAGATGTATACCGCTTAAAGCAAGAACGTCCGCACCTAACCATTGAAATTAACGGCGGAATTAAAACTTTTGCCGAAACTCAAGCTCATTTACAACATGTTGATGGTGTCATGATTGGCCGTGAAGCCTACCATAACCCTTACCTACTTGCTGAGCTCGGCCAACTTTGGAATTTAGAAGCACCAGATCGATTCAATATTATGGAACAAATGCTGCCTTATATTGAGCAACGCATGGCTGAAAGTGCTCCCCTTTCAATCATTACACGTCATATTTTAGGTTTATTCCAAAACTTACCGGGTGCTCGTAAATGGCGTCAGGCGCTAAGTGGCGGAAACGCAAAAACTTTAGCTGATGTTGAAAATGCAATTCAGAACATGCGAGCAGCTATGATTCGCACTGAAGAGTATGTAAAAGAGCAGCAGGTTTAAGTTGACAACGACTTCTTAAATTGTAAGAAAATGTGGCATTTTAAATCAGAGACTTAGATTTTGAGTATATTCACAAATGTTGGAACAAAATATTCAAATTTAAGCTCTGATTAGTTATTTATTTACAATGATATCAATAATTTAAATTTCACTATTTTTGACCACCTCTTTTACTAAGTAGCTTTTCGCTCCAAGGCAGACACCTCTGGAAAAAAGATACGTTATTACATAACATACACAAAACTTTTAAGATACGCCTATTAGTATCTCTGAACGCCACAGGTAGGTGGTGATTTTTTTAATATGGATATGGGTAGCACGGTAGAGATTTCACGATGATTATTTATGACGGACAAGTAGCTGATAATTACATGTATCAGGATTCAAATCAGGCAGCCATTGTTGTATCGCACAGCGCACCAAGCCTTCCTTATCCTTTCACCATGAAACCCAATAATCATCAAACTCAAACTTCAACCAACCCACCGATCGATGTAGAAAAGTTTGTAGAAAAATTAGAAAGCGTTACTTCTAGACGCAGTAAAGCTAGATGCGCACGTAGTATCCGTCTTGCACTCGAATCTGCTGGTGCTAATGTTGAAAACCACCCAATCGCAGCTTCAGATTGGGGCGACACTCTCAAAAAGATTGGCTATAAACAAATTGATCCAGCCTTCGACGAACCTCAAGAAGGTGACATTTACATCATTCACAGAACCCGCAACCATGTTTATGGACACATCGCAGGATATACTGGAAGTGAATGGGTCTCTGACTTCAAACAAAATAGCTATGACGTCTATAAAGATGACAGCGTAACTTATACTTACTATAGATTAGGGTAATCTACCTAAGAACTAGATGTTCAATTGCTTTAATTGTTTCAAACAACTGATCAAACGAGTGTTTTAAACCCAGCTTGGCTTCTTTTTTGCTTTATTTTCATATTGTAATTATCAAAAATAATGATGGAACTTTATGAAAAGAATACTGCTGAGCTTTTGCTTACTGACATCGTTTAACATGACTTATGCTGCCTCTGATACAAACATTATAGAGGTTTTTAAAAAAGTACCCGAAAAACGGATTTACCAACCTCAATATTTATTAAAAGGGACGACTCCTCAAGCTCGAATCCATGTGATACGAAAACAATATTTAAATGGAATATTAGACTGTCCTTCTGTGATTTATCACGACAAGAAGAAAATTCTATCTTTGCACTCATTTGAAGAGGCGACATTTTTTCTAGAGCCAGATCGTTACTATATTCGCTATGAGATTAACAATAGTGGTTGTATCAATTTGGAATTTTACCAACTTAAGCGCCCCAAAATGGACATCCTATCTCAGGAACGCCAATTAAAAGGTGAAACGGAATATACATTTTCTATTAGTGAACATATTGGGCCACAATAATTATTTCAGCTCACACTTCCAGCAGATGGTAGATCTGCTCAACATAAGGTTGAATCAGATCACTCTGGTTAGTTCTGTAAGCTAAAACCACTTCAGATAAAAGATTCCTATTTTCTAGAGGAATCAACTTTACATTTTGGGGTAATATTTGCTCAAACTCTTGGGGAACAATGCTAATACCCAAATTTGCAGCAACTAACTGTAATTGGTTTAGCTTACGTGATTGGATCGTCGCTGCTTTAGGCCAGAAGCCAGCCCCTATACACAAGTTTGAAACTAAATAACTCAAACCTCCCCGCTTAGGATGTGGAGTCGAAACAAAATATTCATCTTTTAAATCTTTTATCTGGATACTTTGTGTTTCTTTAAATTTAGGGTGATCAATATAAACAGCTGCAAATAATGGCTGCTCATATAGTTTCAAGGTCGTTATTTCTTCAAGGCTATGCAGAACTGGTGGTCTAATCAAACCAATATCAATTTCCCCATTCAGTAAAGCCAAAATCTGTTGCTCAGATGACAAGGTATTTATCTCAAAATTTATTTCTTGCGTTAAGCTAATTTCTTTTAATATCTGAACCTTTTTATCATCCATAATAATACTGCTCGAATGAGCAATTTTAATCTGACGATTTTTTCCTTCTGCAATATTCTTAGAAACTCCAATGATCTCATTTAAATAATGCATATTATCTTTAATTTTTTTATAGAAGACCTCTCCTGCCGCCGTGAGTTTTACTTTCTTATCAGTACGATCAAATAGCTGAAAATCAATTTCTTCCTCTAATAACTTCATTTGCCGACTTAAAGCAGACTGAGCAATGAATAGTTTCTCTGAAGCAGCAGTAAAACTCCCTTCTTCAACAATTTTTATAAAATATTGAAATTGTTTTAATGTGAGCATAACCATCTCAAAATTAGATTATTAGGTCTATTTTCTATATTAGATTAGATAGATAGCCTTCGCTAGAATTTTATCAAGACCATTCAATTGATTGAATTATTCATGAAGTATTTAAAAGGGTTTGTCATTTTCACCGTTGTTGTTCTAATTTTATGGTGCTTTAAATTTTATGATCAGCAGTTACCCACACACCCCCAGCAAGACAACATAGGGCTGTATGATTAATAGTTTCTCTCAAAAATAAAAAGGCATGCACTCACATAAGCACATGCCTTTTCAATATTTAAATTAGGCTTTCTTTAAATCAAGCTTTTTCAAAACTTCAGCCACAGCAATCATAGCAAAGCTTGAAGTCACCACTACCGCTGACCCATAGCCACCACAACGTAAGCCCGCTGATGGGCAAACATCTGCACTAGAAAATGGATTATCGATTGAGTAAATACAGGTAATACCAAATTTCTCCTTTGGCTTTTTACAGATGCCGCGAGCACGAAGTTGACTCCGTAGCTTCGCTAACATCGGATCTTGTTCTGTTTTTGATAAATCAGCTACGCGGATTTTAAGGGGATCAAGCTTACCACCTGCTCCGCCTGAAACAATCAAAGGAATTTTATTAAAACGGCAATGAAGCATCAAAGCCAATTTTGCTTTAACGTCATCAATGCAGTCCAAGATAATATCAGGTACAGGATTTAAAAGTTCTGTGACATTTTCTGGTGTTAAAAAGTCATCAATAATATTAACTTTAATACGTGGGTTAATTTGGCGACAACGCTCCGCCATAATCTCAACTTTTTCACAACCTAGAGTTGATGTCATGGCAGGTAGCTGACGGTTTACATTTGATGCTGCAACCACATCCATATCGACTAATGTAATCTCACCAATACCTGTGCGTGCTAAAGCTTCTACCGCCCAACTGCCGACACCACCAATACCAATCACCATCACATGACTTTTTTCATAGTGCTGGAACGATGAATCACCATAAACTTTGGCTACACCTGCAAAACGGCGGTCATATTCATCTTGTTGGAGATCGGTCATTGCTACTCTTTGGGGATATAAAACACGGGAGGTATTTTACCTCAATCAATTGGTATCGCATATCTTTTACGATATTATGAGTGGGAAAAGCTCCTTAGAACTTATTAATAATGAATCAAGAATTTAATCAAAAAATTATCTTATGTATTCCTGGTATTTGGGAAAATCATCAAGCTCTATTACATGCCCTACTTGTTAATGAAACTGGATATATTTATGCGGGCTCAATTATTAAATCTTTAACAAACGAATATTACGCTGAAGTTGAAGAATATGGAAATGATCCAAATGTCAGTGAGGTTTTTAGATCATTTAGTCTAGGTCGTTTTTCTGAAAGCGAATTAAAAAAAATTGAACAACATAATATGGTTATTTATATTGTTTGTGATGGCGGATCAATAGAGTTAGCACAACAAGCTCTGTTATTAGGTCAGGCCCTCATGAAAGCAGGTGGCTTAGCAATTAAAGTTGAGACTTCGGGTCTTACACACCTTAAAAGCGATTGGCTTAGCTATAACGCTGAAAATATATTAGATCTATTTAAAGCCTTTATCCCTATTATTTCTGATGATAATTTACTCTACTCTTGTGGAATGCAGCAATTCGGCAAACCAGATGGATGTATAAACCAAAAAGTAGATCAAGCATCCTATATTTTGAATAACTTCTTGTTATATCTTCTTATAGAAAACCCAGAGTTATTAGAAAATCAAACTTTTTCGGCTGATGAAGAATCAGAACTACTAAAGCTTTCCCTAAAAGCATCTAGCGATTTTTTTGATGTAGATTCACTATATTTTAATCCATTCGATGTTTGGGTACTGACGTCATCATTTAGCTGGAAGAAATTATTTAAATTTAGTTAGATTTTCATAAGAAGAAACCCCATATTTTACGGGGTTTCTTTTTTAACTAACCAGCAATCAAATTCCGAAGTACATAATGCAAAATACCACCTGCCTTAAAGTACTCAACCTCATTTAACGTATCAATTCGGCACAATACATTAAAGTGGCTGGCGACTCCATTCGGCCCTTTTACATCAACTTCAAGAATTTGATGAGGCTGAACGCCATCAGACAAACCTCGAATTGATATCACCTCATGACCAGTTAAGTTGAGAGATTGTCGAGTTTGACCATCAACAAACTGTAATGGCAACACGCCCATACCCACCAAGTTTGAACGGTGAATACGTTCAAAACTTTCGGCAATGACAGCTTTAACACCTAGCAAATTCGTTCCTTTGGCAGCCCAGTCACGTGAAGAACCTGTTCCGTATTCTTTACCAGCAATAATCACAAGTGGTGTATGTTCTTGTTGGTAAAGCATTGCCGCATCATAAATAGCTAGCTTTTCACCACTTGGCACATGAATGGTATTACCGCCTTCTTCGCCACCCAACATTTCGTTTTTAATACGAATGTTGGCAAAGGTCCCGCGCATCATGACTTCATGATTACCACGTCGAGAACCATAGGAGTTAAAGTCTTTTGGCTCAACGCCTTGCTCTTGTAAATATCGACCTGCCGGACTGT
This sequence comes from Acinetobacter sp. JADD-222, assembly GCF_049310645.1. Lineage (NCBI taxonomy): Bacteria > Pseudomonadati > Pseudomonadota > Gammaproteobacteria > Moraxellales > Moraxellaceae > Acinetobacter > Acinetobacter sp. JADD-222. Next base: position 309,014 of record NZ_JBMOWI010000002.1, on the reverse strand, counting down.
CTTTTTTGATATTACCTGCTGGTGAAATGTGGTCAGTCGTTACTGAGTCACCAAGCACTGCCAAGATATTTGCTTGTTCAATATTTTTAATTGGTTTTGGTGGTTCACCAATGCCTTCAAAGAATGGCGGATGACGGATATAAGTCGAATCATCAGCCCATTCATAAGTTTTACTTTTTGGAATCTGGATAGATTGCCAGCTTTCATCACCATCAAACACCGCAGCATATTCTTTATGGAACATCTCTGTATTTACTTTGTGTAAGACAGCATCAATCTCTGCCTGACTTGGCCAGATATCTTTTAAATAGACAGGTTGTCCATCTTTACCTTGCCCAATAGGTTGCGTAGTCAAATCGGTACGAATATTACCAACTAAACCATATGCCACTACCAAAGGTGGCGAAGCAAGCCAGTTTGTTTTAACTAATGGATGTACGCGTCCTTCAAAGTTACGGTTACCAGAAAGTACTGATGCAACATTCAAGTCATGGCATTGAATTGCATCTTCCACTGGCTCCGGTAGTGGACCTGAGTTACCAATACAAGTTGTACAACCATATCCCACCAAGTTATAGCCCAACTCATCTAAATACGGCGTAAGTCCAGCAGCCAGCAAATATTCAGTCACGACTTTAGAACCTGGTGCAAGAGAGCTTTTCACCCACGGTTTACGCTGCAAACCTTTTTCAATCGCTTTTTTAGCAAGTAAACCTGCTGCTAGCATTACACTTGGGTTAGAAGTATTGGTACAAGAGGTGATTGCCGAAATAACAACATCACCATGATTTAATGGATAAGTTTTTCCTTCAATCACGCAAGAAGGACTTTCATGTTGGATATTTGCTTTTTTTGCCTCGACAGCAGTACCGCCACCACCTTCATTTTCTAAACGCTCTTTAGCTTCTTTGGCTGGTTTTAAAGTTAACTCCATCAGCGCATTAAAGGTTTTCGGCACCTCTGATAAAAGCACTCGATCTTGTGGACGTTTTGGGCCAGCTAGACTTGCCTGAACAGTACTCATATCAAGGCTTAAAGTATCGGTGAAAACAGGTTCATCACCCGCATTACGCCATAAACCTTGCGCTTTGCTATACGCTTCGACTAGTTCAATACGATCACTTTGACGGCCAGTTAATTTCAAATAACCCAAAGTCACTTCATCAATCGGGAAGAAACCACAAGTCGCACCATACTCTGGTGCCATGTTGGCAATGGTCGCTCGGTCAGCCAGTGGCAAATCGGCTAAACCATCTCCATAGAACTCTACAAATTTCCCCACCACTCCTTTTTGACGGAGCATTTGAGTAATGGTCAACACCAAGTCAGTTGCAGTAATTCCTTCTGGTAGTTTTCCTGTCAATTTAAAACCAATGACTTCAGGAATCAGCATAGAAATGGGTTGACCTAACATAGCCGCTTCGGCCTCAATCCCCCCTACACCCCAACCTAAAACACCTAAACCATTAATCATGGTGGTATGTGAGTCTGTACCAACTAAGGTGTCAGGGAAAGCAAAAGTCTGACCATTATCTTCGCCTAGCCACACCGCTTGAGCCAAATATTCTAAATTAACCTGATGACAAATTCCCGTACCCGGTGGCACTACACTAAAGTTATTAAATGCAGACTGTCCCCAACGTAAAAATTGATATCGCTCACCATTACGCTGCATCTCGATTTGTACGTTTTCTTCGAAAGCTTGATCATCGGCAAAATAGTCGACCATGACAGAGTGATCAATGACTAAGTCTACAGGAGATAAGGGATTAATTTTTTCAGGGTCGCCACCCGCTTGCGCCATCGCTGCTCGCATTGCAGCTAAATCAACCACTGCAGGCACACCCGTAAAATCTTGCATTAAAACCCGTGCAGGTCGATATTGAATTTCTTGATCTGAGGTGCGGGTTTTTAGCCATTCTGCTAAAGCATGGATGTGTTCCGTTTTAACGCTATGCTGATCTTCAAACCGTAATAAGTTTTCCAATAATACTTTTAAAGATTTCGGCAGTTTGGCAATATCCCCTAGCGTTTTCTCTGCTTGGGCTAAGCTAAAAATCTGATAATTGCTGGAACCTACTGTTAGCGTCTGTAAAGCATTAAAACTATTGATATTGCTATACTTAGCCATTGGGTTATCCTCCCACGTCTGGCAATGTTATTTTTCACGTTTTTACATGTTGTTTTCTTACTTTAAGCTTCTTTTTTAATCGCTGTGTTTTGTTTTAGTTACTATTTCTAATCTTTGATTTTTATTACGATAATTTCAATGCAGTAAGAGAGTTTTTCCACAGCAACTTAGCCAAATCTGGCTCTGGCATATTTAAATTTTCAGCCAGACTTTGTAAAACATAGGGCAAATTAACAGGAGTATTACGAGTCCGCTGTTCTGTTGAGGTTTGACAGCAAAGCGGTGTCATATCTGGACAATCTGTTTCAATCACCAAGTGCTCTGCACCTATAGCCTGCACAACCGTATGAAGTTTTTTTGCATTTGGATTGGTAATCTGCCCCGTCACACCAATTTTAAAACCAAGCTTAATAAGACCCTTTGCCTCTTCTACTCCACCACTAAAGGCATGAGCAATTCCGCCAAATTTAAATTTTTGAGCTTTTAATATAGCAAGCACATCACCGTGCGCTTTTCGAATGTGGAGTAACACTGGTTTTTGGTATTGGGTTGCAAGCTCTAACTGAGCTGCAAAATATTGTTTTTGCTTTGCATATACATCTGGCTGCTTATGTTCTTTCAAGAAAGTATCTAAGCCAATTTCACCTACAGCCACGCAGTTTTCTTGCTGCAAGATATGTTCAAGATGAACCAAATGCTCTGGTTGATGCTGTTCAATATAAAACGGGTGTAAGCCTGGTGCTAAATAAGAAGTAGGCACATTTTCCCAACTTTTTAGCTGATGATGAGTCTGCACCAACTCATCAAAACGTGACTGCACAAACCCAATTAAGACTAATGCATCAACTCCAGCTTTTTTAGCATTAAATGCTAACTGCTGCCGATCTTCATCAAAATCGGCAACATCGAAATGGGTATGGGTATCAAACAAATGCATTAGCCAGCACTTTTTGCAACTGGTGCCGAAGCAGGTTTGGCTTTAGGCTGTGGCAAATACTCTTCTTTCAACACATCTTGCAATTGGTCATAAGGAATGACTAATCGAGGGAGTCCAACCACGTATGGTCCAATTTCATATTCACCGTATTGAAGGATTAAACCTTGCTCACCCAATAAGAAGTTATTAGATAATTTAAACGGCCATGCTTGTTCATAGTCAGCAACATTATCAGCCAATTTAGAGTCCGTCACCCATGTCTTAAAGGCTTCATGGGCTAACTTCTCTAAAGCTGCTTTTTGCTGAGGACGTAATAAATCTTCAAGCTTAATTTGCTTTTGCTCTTTTAAATCAAAATTATAATAATGCTGTGCAGCAGAGCCATGAGCCCCTCCTAAATAGCTACTACTATTAAGCACTACAGTTACAACTTTACCTTGAGCCTGCAAAATCTTAGGTTTAACTAAAAGATTAATCTGATGATTACTACTTAAAGCTTTTAACTCATTATCTAGATCAATAAATGAATTTGCATAGCGTTGCACCTGTGCATCAAAGCTATTTTTTTGCTCTGCACCCACTACCGCTGAAGCTTCTGACTTTTGTTCCGTTTGCGTGCCCTTAGCATCAGGTTCAGCAATTTCTAAAATTTGATTTAGTGTACTTAAGATTTGTTGATCTATAATTTTGTCAATAAAAGGAAAATTACTCTGTAAGCGCTCTACCGTAAATTCTGGACAAGTTTTACCATCACAATCAGGTAAAACCACCTTACTAGGAATTGTTTCACCCTTCAAAGTCAACTCTACTGGCTTTTGTTCTTGAACAGTTGATTTCTGCTGCTCTTGAGAATCCTTAGGATCAGCTTTAGGTTGGCATGCTGCCAGAAATATAGCAGAAGCAAGCAAAGTTAATCGCAGTGAAGCTTTAGAAGATAACATCATATTTTGCCTTTTATTCTAAGGAGATTACGCTATACCTTTCTAAGAAATTAGCGCATATAAATAGAGGTTGCAAATTCTGCTACCATCTTAAAACATTTGTTCATAAACCTCGGGTTGTAATATTTTTTTGGTCTGTTCTTTAGATAAATAAATATCGAGCTGTGGCGCTTCTTTAGTAATCTGGTTGGCCTGATAATGTAAACCAACGCCTTCACCATCAAAGAACCAATCTGCCTGCCCCCAATATAAAGTTTTTGGTGCTTCTTTCTTTATGTCAGCAGTCTGCTTTTTTAACCAGTCTTGATAGGCCACCTGCACCATTTGATGCACAGTAGTTTGTTGATCTTTTTGTAAAACATCTAACAAAGTTAAGCTCTTATGCTGTTTTCGGTCGGCCACAAAAAAGTAATAACGGTCTTTAATCGTGAGCTCTTCCTGCTTGGTATCAAGTCCTAATTGCAATAAAATATATTGGTTACGCTGCGATGCAATACGTGTATGAAGATGCAATTCATAGGCCCGATTCTTTGAATATTTATCTTGCCATTCATCAGACTTTTTAACATAAGCATTAATGGCTTGCTGCAAACTTAAGTCTTTTTTCAAATCAATTTGGTCTTGGATCACTTTAGCCTGACTTTTCGCGATCCATTCATTTAGCCATGCATCTTGAGTCTTTATCGTTTGAATATCGACATCAATACAATTTTTCTTCTCACAAAATGGCAAAGCATAATCAGCTTTTACTTGTTGTAAGTTTAGAAATGGGAGTACTTCAGCTTTCTCTATATTTTGATTTTGGGTAGAAGCTGATTTCATTTGAGAAGATGATGAAGGTTGAAAGCTTTTCCAGACAAAAAGGCAAATAGCTAAAAGTAATATGATTACCGCAACTAAAAGTGCAATAATTGTCTTTCTATTCAAATTCATTTCATCATCCTTTCTTATTTTTCAAAACAAAACAGCTTCTGTTCGAAGCTGTCTGTCAAATCTTAAAGATTAGTGTTCACGCGTGTTACGGAACTGAATATCAGGCCAACGCTCTTGCATAATCTGCAAGTTGACACGACTTGGTGCAAGATAAGTTAAGTGACCGCCACCATCGATAGAAAGCTGATCATGTGCTTTTTTCTTAAATTCATTGAGAATCTTGTCATCATCACAATGAATCCAACGAACCGTATTAACACTTACAGGCTCATACACGCAGTCAACTTTATATTCTTCTTTCAGACGGTAAGCAACAACGTCAAACTGAAGCACACCCACTGCACCCACAATCAAATCATTGCTAATTTGTGGCATAAATACCTGAGTTGCGCCTTCTTCAGACAACTCTTTCAAACCTTTTTGCAATTGTTTTGACTTTAATGGATCTTTCAAACGCACACGACGGAACATCTCTGGTGCGAAGTGAGGAATACCTGTGAAATGTAGATTTTCACCACTTGTGAAAGTATCACCAATTTGAATTGTGCCGTGGTTATGCAAACCAATAATATCACCTGGCCACGCTTCTTCTAGATGTTCACGCTCACCCGCAAGGAATGTCAATGCATCACTAATACGAACATCTTTACCAATACGTACATGATTCATCTTCAAACCTTTTTCATATTTACCTGAGCAAATACGCATAAAGGCAATACGGTCACGGTGTTTCGGATCCATGTTTGCTTGAATCTTAAAGACGAAACCAGAAAAACCTTCTTCTTTAGCATCGACAACACGCTCTTGTGTTGGATGCGCTTTAGGTTCTGGTGCCCAATTCATAAATGCGTCTAACACGTGGTCAACACCAAAGTTACCTAATGCTGTACCAAATAGAACTGGAGTTTGTTTACCTTGTAAAAATAATTCGCGGTCCAAAGGCTCATTCGCCATTTGTACGAGCTCAAGTGACTCTTCAAAAGACGCCCAAGCCAGCTCACCTACTTTTTCACGGATATCTGCATGGTCATAGCCATCGCGTACTTCAATATCTGTAATAGTTGAACCAAAACCTGCTTTGTAGACATACAATTTGTTTTCAAGAATGTTGTATACACCAGCAAAATCACGCCCCATCCCTAATGGCCATGTAATAGGTACACAGCGGATATTAAGGACATTCTCAATTTCATCAAGCAACTCAAGTGGTTCACGAATCTCACGGTCCATTTTGTTTACAAATGAAATGATCGGAGTGTCACGCATACGACAAACTTCCATCAATTTGATGGTACGTTCTTCGACACCTTTTGCACCATCAATCACCATTAATGCAGAGTCAACTGCAGTTAGGGTACGATAAGTATCTTCAGAGAAGTCTTCATGTCCCGGTGTATCAAGTAAGTTAATGGTGTGACCTTTATAAGGAAACTGCATAACAGAAGTGGTAATCGAAATTCCACGCTCTTTTTCCATTTCCATCCAGTCAGATGTAGCTGCGCGGTCAGATTTACGGCTTTTTACCATCCCTGCAACCTGAATTGCTTTACCCCATAACAGTAATTTCTCTGTCATGGTCGTTTTACCGGCATCGGGGTGGGAAATGATGGCAAAGGTTCTACGAACCTTTACCTGATTAGCTAATTCATCTTTAAACATGAGAAAAATCTACAATATGTACACAGTTATGTACACATTTCTAAATATGTACTAAAACTGAAAAAGTGGGAATTCAAAATTGGCGTAATTGTAGCAGATTTAGAGTTATATAGGCATAGTTGGTAATCCAGTGGCTTGGGGAATTGAGCCATCGTTTGGGCACCTACGGAGCCACTTAGTTTTATAAACTCAATCTATACCTTTGCTTCGGACTTTTCGGCTTATTTGGGATTGTACGCTCAATCAAATGTGCTTCTATAGCAGGATTCAAGTAATTCTTTTGGAACGTTGCTCGATGAGTTAATCCAACCAATTGCATCAATTCAGCCAAAGTGTAGTCTTCTTGCATCATTGCCGAAATTAAACGTTGTACTTGATCGCTCACTTGTACGCCAGCTTGAGCGGTAGCATGATCGTTAGCTTGAGCGGTCTCATTTGAACTCAGGATTGCATCTAAAATCATCTGTAAGATGAATTCTATAAAAGGGGCTGAATCAGTACGAACTGTACTTACTTGCAATGCTTCGTAATAAGCTTTTTGATTTTGGTAAATCAGGCTTTCAACGGGAATATTTGCAAAGATTGGATTCCATCTGTTTAATATTAAAGTTTGCCATAGCCTTCCCATTCGGCCATTACCATCTGCAAATGGATGGATAAACTCAAACTCATAGTGGAAGACTGAGCTTTGAATCAGTGGATATATATCGCTGTCATTCAACCAATCAAGTAAATCAGCCATCAAACGGTTAATCTAATTCGCAGGTGGAGCCATATGCACCACTCGATCACCTGACATCACACCGACACCACCATGACGATATTGACCAACCTCATCAATCAAGCCTGTCATTAAAATTTGGTGCGCTTGTAATAGGTCTTTTTCTTGGCTTGGTTGCCACTGCTGAAAGGCTTCATAGGCTTTAATGGCATTACGCACTTCCTGTACTTCTTTTGGAGGTGCAATCACTGTCTTACCATTTAAGATCGCCGTGATCTGCTCGGTACTTAGAGTGTTCCCTTCAATCGCAAGTGAGCCTTGAATGGTACGGATACGATTAGCTTTGCGTAGTTTCAGACTATTTTGGATTTCCTCTAAAACAGTCAAGCGCCCTATATTTTCACTAATCTCCGCAACCAGATGAATGATTTTTGAGGTAATAGTATAAGGCGGTTGGTATTTCATTATTAGTTTACTCAACTAAACTGTATTAGTTCTGACTTAATCTAAAACTATTTTTAAACCAGCACATTCAATTAACTTATAAATAAATTATAGAAATATTATCTCTAAATTTTTAAGCCAATCTCTTGAAAAAAAGTATTCATATTGATACAGCGAATACCAAGATCATTAGCAATATCAGGAACTTTTGGGCTTTGTGAAGGTTGATTTTTATTTAAACTAATATTTTTCGTTTCACTTGTTACAATCACTAAATTATCTTTCTTTGCAATTGCGATCAACCATCCATCTGCTATTTTTTCATGTGTCCAACTTTTGTCATTTGTTAAGGCTTTCTCACTATAACAGTCATGAGTTGCAATATGTTGGATAACTTCAGCCCATAAATCAGCATAATCTTTGTATTTACAAGATGCTCCTGTAAAGTTTTCTTCAAGCCATTTTTTAAAACTTTCATCTTGATAATGTTCATTAACAACAATATCTGGAAGTACCACTTGTGAATTGATGATGACTTTAATTTTCTCCCAAAAACTTGGAAAAAAATCAAATTGATAATATCTTTCATAAAAATTGATATAAATATTAGTGTCCAATAAATACTTAGTCATTGCCACCTCTATTCATCAAAATTTTATATCCTTTAAAACCGACACCTACAATATTAAATGCATCTGTATATGAAATACGATCATGATTTACTGCATTCATTACATATTTGAAAAATCTATTATCAACTCTAAATCTAATATTATTAGTATAACTTCCACCATTAGATTCATTCGGTAAAAAACGTTCAAGGTTTTCCTTTAGGTCTCTAGTACGATTCAGGTATTCTTCACGTGTAATCTTATTTAAGTCTAATAGTCTTCTTACAATTACAAATTCACTGACTTTAAATTTTCTAGCTAAAAAATTACTATCGGTTGAATTAAGCTGTAAGAAAATCTCTTGAGGAACTAAAATTTCTGCTGTTACTTTATTTATAAATGCTTCAGTTCGATCAAATTGGTAATCGCCAGCCTCTACAATGTTAAATATTTCTTCAGTACCTACAAAAATATGCACTAACTCATGCACTAATGTAAAGAGTTGACCATTCTTAGTATCTTTCTGATTAATAAAAATTATAGGTGCTTTATGGTCAAGTAATACAAACCCTCGAAATTCTTTCACACTTAGAGGACGATGTGTATTGTCTTTCACTTTACCATTAAAAAAAACAAATACGCCTATACCATTAATCTTATCACGTAGATAATTTAATGGATTATCCGCTTGATTATGGAAAAACAAAGGAATTTCTAGCTTATTACGTATTTGTTTAGCTACCTCTAGAAAATTGGAATCAATAGAGAATTGACCCACAAAATCTAAAGTTTCAGTAATTTCATTCTTCAAAAATTCCTGTTTGACCTCCATTTCTGCAATGGTATCTCTTAACTCTTCACTTGCTTCATCGATTGAATCTGACTCAAGTGTCCTGAAGTCCAATCGTTTGATGTCAATATCAATAGTTTTATTCAGTAATAAAAGACCTGTCGGAACATTAATTTTTTTTGCTATTTCAGATAACTGATTAAAAGTTGGCTGCTTTTCTCCACTTAAAAATTGATCTAAATTATTAATTTTTGTTCTTAAAACACTCAAAGAAATTTGGGCATTTTGAACATAATAATTCAATGTGTTAGTGTCGATACGCATTGACATTACATTCCCTCCTCTATGCCCATTTGACCTTGTCTTATGCTAACATAAATTAACTGTGCAATACTGTCTATAAACATTCATAACAGCACGGCACAATTTGACGTGAAATTTTAATAAGAATTATTTTGAAGCTTTCTTTTTTGTCCGCGTATAAATATGCTTCGCCAATCGCTTAGCGACTTTTTTGCGTAATTCTTCCGTACTCATTACTTTATTACAAACTTCCTCATTTCCTGCAAGTCGCGTAAGGAAAAGGTCTATTAACTTTCCAGATAAATACTCTGTAAAACTGTCTAGAGAATTTGCGTTCACCGCTTGTACTATCTCTTCATTTTCAATAGCTGCTTGTTCAACCTGATCAAAGAACAATTGATCAGCTACCGTAAAATCAGTACCAAATGCCTCATTCAATTCATCAATCAGATGCGATACAGTATCCGTAGATTCTGCCTGCCCTGTTCCAACATCCGTTGAACCTTTTAAAGCATTCGCTTCACCATGCCCCAAATCAATACTATTTTCACTTAACTTTTGCAATCGATAGAATTGGAGTTCAACAATTTTGGATAAATCAACTTCATTTTCCTTAGAGCCTTTAGGCAATTTTTGCAACAATGCTTTTAAATAGGCATAGCGTTGCTCATGCTCTGAGTCTGTAAAGTCCATGATTTGTGAGACAAATAGATATAGATTTAAATAGCTTTGCAATTGGCTCTTAAATAACTTTTGTTGCTCTTGTTGATGTACAAGGTCATCAGGATGAATTTTCTTATATTTATCAACAGCACGATCAATAATACTATTCAACTGCTTATGTTCATGCCCTGTTAGCTTGCTTCTATCCTTAAACCAAATATTGGCAAACTCATTTAAATCAACTTCAAAGTAAAACTTCCATTGATCCAATGTATGACCAAGCTCATTTAACTTTTGCTCATTTGGAATATCACCAAGTTTGGTCAGCTCGTAGAATGGCTTAAATGCTTTATAAATATCTTCATGGGTATTCACAAAGTCCAATACAAAAGTATCTTCTTTACCATAAGCACAACGGTTCAAACGCGATAAGGTTTGTACTGCTTGGATTCCAGATAACTTCTTATCTACAAACATGGTGTGTAGTAAAGGCTGATCAAAGCCTGTTTGGTATTTTTCAGCAACCAAGAGTACTTGATAATCATCTGTATCAAATTGATCAGGTAATTCAGTTTCTTTAAAACCATTCATTTTAGGTTCTGTATATTCAGTACCATCAACCTCTAGTTTTCCAGAGAAAGCCACTAAAGACTTTATTCCTGTATATTTTTTTTCTTTAATGTATTCATCAAATGCAAGTTTATAACGTACCGCTTGCTCACGAGAATTGGTAACAACCATAGCTTTGGCACGACCACCAATTCGATGCATCGTCACAGTTCTAAAATGCTCGACAATGATTTCTACTTTCTGAGCGATCACACTTGGATGCATGGAAACAAAACGAGCCATTAAAGCTTTGGTTTTATTTTTTGCAAGTTCTGGATCATTGTCAGCGATTTTGATTAATTTAAAGTACTGTTCATAAGTCGTGTAGTTTGCCAATACATCTAAAATGAAGCCTTCCTGAATTGCCTGTTTCATACTGTAATGATGAAACGGAGCTTCGCCGTTATCACCTGCTTCATCAAAGCAAGCGAGCGTTTTCCATTTCGGTGTAGCGGTAAAGGCAAAGAAACTTAAATTAGGTTGGCGACTACGTTTTGACGCTTCTGCAAATAAATGCTTTTTCACGTCATCAGTGAGTTCGCTTTCATCCTCATCGCCATCATCTAAAAACTCTTGAGCAATTGCAGATTCAATCCCATCTTTATTTAGAATCTGCTTCAGTTGCTGTGCTGTCTCCCCACCTTGCGAGCTATGAGCTTCATCGACAATAACAGCGAAGTTCTTGCCTTCTGTACTCAAATCAACCTTAATTCCCTTTTTCGCTTGGGTACGAATAGATTGCATGATGTAGGGAAATTTTTGAATTGTGGTAATAATGATAGGTACATTCGAAGCTAAGGCATTGGTGAGCTGTAGGGTATTCTCATCAATCTTTTGTACCACACCATCTTTATGCTCAAACTGTGCAATGGTTTCTTGTAACTGACGATCAAGTACAATACGGTCAGTAATCACAATAATAGAATTAAAAATTTTCTGATCATCTGCATTGTGCATGGATGCCAATTGATGTGCGAGCCAAGCAATGGTGTTTGATTTGCCTGAACCTGCTGAATGCTGAATTAAGTAGTTATGACCTGAACCATTGGCTTTACTGTGTTTTGTGAGTTTACGCACAGCATCTAATTGGTGGTAACGTGGGAAAATCATGGTTTCTTTTTCGATATATCGAAAACCATTCTCAGTTTTAATTTTTTTGCTTTCTACACTCAAATGCATGTAGCGCGCAAAAATTTCCATAAAGCTATGACGCGCTAAAGTTTCAGTCCACAGATAATGCGTGCGTACATCACCTTCTACAGGTGGATTACCCTTACCATTTAAATAACCTTTGTTGAAGGGTAGAAAAAACGTATTGTCTCCATCCAACTTCGTGGTCATATACACTTCACAAGTATCCACGGCAAAATGAACTAAGGTACGTTTTTTAAATTCAAATAAACGTCCTTTGGCATTGCGATCTTTTTTAAATTGAATTTTGGCATCTTCCACATTCCAGCCTGATGCTGAAAACTCATTTTTAAGTTCAAGCGTGATCAATGGAATACCATTGAGTGAAAGCACCATATCTGGGATTTCATTAAATTCTGTATGGAGCTGACGTGTACATTTAAGTACATTTGCATCATATTGTTCTTGAGTGGTTTTATTGATGCTGGTATTGGGTGCAAAATATGCCATTTTGATTTTTTTACCGAAGCATTTAAAGCCTTGGCGTAAAACCGATAATGCGCCTTCAGTATCTAAGGCATGTGCTAAATCATTAACAATACGATTTGCTGTTTCTTCTTTACATGAGTTATAGATTTTTTCCCAAGTCTTGGGTTGTGTTGCTTGAATAAAGGCAACGACATCTTTGGGAAATAAAGCAATTCTTGGGTCATAATCTTTTGGGTTACCTTTTACATAACCGCCATCCGTTGTTAAACTTTGTTCAATAGCTTGTTCAAAATAATATTCGCTATGCATGGCATTTCCCCAAAAAAAATATGACCCAATGTTTTTTAGTTTACTTTAAGATTTCGAACATCGATTTTCCCTGTCACCACTTGGGTGATTAGAGTCGAGCGATATTCTTTTAACTTATTAATGGTTTGTTCAACTGATTTTTTAACCGCTGAAATTTCATTAAGCTCTTTATCCAAAAATTCAACAATTTCATTTTGATCATTTAGACTTGGCACAATGATTTTCAAACATTTCGTTTTTTCCTGATTAATAATGCCTAAAGTTGAAGCACTAGATAATAATTTGACTATATCTCTCAAAGAATTTAATTGATACATCAAATACTTAGCATTAACATCTTCGATAGGAATCAAAGAGTTAATTTGCTGATTGGTTGTACAATCAACATTAGTAATCGCGACTTTTCCTAAAGTAGCGCCAATACCAATCATCATAATCGATCCTTTCGGCATTGGTTTTACGACTTTATCTTCTAATGCTAATGCGCTAATCTTTTTAACTGATTCATTTAAAATATAATTTTCATCTGTAAAATCAGCAGGTCCATACCAAACAATATCATCACTACTATAATATTCAGGCACAGCACTAGGAGGAGTAGACCCCGTTTGAATTTTAGTAATAACAAACTTTAATTGTTTTACATCCCAAGATTTAGGTATTTGCTTAAACCAACTAATACCACTCTCTTTCATCTCCACATCAGGATTTAAACCCTTAGTCACCGCATGAGAAATCAAAGCCACACGTTGTTCAGCCAATTTTTCCAATAGAGTTTCTTGCTTAGCGATTAAAGCATCAACTTGGGCAAGGCGTTTATCTAAAAAATCTGCAATAACTTTTTGCTCGTTAAATGGTATTTGTGGAATATAAATTTTTTTAAGATGATCTGTATTAAATCTATAAACTTTTGTGCCCGTAGCATATTTACGCAGATAACCAGAAAATGCTTTTGATAAATAATACAGATACTTGCCTAACTGTTCTTCCTGATTAACTTTTAGTAAAAACTGTTCACCACCTATTAGACCAATATCTTGACGGGCATAAAAACATGAATGACCTAAATCCTCTATCGTTTCCGAAGTTGAGATAAGAACCGTATCACCATACATTGCGATTTGACTCAACTTATAAAACTCTTCATTTACATAAGAAGAAAAAGTATTATTTATTTCATCTACTTTATAAGTTTTACCATATTGCAATGCTACGTATTGCCCCTCTTCTAATAAATCAGCTTTAGAAAATCCTGTATTACCTCTAACAATTTCACAACCTTGATCTAATCGTACAATAGCCCAATGGCTAGGGATTTCCCCTAACCATTGCACGCCACTATCCTTATAACTTTCGTAACGTGGTAACTGACTCATGCAGACAAACCTCCTAACATCTGCATAATCTCCTGCTCAAGCTGAACAATCTCAGACTTAATCTCCTCTAAAGGACGTGGTGGCTCATATACGTAGAAATGACGGTTAATTGGAATTTCATAACCGACTTTAGTTTTACTATAGTCAATCCACGCATCAGCCACATGCGGTAAAACTTCCGCTTTTAAATAAGCTTCGCAATGCGCTGTAACCAATGGCAATAACTTAGACAAGTCAGGCTCTTTGTCATAATTCACAGGCAAAGGTAAAGTCAAATTGTCAGGGAATGAAACAAGTTCCGTATCACGCAATTGCGTATCTGGTTCAATATTCCCTTTGCTGTCTTTACACACATCCGCAGTTTGGTCACGTTCAGACAATGCTTCCAAAATCGCTTTCTTCACAGGTGCGCCAAGCTTAAAGGTTAATCCTTTTAAAATTGGATCAAGTACTTTTAAGAATGCATCACGGTTCTTCCAGACTTGATCAGAAATTTTTTCAGTAAGAACCTCTTTAATCGCGTCCTGTTGTAAACGACCTGCTTGCTCTTCTTTCGAGATTTCAGCAGTATCTTTTACTTTCTTACTCTTGGCTAAGCTTGCAAAGGCAGATTGATCATCCAACAAAGCAATACGGTCAGCAGAAATTTTAAAGTTTAAACGTAAAGGACGTTCTACAGTCAGCTTCAAATAACCAAAATCTTGATTATTGAAAATCTTCGAACACACCTTCGCTTCACCAGCTTTGGTTTGAATCAATGCACTCGTGTCTTGATCTTTAAATTTCGAATAAAACTTAGTCAGTTCAGCAATATGATCTTTAGACAATTCATGACGCTTGTTGCCTAAGCTCTTCGCCATTTTCTGATAATGTGCTGTACCATCTATCAACTGCACTTTGCCTTTACGCTGTTCAGATTTTTTGTTCGAAATAATCCAGATATAAGTATAAATACCTGTGTTATAGAACATCTGATCAGGTAAAGCGATAATCGCTTCAAGCCAATCATTTTCGATAATCCAACGACGAATATTACTTTCACCACTGCCTGCATCACCTGTAAATAATGGTGAACCATTAAATACTACGGCAATACGTGAACCTTCCCCACCATTTTCAGGCGAAGGCTTCATTTTAGAAATCATGTGTTGAGCGAACAACAATGATCCATCATTGATACGTGGCAAGCCTGCACCAAAGCGACCTGAAAAGCCCTGTTTCTCTTCCTCATCAATAAATTCTTTTTGGTTTTTCCATTCCACACCAAAAGGAGGATTTGAGAACATATAGTGGAAGTCTTTATCTGCATGACCATCACGCGGAACATAACCATCTTTTTCCTTGGCATTTTTCACACCAAGCGTATCGCCATACACAATGTTTTCAGCAGGTTCATCTTTAATCAATAAGTCAGAACAACAGATAGCATATGATTCAGGATTGTACTCCTGTCCATACATATCAAGGCTAATCTTGTCATTGTATTTCTTGAGAAATTTTTCAGACTCAGACAACATCCCGCCCGTACCCGCCGTTGGGTCATAAATACTACGATGTACCCCTGCCTTAACAAGCTCATCCTGATCTTCTTCAAAGATTAAGTTCACCATCAACTCAATCACTTCACGAGGCGTAAAGTGATCCCCTGCTTCCTCATTTGCCTGTTCATTAAACTTACGTACTAACTCTTCAAATAGGTAGCCCATTTGTAGATTACTCACGCTACTAGGCGCAAGGCTTAAACCTGATTCAACCAAACCATTACGGAACTCTTGGAAGACTTTATATAAACGGTTTGCATCATCAAGTTTTTCAATTTCTTTAGCAAATTCAAACTTGGCAAAGATATCCTTCGCTTTAGGTGAAAAACCATCAATGTATTTTGTTAAATTTGCCGTAAATTGATCTGGATCATCCAACAGTTTTTGTAGATTAAAACCACTGATGTTATAAAGATTTTGCTTACGATCTTTATCCGCAATTTGGCTCAACTGCTTTTGTAAAAAGACATTCGGGGTTTTATCTTGCAAATTCGCCACAGCTTTTTCATAGCATGCTTTCATTTCATCTGCATAAGGTGCAAGAATCGCATCAAAACGCCCTAATACAATTAATGGCAACATCACACGACGGTACTGCGGTGGGCGGTAAGGTCCACGAATAATATTGGCAATACTCCAAACTAGTCCAACAAGTTTAGAATGCTGTGGGTGTTGATTTACTTCATTTGTCATTTCAATTCTCCGATTCAAAAATTCGGTTTATTGCGCCACTTTGGCTTGCATTAAAATTTGTTCGCTCTTCGCTTGATTGTATTCAGCTCTTAAAGCTGTCAATTGTTTGAATATTAAAGCTTCATTGTGTGCTTTTTCGACAAGTCGAAGAATCTCTTCTTGTTGAAACATAGAGGGAATAACTATTTCAGCTTCTTTTAAGGTCGAAATACTGAGCATCATGAGCAATGATCCTCGACTATTCATTTCAAAATAAGATCGCATTGCTTGTGAATGATTAAAGTACCAAGCTAAAAATTCGGGTTTAATTTCATCAACCTTTAAATTTACAACGATAAATTGATTACTCACAGCAACTCGATCAGACTCTTGTCCTTTAAAAACGTAGGCTCTTGGTTCCCCACGAGCGACCACAATAATTGAGTTGTATTTCAAATATTGAGGTTTTGAGTCGTAAGCCCATTCAAGTTCCGACCATTGATCTTTTGAAATCACCACTTGATCTTTGGTTAAATCTTTAATTTGAATCGTTTTTAAATCAAAAGCATTTACTGATTTTTCAGGGGGGCGTTGCGTAAACCCTGTATATATCTCAGCAATATTTTTTAGTTTTGTCTCCATAGTCTTTCCTTTTAATAAACTTGGAGTACTTTGTTATTTTTCAGATATAATCTGTTTAACAAAGTCTCCTGTGATTAGCGAGTTTTGTTTTGAAAAGTTATCTGATCGCCAAATCTCAACTTTTCAAATCATGCAGTAGAGCTCGTACTGAGCTTTTTACTGCATGAAATCACTATACGATGCTTCTTTTATTAATGCAAATATATTTTGCACTTTTTATCGTACTGCAAAAAAATATTTAATTTTCCAATTCTTCGTGATGTTTTTTATAACCAATATACCCCTTTAATGACCATCTTTTCATCGCAAACTTAATGTAACGCTCTTCCTGTTCACCAATAATTTCACTATAAAAATCAGAATAATAATTAATGGTTTTCTTGACATCACTCATAGTGTTAAAGGTTTTCCGAACACTTTTTCCTGCTAGTCGTACATGATATAAATCTGTTGGAGCTTCTTGTTCAAACCCTTCAAGATATCGATCTGCTTTAATCCATGCATCATCATTAGTACCTTGAATATTTAAACGGAGTTCAAGTAAAACGAAATTTCCAAGTCTTCTTTTTTGATAACGATCAACTTCTCTACAATTTTGTCCCTCAAAATTTCTATTCTCTGTCGCCCACAAATGCTCTACCGACAAATAATCATTGGTTTTACCAGATGATCTACTCTTTAAAATCTTATCTATATTAATAGTCTTATTAGGTTGTAAAGAAGATTCATAGTTCATTAAGAAGTAGCGAAGTCCTCTCCACCCATAAAAATCAAAAGAACTCTTACCATCCAAATAAAATGAGGCTTCGAACCAACCATCATGCGCAAGATTTTGAGTAAAACTAACCAGTAAATATTCCAATGCTTGGTCATCATTTGTTAGTGTTGTTTTTCCAACTACTCTATTCTCCTCTGCAATAAAACTGTTTAACAAACTCCCATAGTAGTACCTACTCGCATACTGGTATAAGTCACCCTGACCTGTATCTTTTCTAAATGTCATGCCGTTAGCGATATAAACTCTAAAATTTAACGTTTCTAATAATTGTAAATGCCGTTCAAGCATCTCACCCTTACCTTTATTTTTGAGTACCAATGCTAAAAACAAGGGCATAATTGAAGCATGAACATTCTGAGCACGAATGTTTTCAATTAGTGGTTGAATAGCTTTATCAAGCCCAACATAATTAGGGGCATAAAGATGTTCGTACCATTTTGCAGATAATTTTAAAAATTGAATAAAATCTTGTAGTTTGGTTATTGTTTGATTTTTCTTTTCACTGGACTGCAAACATTGATCTATTTTTATTCTTTCCTTAAGAACATCATACCCATACTGGCTATCCGTTTTATTCATTTTAAAAAATACAACCAAACAATATCTTAAAAATGAACTCTCTTCATTTGGTGATGTTTTTTTCGCTTTATTTAGTGATTGTAAAATATCAGACCAATGTTCAGTAATATCATCCCGCAATGAAAAAGCAGATAGCTTAATTGAACAATAAATTAAATAGTTTTTGACTTTTTCCAATTCACTGAGTTGTTTACCTCGATTGTTAATCACTTCAAACATGATACCAGTTTCAGCATCTTCAACTGGCGAATAAACTAAAAACCCTAAACGCTCTTCTAAAACATTTAAAATCTGCGTAATAAGAACTCCTGAAGAAGTTTTTTGAGTCAACCATTTATGGATCAAATCATGAGCATTCAATAGTCGTTCGTGTGACTCTAATGTAATAGGGCAATTTTCTAAATTACGATCAGATAAAATAACTTTCTCAAAAAATTTATTAGTATCTAAATTCAACTTCAAAACAAACTGATCATTACCAATATCACCACGCTTTAAATATTTGGTGCCAATACTCTCTTTGTCCTCTCTATCAGCAAATAGAGAAATACATTTTAAAAAAATAACCAAGGTAGTTAACCGCTGTTGACCATCTACAATATGATATTGATTAGACTGATCTTTATTCAGTGATAAAACAAGTGTACCTGTATAGTGCCTAACGGCTGAAGTATCTAAAAGAAGATGATCAATATCTTTCAATAATTCATCAATCTGCTTTTCATCCCATGCATACCCTCGCTGATAGTCTGGGATACAAAAAAAATTCCCCTCAAAAATCTCTGGTAATGTCCGAAGCTGATGTACAAAGTTATTTTTCATTAGGTGCCCAATAAATGATTTTTTGATTATGAACTAGAGTGACCAATTATATTTCAAATTCATTTATAACAATCTCAATTTAATCAATTTATTAAAAATAAGGGGCTTGCACCCCTTGCTATCCAGTAACCCTCAATTCACCGCCCTCACACTCCCCTGCAAGCCCTTCTGCATATCCTGCACAAAACCCTCACCTTGATTCGGCTTAGACATTGCCTTGGTTCTCGCTGTGGTTACAGACTGTGCTTGTTCAACGTCTCCCTTTTGATTTTCATCACTATAAAACTCCTCCACTAAATCCAACCCTTCTTCGCTGTTGACTTCAAACTGTGCATTGGCAAAACCCTGCCTTGCTGTATGATCTAACGCTGATTGATTAAAGCCGCTCTGCTTACTCTGTTGATCAATGTCTTTCGCCATCTGAATCGCTTGTTGAAGATTAACTCCCTCCCTGAGTGTTAAGTCCACGTAATACACAGGGGTACGATAGCTTTGTGTGGTGGACTTACCTCGAAGTGTCAGTTGTAGTGGCAGGCAAGAAAGTAAACCATAGGATGCAGCATGGTAATAACTCAGTCTAGCCGCCAAGGTCCGAATACTATTAAAACCTGTGGTTCTAAAAATGAATGTACCGAGTTCATCACTTTCATCCAAATTGACATGTAAACGTCCATAGGGCTTGCAGTTTCCTCCTTGTGCCAATGAGCATAAGTCTGGTGAAGGGCATGGGTGCTGCTCAACACCCTGATTGGTGAGTCGCTGGCAGGTTTCACCATTACCTACACAGACAGGCCGTCCTGTTTGTCGGTCAAATAAAGTGTACTCAGCTCTCAGATTCAGTTCAGGATCAT
This sequence comes from Acinetobacter sp. JADD-222, assembly GCF_049310645.1. Classification (NCBI taxonomy): domain Bacteria; kingdom Pseudomonadati; phylum Pseudomonadota; class Gammaproteobacteria; order Moraxellales; family Moraxellaceae; genus Acinetobacter; species Acinetobacter sp. JADD-222. The sequence continues at coordinate 289,082 of NZ_JBMOWI010000002.1, read as the reverse complement.
TGAAGATCATCCGTACTGGAATGGTACGGAGTTTTTGATTCGGTGCTTTACTGCGTAATTGCTCATCAAGCGGATGTTTGATCCACCCCTCTTTGCTTTGGATTTGACTGGTAATGGTAAATTGGTCATCCTTTTCAGGCAGTCGTTTACCGTTCTTTTCAACAACTTTACCAATACTGATACGTCCAAGGATCGGTGGTGTGATTGCTAAACCTTTAATCATGATAATTTTCCTCTAAATAAAATTTTACTGTTGACCCTTTGTTATGTAAGCAAATACAAAACCGTTTAAAGATCAGATGAAATGCAAAGACCGCCATTTAGTCCACCGCTCCTTCGGGAGTCGGTGGATCGGGGTGGTTTTTGCGCTTTTTGGAAGATTGGAAATATCGATGTGATGGATTCAGTCATCGGTATAAATCTGAAAACGTCGCGTCCCAGCTTTACTTTGTGGAAACTGCTCAAGCATTTCAGGATGAAGTTTGAGTAAGGCTTTGCTGTCTAAACTGATTGAATCTTTGGATTTCTTCCACGTCACTGAACCAGTGGCAAAGGTTGCTCGTTCAGCATCCCTCATCAACATCTGGATTTGATGCTTAGTTTCATCAAAGTTGTTTTGATGTTTTTCAATCTGAAGTTTTTCCTGGATCAGTTGAGCAAACAATTGATTGGCTTGTTCGTTATGACTCAAGTCTTCAACAGTCAACGGAATATGTTGTGGATAGAGCTGCTGTATGGCTTTAGCTGCCGATTCACTGGCATCTACATCAGGTGGTGTATCTTTTTCCACACACTCCCAGAAGTAACGTTCGGCATTGATGATATGTTTGATCACGGATTCGGAGCGCGTCACTTTGAAAATTTTGGTTTCATGCCCACAGATCAGCACACAAACATGTGCTGCTCGTTTGCCTGTCACTGCAAGTTGATGCTGCACCTGACACAGTACGTATAAAGGTACTCCATCTCGCCAAAGTTTTGCGCCGTACTCACCTGCTGTTTTGCATTCCAGAATTTGGACTTCATTGCTACCCACAACGGAGTAATCCAGATTGGCAAGCATAAAATGCTTATCAGGATCTGGATGCTGAAGCACTGCATTGATTCTGCGTACCTTGTTATTGGTATGCATGCTGTAGTACTCAGCCACCAATGGTTCTAGCTGCTTACCCCAATAGAGTGGCGCGATACCTGAACTTTCATCTTCAATCGATTGTTTGACTCGTCCTGTCTTGATCATCCAAAGTTCGAGCATCGACATATAGGGATTCAATCCACAGGCTGCTGCACAATCACTACTGCCAATACCTTGGCGACGAACTTCAAGCCAGTCAGATTGAGTCATATTCTTTGTATTGACCAAGCGTTTAGCTGTGAATAATTTTGGGGCAATAAATGGAGTACTTACCTGTTGCATAGATGGATTTAAAATTGCGGTATTCATATTGAAGTCCTGATTATTTTGCTATGTAAAATGATGGGGATCACAAAAATTGGGCATAAAAAAACCACAGCCGAAGCTATGGTTTTAATAATTTTAAAAATCTAATATTTAATTTAAAAATAATTAGTTAGGTCTAACTTTCCATTATTGAAAAATGTATATTTCACACTATGCAAGCATGTTAAGTGCCTGTTCCAATCCTCGTTGTTTGATCGATGCGCCAGCACCAAACCAAGCTGAATCAAGTCGGTGATCGGTACTCATGGCACGACGTTCGTGGTCTATAAATTCTGTGATTGAACACAGCAATCCATAGGCTGTTCCTTTGGCTGAACTTAGCTCCGCACCTCGTCCTTGACCATTAAACATTTCCATAGCTCGACTCATCGATTTCGCATTTGGTTCAGCTTTGTCCTTGCCATTGGCTTGGGCTTGCAAGGCTACATCACGGTAGAACTGAATGATGTTGTCCTCCTGATCTAATACGTTGCTCATGGTGCTGTTATTGAATACTGCATCAAAGTAAGCAAAGGCTTCCATCTGACTAACCTTACGCTGTGTCAGCTGCTTCATTTCATACATGTGTTCATCCCATGCACGTACTGAAATACCCAATTGCTGTTTGACTTTATCTGCATCAAATTTAGTACTGTGTGGAACTTTGATCACACCTGCACTGCTGTTCTGTCCTTTTAATGCAATCGCTAAAGTGTTGTTACACACCACTCGGATCGAGGTAAATTGTGCGGTGGTGGCAAGGGTTCCGTCACATGCTGTTGCCAAGAGCATATAGCCATTACTGACATCTTTGCCCTTTAACATGGATGTTTGCCCTGTACGTGCTAGTGCCCAGAATTTCTTACCACCTTTAAGCACGCCTGCGGTTTCAAGCTCAAAGCCTGATTGTTCAGTCAAGTCACGATAGAATTCTAAAATCTCTCGTGGTTGGACTTCTTGAAAGCGTTGGCTGACGACTGATAACGGTGCATGGGTGTCAGAGCGATATAAAACACGTTGTTCTTCATAAGGCATGATGATGCTTTGCCCTCGTTCATTCTGCGCCATATAACTGACATTGGAAGATTCAATGCGCCAGTCCATGCCTGCCTGCTGTGCCCAGATTTCTATGGGTTGGTTTTGACTTAGTTGATTACCTAGACCATGCCAAGGGGTATCACCGACATAAGCCATTTGTTCAAGTTGATGTGCCATAGTTGTATTCCTTTTAAATTAAACTGAAATTTGAATCTGTGTGGATATGAATATTCTTTAGTGCAAAAAATGAGTTGGAAATTTTTGGTAGCAGTTGTGGCAAAAGCACAAATTCTGCTGTGATGGTGTGCTTTGTTCAGTGAATGAATTCAACACACTACCCAATACTGTTCCTGCAATTCCACCGACAATCGGTGGCAGATTGAAAGACTTTGCGACCGTGGTTCCCAATGCACCCAATGTGGTCGGTGTGACCAAATTGGTTAAGGTTGTATTTGATTGTTGTGTACTTGCTTCAACCAATATCACATTCGTTGAATGACAAAAGGGACAGTTCAAGCTCATGGCTCGACTCCTTAAATTTTGGGCATAAAAAAGCCTGCTCGATGGCAGGCTCTGTTTTCATATTTTCATGTCCTCTCAAAAGAGTTTCATGATTCTCATTAGTATGTTATGTATATGAAATTATTTGGAATATAGCCCTGACCAAGCTATTATTTTAATGATCTCAAAGAGTTGATGCTCTTACCGTCATTTCCCGCTCTTTTAAAGAGCCGTCGGTCTAGTTTTCACTGCTTTAATTTACTGCAAAAGATTCTCATTTTGATGGTCTCTAATGACTGTATGCAGACGAACAAAACTTGATCTGAGATCATCACTTACAAGAGGACAAGCTTTACTCAAAAAAGCTGAACAACCTCGTTTTTATTTATAGTTATAACTTTCAAATAAGATGGAAAATTCCCATGAATACCAGCAATAGCCCTACAGGAAGCAATACCTCAACAGCAGAGACTAAGTTTCTTGAAATACCCATAGTTCAATTTGTCATTTTTATTATCATCACTGGCACTTACTTTTTTGGTATCTATCATTTTTTTGGGGTTGATTTTAATAAAATAAAAGCACTTGAACCCAATGCCCTTGGGGATTTTCTAGCGGGAACATTTGCCCCATTAGGATTCATTTTATTAATTCTAGGTTATATGCTCAATACAAGCGCCTTGAAAATTCAAGCCCAAGAACTTAGAAATAGCGTACAAGAACAGCAAGCATTAGTTGAAACAGCTAAAAATGAGTATGATTTGCTGATCACCCAATATAATCAAAACCAAAGTAATTTAGCTAATCAACGTAGCGATCAAGAGTTAAAAGATGAGCTGAATTCAATGCCTGTTATCCAGTTTAAATTCGCAGGAAATTACAACTATTTTGAAGTCATTAATATCGGCTCTCCCGTTATTGATATTTCTTTAATTAAAGGCCAAAACATTGAGCATATGACCTCTTACATTCCTGTACTGAAAACGAATACCACAACACGAGAAGTCACAATTACAATTTCTGCAAATAAAGACGCTATCTTTAGTTTTGAAATGGTATTTAAGACGACTAAGGGGTTAAAATATAAACAAAAATTTAAAAATGACAGATCAGAGTTTGATCATAATTTATTTATTATTACAGCTCAAAATGACCCTGAAAAAATTGAAATTATAGACTGCTAATCCCTCTTAGCATCATCAAGATATATTTCCACTTCATGATGAAGTGGAAATATACAAATTCAATCAGCGCTCTTGGATTCTGCTTTACTTCCATAATCAATGATATAAATGTCTCCAGCAATGACCAACCTCAAGCCTGCACAAGCATTCAATATAAATCGATCATTTATTGTCATTGTTAAATAAACCCCTAACCTCACATAAAATGCATTTTCTACCTTTGATTTTATTTGTTTTTTCATATCACTTGATTGACTCAGCGAAAGGCTTTGTTGCATAAAGGTTTGAAAGGCTGAGTTCCCTTAAGCTACTCAAATTTAAGAGACAACTTGGGTATGAGGGCGACCTAATTCTGTGAATTTATTCAAGACTGCCATGCGTGCATGGATCTCATTCACCTGACTTGGAAAACTCCGCGCTGTTAATTTATCGCCTAATAATTTGATGCAATGCATCTTGGTTTCAACCAAACTTCGACGGTGATAACCAGACCACTTTTTCCAAAGCGATCTGCCTAGCCGTTTGACTGTCTTTAATAATTCGTTCCGCTCTATAGACCTCGCTTGCTGATCCTTCCAAGGCTTTGCATTCTTTCTAGGTGGAATGATCGCATGTGCATCTCGATCTAAAATGACTTGTCGGCAGTGCTTTGTGTCATAAGCACCATCTGTATAAACAGAATCAATTGGTTCATCCAAGGGAATTTGAGCAAGTAAATCTTCGAGTACTTGAGAATCACTGACATTATTTGTGGTGAGTTGTACTGCACGTATTTGCAGGGTTTTAGCATCTATAGCAATGTGAAGCTTACGCCATTGGCGACGATATTCAGCCCCATGTTTCTTGCGTTTCCATTCACCTTCACCAAGAAACTTCAAACCAGTAGAGTCTACGAGTAGATGCAGTCCATCACTACTTTTTTGATAGCTAATCGCAATATCAATATGCTTTTGTCTACGACAAAGGGTGGAATAATCCGGAGCTGTCCAATCTAATCCAGAGAGTTTAATCAGACTTTGAACAAAACCTGTGACCATACGTAAAGAGAGTCGGAATAGTAATTTGATCATTAAGCAGCATTGAATCGCTGTATCGGAGTAGGTTTGATTTCGACCTTGCTTGCCTTGTGATTGTGCATACCACTGAGTCTTTGGATCAAGCCAAATGGAAATATTACCTCGGTTAATTAAGGCTCGGTTATAGGATGACCAATTGGTTGTACGGTAGATTTTAGAGGCAGGCTTATTCATTTTGAAATTATATTGCTGAATAAGCTTTTGATGCTAGGTTTGTGCAACAAAGCCTCAGCGAAACCTTAATTTTATCATTCAACTGCTGACCTACATCGTCAGTCGGTTTTAGCAGACCGTTCAGCCAAAGCACACTAAAAAGTATATCTTTTTGGTGGGCGACCCTGCGTGCCCCCTCTGCGGCGGAACGGGAGGGGGACACCTTCGGGTGTGCTGATCCTTTGGCTATCAGTCTGCTAACCCTCTTTCGTTTCGCCACCATTATTTAGCAGTAACGTGGTGAAGCTTCTTTCATAGCCAAAGGAGTCATACCCATGACTAAGTTTTTCCTATCTATATTGTATTCCCTGAAACAATTTTATATTCCTCTGTTGCATTAACAGCATTCATAAATTTTTGCTTATTTGACTAATCTAAACGCTGTCTAGCCTTGGAAAGCTTTGTCGCATCTACACTTTAGTCCATTCAGCAAAATTTATTACACATCAAATAACACAATAAAAAATTAGGGGAAATGATGAAAATTCAAACTTCACTTGTACTCATCTCTGTTGCATTAATGGCTTCAGGTTGTGCCAGTAAAACCGAACGTCAGTTTATTAGTGGTTGTAAAACAGGTGGCATTGATGGCAGTACCTGTTCATGTATTTACGACAAACTTGAAAATAAATATGGGGAAGATGGGCTTAAAGAAAACCTCTACACCTTGCAGCAAACTGAATCCTTCCAAAAAGATATGGTCAATATTTCCTATCAGTGCATGAAGGAATAACCATGAGAACACTTGCTGGCATCATCTGCATCATTGCAGTGATTTGCTTTTTAGGTTTGCCATTTATTGGCTTCATGATCGTAATGGGAATTTTTATTGCATTAGCAAAATATGCAATGGGGGGAAAGTAAATGAATTCAAATATTAAAACAGGTTTGATTAGTGTCTATTTGATAATTGGTTTCTTCTTTGCCATCTATCAACACTTTTGGGGGCAGTATAACTACAAGTCTTTTGCCTACAACATTGGTCAAGGCTTAGTTTGGCCTGCGGTAATGTTTCCAACAGTGGGGAAAATCGTTGGTGGAATTTTGATTCTATGTTTGGTCGGCTTTCTGACCATGCGTTCTAAGTAAAGGCGTAGCTAGATATGAAAAAAATACTTTCCACTGTGATGTTATCTAGTTTACTGATGGCATGTAATCAGAATAATCAGCCAACTCAGAATAGTACAACGGATCAAGCATCTAGTTCACCCAATGCTTCTGCTCAGAATGAACAATCCAAATACGCCCCATATAGCAAGGATGAGGTTGAAGCCAAAGTACAAGCTTTAACTCAGATTGTGGAAAATGATACTGAGTATCTGCCTGCTGCGGTCAAACAAGCTCAGTCATTTCTTGAGAGTTGGGATAAATATCCCGAAGCACTCAAATCCATGATGGAGTCTGATCTTAATCCAAACAATGCTGAATATAGCAATCATATTCCCATGGAAATGGAACAGCCTGCATTATCTGTTCGTGCTCAAATTACCAGTCGTGAGTCTCAATCTGCATTTAATGTACAAGGAGCGATTGAATATATTTTAGAGATTCAGTCCACAAACGATCAACCTTTTGTTCTTCAAGGTATGAGCATTAATCGTGGTCGTTGTGGTTATTACACCGCAGATTTCCATAGCAAGATGCCTGTGCAAATGAGTTATAGCTCAACGGTATCGTACTTGTTGAAATGTCGTGGTGATCAAGTGCTTGAAGCTGAGTTGACAACCGACCAAGGCAATGTCAGTTTATCTTTTTGATGTCAGTAAATATGAAATAGAGAACATAGCATTACCAGTGTTCTCTATTCTCAAAATGACCTATTCTTTATATGCCTCTTCGCCAATCCAGATCAAACTGACTAATCCCAAATGACCTCATTTTAGGGGATGTCTTGGCACGTAAGCGTTGTTCTACTTTTTTGGGATTCACTAAATATAGACCAGCACGAATAGCATTCTCGACTTGTTTTTGCTGATTTCTATGAATCATTCCTATACCAAGCAAACCATTGACCTCAAACTTTTCTTTATTCTCTTTTCGGTTACAGTTGAAATAACACCCTTGATTATTAGTAATGTATTGTTGCCAGTACTTCCCTACTTCCTCTCCTAACCATTCATCGCCGTCACGCATATTGCCATCATAAATAAGTAATAAATGGCAGTGATAGCCCTTCTTAGCACCTTGCTCAAATGCCCAAACACACCCTTGTAAATGACGAAAGCAGGAATCTTTATTTGACATCCTATTCCGTAATATTTCCAAAGCCCTATGAAAATCCTCAACATCCCAATTCGCTTGATGTTCTTGAAAGATTCCTACATCTACTCGTACAAAAACCAACCTAGCATAATGATTGAGTATTTTGTTCAAATAGCGTTCTAATTCAATTTGATTTTTTCGTTCTTGATATTTAAATTTATGAATATCTAGAAAAGAACTTTTCATTTCATACTGAATCATACCTTGGATATGAAAGATATGATTGAGTTCAAACCGTAGAATATCTTCATAAATCTGAAAATCCAGTTTTTCCATGATGTAATCGACAAGGATAATCACCCTTGTAAAAACTTGTATGATTTTGGAATAGCTCAGATCAAATCTATAAATCTGCTTAAACAGCACTACCGCTTCTAATAATTCTCGTTTGAACTCATCATGATCATCAATGAATTGCTCATGGCATGTACTAATCATAAAATCTTCGATTGAGATAAGAATGGAAGATTCATTGGCTAATGGAATATTTGGGGACATTGGTTTTCTCTTGAAATATAAGCTTCATATCTAAGAGTGAGATGTAAAATTTTACTGACAATGATTCTAAAGCAGGATGTTGTGGTCATCCTGCTCAGCTGAATATGCTTTAAGACTTTGGAACATACTATAGGGTTAATTCAGAATGTTTTAACTCATTGGAATCTATACGTTGTATAGCCCATTTGAGTATGGGCTATACTGAACTAAGCAACTCATTGTACTTACTCAACTAGATAAGATATTGTTTATATTATTAATATATTACTTATAGATAATTATATAAGATACCTGTTAAGTACCTTAAGCTATTGCCTCGGTAAGATCATTGAACCATATGATGCTAACCATCGATGTATCCTAATATACATCGAAATTTGCTTAGGCTAAAGTTACGCCAATATAGTTAAATATTAACTAAGCAATCTACCTCCCTACATTCCACAGGAAGCAAACCAAAATCTTGTAATTGCTGTAAACTTGGTGAGTCAAAAGAACTGAAATTTGAATCACGATTTTTGTGTTGTTGACTCTCGGAAAAGTCCTCATCTGTTTCATCCAATAAGTAAAACTCATTTGCTCGTAGGGTTGGATCAATCATAAAAATGCAGCTATATATTTGTTGATGATATGAACGAGGCATAATACTGAAAGGCTTCAACTGCTTAATATTACTTTGCTTAGCAAGGAACGGATAAAGCTTATTGTTTGCAATCAATGTCAGTAAAAAACTAATTAAGAAGGTAACACTTTGAATTTCTTGTTCGAAGAATCTACTCAAATCGCGATCATTTATCTGAAGCAAAGAACTTAGCTTAAGGTTTTTTTCAAGCCTCTTGAGATCATATACTTCTACAACATCAAAATTTAGTAATAATTGCTTCAATCTAGTTGAGGAGGAATATAACTCTAAACTCCACTGCTCCAAATAACACTGAAATAATGCGCAAGCCATTAAAGCGTTAGCAAAATTATTCGACTTGGTGTCCAACTCATTATAACTTATGACTTCTTTCAACCACTTCTTAGCTACAGGGTGCTTTTTTAATTCAAAGTAACCACTCAATAAATTAAGAACAAGCTTCTTTTCTAAATCATCCTGAGCCATTCTGGATGAATTTTCAAAATTGAATACCGTTCGCTGGCATAAGCGATCACTCAAGATTCTAGGTTCATGCTGTATCAAACTGATATATGCTGAATGTGGATCTTGTCTAAAATTTAAATAATAGTCCAATTCTCTATTAAAGGTTTCAAACAACTGAAGTAAACGACCTACCCGTTGTACTTCAAAAAGCTGAGTGGGTTTACTTTTCTCAATATAAAATCGACCATATCGAGCTTTATCCCCCCAAAGCTCATGCGATAAGTTGAGTGCGTAAAATGGATTCATTCGACTGATAATCTTGCTTGATTGAGTCCCATCGACTCGTGTACGAATGAGTCCCTGTTGCTTTAATTTTTTGATACACCGAAAGATCGCATCTTTAGACAGTCCTGTTTTATGCTTTAATTTATGAATTCCGCATTTATTGGTAATTCCAAATTGATTACTATGTCTAACCAATACCATTAATACCAATGCCGTTTTGAAATCTATTTTTCCAAATAATATCGGTTTAGTATGTTGTAAGTGATGTACATAAAAGTCATTTAATTTGGTATCGACAAGGTGAAAAAAAAGAGCCTTCAGCGGAAGTTCATGATTCATCATCTTAGAGAACCATCGCTCTTTCTCAAAATCACCTATCGTTTTTACACTCCCCCAAAGACCAAACATTTCAATATCTATTCTTACAAATTCTTTGCAAGATTTTTCATCAATTCCTCTAACAATTATTTGATGCTCTTGTAACTCATTCAGCGTTGTCTGCAATTTTTTATCATGAAATACAAACTTCTTTGCACTCATTGCAGATGTTAAACAAAATTCTTGCCCTCCATACATTTGAATTATTTGGAGTAACAACCATCGTGCTGTTGGGCTCAAAGTAATAGGAGAAAATTCATGAGCAAGTAAAAAAAGTAAAAATCTATCTTCCATGAAGCTATCGAACACTACCCACTTGTAATTTCACAAATATGGATGATAAAACTCATATACGCAACCATTAAAATTTAGTAAATATTAATTTAACATTATAGTTAACATTAACTTACTAATAAGTTAATATTATTCCTGTTATTAATTTCATAAGAAATGCTCATCATGACAAGACCATACGAACATTTTGAAAATTGGATGAAGAAAGACAGTAAAGCTAAGGAAGATTTCATCCAAAAAAATAAAGATGCATGGAGCAAATTAATCCCAAAACAATTTACAGTGTCTATATCCCAACCCCAAATCCTATTCGGTTATGATCAAGAACAAGCCATACTTTCGACAAAAGAATTTGTCGCCGCATCTAAAGATTTCTATGAAACCATTCGTAAAAAATTTAGGGAGCACAAGCACCAAACCTCTAAACAGCACAAAAGCCGTATTCAGGCAAGAATAAGTAAAAGCTCAACATCCAAGCTTGAACAAATCAAAAAAAAGCTTGAACATAGCAGTGCTTCAGGGACACTTGAACATGTCATTAATAGTTTTGATGAAGACAAATTAAAGCAACAAATTCAAATTAATAAATTACAGGAACAAATTCAAAAACTGCGAGATTTTGAAGCGTATCTAAATAGTAAGCACAAATTAGAGCTTGAGACAGCACATGCACTCAATCAGAAAATTCAGGATTACTTATTCAGCCAATGGGTTTCAACCCAGCAAAAATTGGAAGTCCTAGAAAACCAATTTCCGAATGAAGATGACCTTGACCAAATTTATGCTTCTCAAAGTGACGAAGAAAAGGAGAACTCTCGTAGGATAATAAAATCGAATTTACAATCTGATTTTAATAACAACCTTCTCCGCATAAAAGCGACACTGGAACTCAAATCAGAAACCACAAATCCCCTTCATACAACTCTTGCGCCTATTTCTGAAAACGATTACCCACCTATTTATCCACGACCTTCAGGATTTACTAAACAAGGAGAAATTATTCATGATGGCATAGAAGAAAAAACTGATAACAAACAGAGAGCTGTGCCAGAGTACCTTACAAACCCAATAAAACTATTCACCAACAAATAAGCTTAAATTGGATTCAATATTTCCTTCAATATTTCAGGCTGTTCCCTCAGCCAATGAATGATCGTTTCATCCAAATACACGGTGTTGTTATATGGTATTTTGTAATTCAAATGCTTAAGCATGAATGAAGGATTTTTTGAATGAAGAATACTGTCTAATTTTTTAATTTCAGTTTGAATTTTATCGATCTTTTTAGCTCTTACAGCAGATGTTACTTTTTTACGTTTTATTGAATTATCTAAAAGTGGTTCAGACTTGAGCGTATCTTCTTGTTCAAGTTTTTGAAGCTCCGCTTGCATCAAGTTCATTTGAGATTTGATCCAAATGAGATCATATTTTTCAAACTCTTTTATTAATATAGGAATTATTGAAGTGACCGCCTGATTCAGGCTATCCCATTTATGCCCACGTTGAGCAAGTTGCTCACGTAAAACGCTAAGTATTATTTCACGTCTTGGGTATAAATTTTTAGTGTGACTTGCCATCGCTGCCCTTACTGCTTTGGCTTGTCTTTCAAGCGTCGAGTTATAGATTAAATATAGCTCTCCACCCAATGCATCCACATACGCCATTAAAATGTTTGAATAATGATTTTTTTGGAGCGTCTTTTTTAACTGATCCATCCCTTGTCTTAAGCTATTGATCTGAGTAAGAAGTTCAAAAATTTGAGTAGGCTTAAAAGGAATTGATTTAAGATCGCCACTCGCCTCTATCAGACTTAAGGCTTGCTCACTGAGTGAAAAATCATTATCTTTCATTCGAAGCATAATTTTTTCTTTCATAGCTGCATATAATGGATTCCCAAACTCTGCCACCAAATCACACTGATAGTAGTAACAGAAATTTTCAACAATGTTTTGTTCAAGTAATGCTAAATCTGAAGTTATTTTTGATTCCATAATTTTTTAATCCTTTATTTAACAAAACATTATAACCTGATAATGCTAAATTTTTTTTATACATGAGTACTGATCTACTTTAATCCTTTTCTAAATTTTATAGTGACCTCATCAACAAACAGAACTAATGACTTAAAAATACGCGTTGCTCTCTGACCTGTATTTAAAGCTGGAAATTAGTTCTTTCATCTAATTGTTATTACTACAAAAGGATCAAAGGTATGGGCTACTTAACATCTAAAGAAATTCGCCACAAACTTAAAAATTGCTCTCCTTCAACATTATGGCGTTACCAACAACCTAATCAAAAAATGTTCGAACAACCGATGCCACAACCTATTAAAAAATGTGCTGGCTCTTCTAGTCTTTGGGATGAAGAAATGTTTAATGAATGGCTACTCAAATATTTCAATAACAACCAAATGAGTAATCTGTCTAGCTAGACAGATTACTTAACTTTTTCCACCATTTTTTATAAGCTTTCGACATCTCTTTTTGATAATCATAATAGTCATATGTCCCCTGTTCCCCAGGCATCACATGACCAACCATCAGTTCCGCAACATCCCTACTCGTAAACGCACTGAAATTTGTCCTTGCTGTACGCCGTAAATCATGCATAGACCAATGATCCATTTCAAATTTATAATTCTTCCTTGCAAATTGCATGAAGTTATAAGGGGTATCTGTTGGCCCACTACGCCCCATTGGCTCTTTGCCATTTTCATGTGGGAAAATGTATTCAGAATTACTCAAATCCATTGCAGACTGAAGCCACGGTTTGATCTCATCAATAATAGGTCGAACAATGTCCCCTTTACTTTCTCCTGTCTTATGATTTTCATACGGTACTGTCCATGTATTTTTACTAAAATCAAAATCTGATTTCCGTGCAAGCCTCAACTCACTATATCGATTACCATAAAACAAACATAACTTGAGAAATAAAACATTCCTTAATGATGTTCTAGACTCATCACAAATTTTAAAAATTAAAGACAACTCATCATCTTGTAATACTCGAACAGTTTTATTTTTCTTAATATTCAAGTCACGTTTTCCAGTGATATGTCTTATAGGGTTTTGCTCAATTAATTTTCGATTGATCCCCCAATCCAAACACTGCTTTGTATTCGTAAGAATGCGATCAGTTATCGATGGCGACTGTTTAAATTGCTCTTCTAGTAAATCTAACCACATATGTAATGTGATTTGCTCAGCAGGTATGCCACCTAACTTTGGGAAAACATAAAGTTCAAATGATCTCAAATATTGATCTGCATTCTTTTTATTAGGAATACTATATTTCGCATGCCACTCACGAAATAACGCTTCAAAAGTTATAGCCTCTGTGATCTTGTGAAGTTCTACTTTTTTATGAATACGTGGGTCATGTCCCTTTTCTAAAATTGCTTTCATTTTCTGCAATTCAATACGAGCTTCTTTAAGGCTCATATTTGGATAGGTTCCCAAGTCTAAACGAGCTTGCTTATCGTTATATCGAAAACGCATCTGAAAAGTGAGCTTTCCTTTTTGCGATACACGAACGCTCAATCCATCTTGATCAGGCTCTGTATGTATAGCTGAACGTTCACGATCTAGATTCTTCTTAAGCCAAGTATCTGTTAAAGGCATTTTACTCCACCTGTGTACATATTTTTTTTCAAGTAGCTAATTCTAGAAAATATGTACACACATATGTACACAAACATACTGACTAGACTTGAAATCCATTGAACGGGGTTGAAAGATATATCAGATAAAGAATAGCAATATTTTTATATTTTTACAGTACTTACAATGATTTTATTATTATATTTGAAATAGGTTGAATGGGCTTGAATAGATATCAAATATTTGGGTGGGAAATAATAGCAAATGTGCGTCGTTGAGCGACCTGTGCCGCTAACTCATCTTTAAAACTCATGAAATACACCTACTGCGGAGATTGCAGTGCCAAAGATCTAAAGTCGATCAAAATAAAAATTGGCGTAATTGTAGCAGATTTATAGGTACTGTTTAGAGATTGTTGAGTTGTCTGCCCGTGTTTTCATGTCGGGAATATTTTTCGTGAAGCCCTAAAGAACTCATAGCATTCACCATTAAAAAAGCCTGTTCAACATAAACAGGCTTTTTATGAATAAACTTAGAAACTTATGCCAATTTCTTTTCATCAATAAATTGAACATCGGCAATTTGGGCATCCCAAAATTCAGTCCACAATGCACAATAATCAAGACATAATTTGGTTAAACTTTCATAGTCACTTGGAGTAATCGCTTGTGCTAATGCAAACCACAAGTCGTCTTGATGGTCATCATCAGCAGCTTCAGCCGTTTCATCCGTAGATACACCATGTACATGGTAGTAACCACCACCTTCAACATCGATATTTACGAATTTGGTTGCTTGACGTAATGGAGGACTAAAAAGAATGACTTCCTCCTCTGCAACAGCTAATAATGCCACGACGTTAATATAACTATCATAAGAAGATTCTAAAAATGATTTAACCTGATCTGCAAATTTTGATGGTTTATAATTACGACGGTCAAGCTCCGTTAAACCATAATCATTAAGTAAATCTTCATATAAAGGATAATGAGCATATTCAGGATTACCCAGATAGTAATTATCTTTATCTAAACCAGGGCGAAAACCAAACTCATCAAGTATATTTAAACTTAATAATACCCGTGGATACATCTTTGCCCCAGAGTGGAGTTTAGGTTCCAATTGTTTTGTTAAAAATTGAGCCTTTAATAAAGCATCAGTAAAAATTTGTACAATCGCATGACGATATTCTAAATGAATAAGAGTCAAACGTTGTTTATCAAGATATCCACCGTTTAACAGTTCAATAGCAGGATGGTTGCAAACTGGTAACTCTGCAATCGTGTTTCTTAACTGTTTAAGAAATTGTAAATTTTCATCCCATTGTTTTGCAGGAATACTATTTCTCATCCCCTGCAATGCTTTTTCTCTTGGATTATTAAAGTCTTCAAATTTTTTTAACATAATCATTCTCTGTAAAAAGTTTTTCTTATAGTTAAGTTACAGGCTCTCTCTTTATTACAATTTTGCATTCAATTGCTAAAATAAATTCCGCACACCCATACTTAACAAGTTGATACTATGTGTATTATCTCAACAAATCAACGGATTAATTAATAATATTTAAAAAAGTAAACTATTGCCAATTAAATATATAATATGTTGTTTTTTAAATTAACCAAGCTATTGAATAAATATAATTTTTTAAATACTATAAAATAAGTTTTATTTAAGCTTATACACTTTACAATAGCAAAGTTAATCAAAAAATATCCGCAACGGGGAACCCGATGACAAAAAGAGAAACTATTATAACAACTGCAACATCCCTCTTTAACCAAAAAAGCTATACTTCTATTGGTGTTGATCGCATTATTGCTGAGTCAAATGTTGCAAAAATGACTTTTTATAAATACTTTTCTTCTAAAGAAGCCTTAATTGAAGAATGTCTTTATAAAAGAAATTTAGAGATCCAATATTCAATATTGGAAAAAATAAAAAACATCAACAACCCATTGATTAAATTAAAAAAGATATTTCATTGGTATATCGACTGGATTAATACAGATGACTTTAATGGCTGCTTATTTAAAAAAGCGACCATCGAAGTCATGCAATTGTACCCTTCTATTAAGCATCAAATTAATGAGTATCGGGAGTGGATTTACTCATTAGTTTTCTCAGCTCTTTCAGAGTTAGAAGTAGAAAACACAAAAATCCTAACAGGCCTCTTTCTTAACATTGTAGATGGAATCATTATTGATGGCACTATAAATAAAGGAAAGATTAACCCAGAACAAACGTGGTCTTATATAAACAAAATTATTGAATTAGAAACAGTTCAAGAGTATGCAACTATTTAATTTATAAATTAATTAAGTTTTTATATTTTAATAAAGATAGAAGTTATTTTTTGTTCGGTGGAGTCTACTCTCTAACTCCACCCAAAATCTATTCACTCCCTAAAAATTAATATTTTTATTTAGTTCTATCTTCATTAATTCTAATTATTATATAAACTTCACAATATTTTATAACAACCCTTTTAACCCCTTATATTTTATAAAATATAAACATAAATTTATTAGAATTACTTTATACTTACAGTATATATTTATAAATTATTATATGTAAAATACTCAACTAACTGAGAAGCTAATACTATTCACTACTACAAATATATAGGTGTGTTTTAGCAGATAAATTTATTTTAATTAATTGTTCTTTAAAGATAAAATTAAAAGGAAATGTTAAGTTTAAAAAATCGATATAGAAAAGATTAAGCGAAGTGAGCGCCTTGAGATTCAATCAGTTGATCGACGTGAACAGGCATTCCTAATAAATAACCCTGAAATTGCTGACAACCCAAACGGGTTAAAATCTCAACTTGCTGTTGAGTTTCCACCCCTTCCGCTGTTACGGTTAAACCTAACTTTTTAGCTAAATGTATTATACTTTCTAATATAACTTCTTCTTTTGAGCCTGGTTTTAAGTCAACGATAAAACCACGATCAATTTTCAATTCATCTACAGGTAAATCTTTTAAATATAAAAAGCTTGAATGGCCTGTTCCAAAATCATCAATTGCGACTCGAATGCCCATATCACGTAGTCGCTCACAAGCACGAATACTTAAATCGATATGTCGCATTGCAGTTGATTCAGTAATCTCAACAATTAAGTGATGAGGTTGAATTTGATATTTTTTCAATAATGCTTCGAGTGTACTAAATAATTTTTTATTTTCGAACTGTAGTGCAGATAGGTTTACTGCGACTGGATAAAATGGGGTGTTACTGCGTTCCCACTCTTGAATTTGCAGGCAAGCTTGCTCAAGTGCCCAATATCCCATGGGAATGATCAAACCCGTTTTTTCTGCACCTTCTATGAACATATGCGGTGTGAGTATTCCTAAAGCTGGATGATTCCAACGGATTAATGCTTCAACGCCACAGACCTCAAGGTTCGTATTAAATTTTGGTTGGTAATATAGGATGAACTGCTTTTCTTCTACGGCCTTATAAAGATCATTGATCAGTTTTGACTGACTTCTCGTTTCTTGTTGATGGGTTGAATAACTAAAGATGGTGTAAGTATTTCGGCCTTGTTCTTTAGACATGAGCATCGCGGCATCAGCATTCATGAGTAAGTCCTGAACATTTTGTCCATGCTCAGGAAATAGTGCCACTCCTAAGCTTGCAGAGATATTAATTTCTTTACCAGAAATCTGATAACTCTCTTGAATCAGCTGTAAAACTTTCTCAGCCAAAATAACTGCTTCATCGGCATTTGTATTTTCAGCAATAAGTAAAAACTCATCACCGCCAATTCTAAGTAGTTTGCACTTCTCATTGAGTTGCCAATGTAAGCGGTTCGCCATCTGAATAAGTAATTGATCACCCACATGATGTCCAAATGCATCATTCACCGATTTAAATCGGTCTAAATCAATATATAAGAAAGCAATTTTCTGGTCTTTGTATCGATGATCTGAAAGTAATACTTCAGCATAATCCACTAAATAAAGGCGGTTAGGTAATTTGGTTAAATTGTCTTGTATAGATAAGTTAGCTAATTCTTTATTTGCCTTACGCAGCTCTAAATTCTGTTGAGTAAGGCGTTGCTCTAACATTGCAACAATAAAACTTGCTACGAGTACCAAACAGGTGACTAGAATAATTGTAAATAATAATAAGTCATGCTCAGCCTGATATTGGCTAATAAATTTATCAGTAATATTCGTCGCAATAAGCGCTGTGTAGTGCATCCCCATAATACTTAAGGTCATCATAACCGAAAATGCGATTTTTAAAGTTAAGCGATATCGTTCAGTGTCTTTTAATTTATAGGCGAGTAAAAACGCTAGCCCTGAACCACTCATTGCAATTAATACAGAAAATAAAAGTAAAAACGAAGTGTAATCTTTTTTATAAACATTAATATTCCAGCCCAACATGCTAATGTAATATGAAGCTGAAATTCCGATTCCCATAATAATCGAGCTCAAAATGAGTCTAAATAAAGGGAGCGTAAAACGCGAAGTCAACCACATCGCAATGCAAGATAACAATGCACTAATGGCATAAGAAATTGCAATTAAAGGAATATTAGAGTGAGCAGTATCAAACAGATGATAAGCTTGTATACCAACAATATGGACGATGCTAATTGCTAAGGCGAGTAGCAATCCATTAATAAATAAAATTAAGGACTCAAATTTCTTATAGACTTGCTTGAATATTAGCTGCTCCATGGAAATTACAATATAACAAATGAAGCCAGCTGCAATAAAAGAGCCGACGATCAATGTGCTATCGTAATCAACATGACCCATATTGGACTTCCATGATTATTCAATACTTTTTTTTATTTTGTTCAACTCATTGCCCAAAATACAATTAAACATGTTAAAGAAATTTTAGTAAATTTGACTTATTCAGTCAGTTATAAACAATAACATTATCTATCTTTTGGTCAAGTATTTTTTACTTTATAAATCAATAAAGTAAATAAAAATTAAGCAGCCAATTATATGAAAAATATAGAATTTATTTAATCTAGTCAAGTTGACCTAATCGCAATTTTCGCATTCAAATAAAATAGTATAAATAAAGAACCCTGCTTAAAGCAGGGTTCTTTTAAAGCGTTAGATAAAGAAAATTAGTTCTTTTCTTTGTCTACGATTTTGTTTGCTTGAATCCATGGCATCATTGCACGCAACTTATTACCAGTTACTTCAATACCATGTGCAGCATTTTGACGACGACGAGCAGTCATAGATGGGTAGTTTAACGCACCTTCTTGAATGAACATCTTAGCGTACTCACCAGATTGAATACGTTTCAATGCATTACGCATTGCTTCACGAGATTGTTCGTTGATTACTTCAACACCAGTTACATATTCGCCGTACTCAGCATTGTTAGATACTGAGTAGTTCATGTCAGCGATACCACCCTCGAACATTAAGTCAACGATCAATTTAAGTTCGTGTAAACATTCGAAGTAAGCCATTTCTGGTGCATAACCAGCTTCAACTAAAGTTTCGAAGCCCATTTTCACTAATTCAACCGCACCACCACAAAGAACTGCTTGCTCACCGAATAAGTCAGTTTCAGTTTCTTCACGGAATGAAGTTTCGATAATACCTGTACGGCCGCCGCCTACGCCAGAAGCATAAGAAAGAGCAACGTTACGTGCATTACCAGAAGCATCTTGGTGAATTGCGATTAGGTCAGGAACACCTGAACCACGTTGGAACTCTGAACGTACAGTGTGACCAGGTGCTTTTGGAGCAACCATGATTACGTCTAAATCTTTACGTGGAACAACTTGGTTGTAAAGAACAGAGAAACCATGAGCAAATGCAAGAGTCGCGCCTTCTTTGATGTTTGGCTCAATCACGTCACGGTAAAGTTGTGATTGGAATTCATCTGGAGTCAAAATCATTACGAGGTCAGCTTGCTTAACAGCAGCAGGAACTTCTGCAACTTTAAGACCTGCATTTTCAGCTTTCTTCCAAGAAGCTGAATCTGCACGTAAACCTACAGTTACGTCTACGCCTGAGTCTTTAAGGTTAAGTGCATGAGCATGACCTTGAGAACCGTAACCAATAATCGCTACTTTCTTGCCTTGGATGATTGATAAGTCACAGTCTTTATCGTAAAAAATTTGCATTTGTGTTCTCCGCTAAAATACTTTTTAAAAAATTAAATGGCTAATACTTTTTCGCCACGGGCGATACCAGATACACCTGAACGAACGACTTCTAGAATAGTGTTTTCTGCAAGCGCATCGATAAAACCATCTAATTTTTCAGTTGTCCCTGCTATTTGAATGGTATAGGTAGTTGGTGTCACGTCTACAATCTGCGCACGGAAAATATCCGCCGTTCGCTTAATTTCAGCACGTGAAGCACCTAACGCTTTTACTTTAATCAGCATCAGTTCACGCTCAATGTGTGAACCTTCTGATAAATCAACTACTTTTACAACTTCAACAAGTTTATTGAGCTGCTTTGTAATCTGTTCAATCTTATGGTCATCACCATAAGTTGTTAATGTTAAGCGTGACAAAGTTGGGTCTTCGGTTGGCGCAACATTCAGTGTTTCAATGTTATATCCACGTTGGCTAAATAAACCAACAAGGCGAGAAAGCGCACCAGCTTCGTTTTCAACGAGTACAGAAATAATATGTCTCATTATGTACGCTCCCCTTTACCTAACCACATATCCTTCATAGACTGACCTGCGATCAGCATTGGATAAACATGTTCCGTGCGATCAACCATGACATTAATGAATACACATTTATCATTAATCGCCATTGCTTCAGCAAGCTTCGACTCTAGTTCATTAGCATGATCAATCTGGATACCAACGTGACCATAAGCTTCCATTAACTTGCCAAAATCAGGCAATGATTCAACGTATGAGCTTGAGTGACGGCCCTCATAGTTCATATCTTGCCACTGCTTCACCATACCTAAAGCACGGTTATTCAAGCACAAGATCTTCACATTCATGCCATATTGCTTACACGTTGAAAGCTCTTGAATACACATTTGAATTGAAGCTTCACCAGTAATACAAACAACTTGTTGATCTGGGAAAGCGAGCTTCGCAGCCATTGCATAAGGTAAACCTACGCCCATGGTGCCCAATCCGCCTGAGTTAATCCATTGACGTGGACGTTTGTATTTGTAATACAACGCACCAAACATTTGGTGTTGGCCCACATCTGAAGTGATGATGGCGTCACCGTTAGTGACTTTATATAAAGCTTCAACAACTTGCTGTGGCTTCATTGTGCCATCGGTCGGGGTTTCAAACTTTAAACCATGAACTTTACGCCATTCATTAATTTGATCCCACCACGCAGCAATTGCTTCAGGGTTTGGCTTAGACACATTTAATTGTTTCAATTGCGTCAACATTTCCTGAAGTACAGGCTCAACTGCCCCTACAATTGGAATGTGCGCCATAATTGTTTTTGAAATGCTCGCCGGATCAATATCAATATGAATAACTTTAGCATTCACACAGAATTTTGCTGGGTTATTGGTTACTCGGTCATCAAAACGCGCACCAATTGCAAGAATGACGTCAGCATTATGCATCGCCATATTTGCTTCATAAGTACCGTGCATACCTAACATACCCACGAATTGTGGATCATCACCAGGGAAGCCACCAAGGCCCATAAGTGTGTTAGTTACTGGATAACCTAGTAAATGTGCGAGTTCAGTCAATAATGCTGATGCATTACCTTGAACAACACCACCACCCGTATAAATTACAGGGCGTTTTGCACTTAAAAGCTCATCAATTGCTTTACGAATTTGGCCAGAATGACCACGTGAAGGTGGCTGATAAGAACGCATCTTCACTTTTTCAGGATATTCGTACGCAAATTTTTCTGCAGGATTTGTCGCATCTTTAGGAATATCGACTACAACTGGACCAGGGCGACCACTTGCTGCGATATAAAATGCTTTTTTGATAATTGCAGGAATTTCGCTTGCATGACGAACTTGGAAGCTGTGTTTCACGATAGGACGTGAAATACCTACCATATCAGTTTCTTGGAAAGCGTCTTCACCAATAAGATGTGATGCAACCTGGCCAGACAAAATCACCATTGGGATTGAGTCCATATAAGCTGTTGCAATTGGAGTCACAGTATTAGTTGCGCCAGGTCCAGAAGTGACCAGTACTACGCCAGTCTTACCTGTAGCACGCGAGTAAGCATCTGCCATATGACCAGCAGCTTGTTCATGACGTACGAGGTAATGATTGATTTTGTCTTGTTGAAATAGCGCATCATAAATATGTAATACAGCGCCGCCTGGATAACCAAAAACATGTTCAACGCCTTCGTCCGCAAGAGCACGAACGAGCATTTCACCACCAGATAAAAGTTCCAACGTGATTCACCCTAAAATCTTTATCACTATTTATGGAAGGCACAAATAGTGTTTCATTCATTGAATTGTCTGCACTGTTATAGCACACATATTGTCTAGTTTTCGTTGCAATAGAAAAATTTCTGTTTTTCAGCCGTATAAGCTTTTTTAACATTAATAAAGCATGTCTGGATATACATACTTTAAGTAAAATCAATCTCTCGGCTAGAGAGAATGTCTATTACAAAACATGACGGTTATTCGAAGGGTGATCAAATAATCGCATATAAAACTAAAGGAAGCATTTTTGTTGTTTAATTCACTAAAGTCAAGATTAAAGAAACACTTTTCTATGATTATTTTTTAACTGGCTATTTTTTCATCTTATTTGATTTTTCCACTTTTCTTTTTTTATGATTACCCCGCTTTTTTTAGGTTTATTCTTGTTTAATTTTTAACGGAAAATAAATCCATCCCAAAACTGCATTTTTGTCGATTTTGCGCTATGCTGTGCAACAATCTTTAATATCAATTTTTGTTGTATAGCTTACGTCTATGACTATTTCTCACATTGACCCCGAATATCAAGCAAACACGATTGAACCATCAGTTCAACAAGATTGGGAAAATCGTAAAGTCTTTAAAGTTGCCGACACTGTCGAAGGTAAACATCGTTACATCCTGTCAATGTTTCCTTACCCAAGCGGCAAGCTGCATATGGGGCATGTGCGTAACTATACAATTGGCGATGTGATTAGCCGTTTCTATCGTTTAAAAGGTGAAACTGTATTACAACCTATGGGTTGGGATGCATTCGGTTTACCTGCAGAAAACGCAGCAATTGCCCATAAAGTTGCTCCGGCAAAATGGACATTTGAAAACATTGCGTACATGCGTGACCAATTAAAAAAATTAGGTCTATCTGTAGATTGGGATCGTGAATTTGCAACTTGTACACCAGAGTATTATCACTGGGAACAATGGTTATTTGTTCAGCTTTATAAAAAAGGCCTGATCTACCGTAAACTTTCAACAGTAAACTGGGATCCAGTTGACCAAACTGTTTTAGCAAACGAACAAGTTGAAAATGGTCGCGGATGGCGTTCTGGTGCATTGGTTGAAAAACGCGATATTCCAATGTACTACTTCCGTATTACTGACTATGCACAAGAATTATTAGACGACCTAGACACCCTACAAGACGGCTGGCCTCAACAAGTGTTGACCATGCAACGTAACTGGATTGGTCGCTCTACAGGCATGGAAATTACTTTCCCATCTGCCAATACCGAAATTTATGCTGATGGCTTAACTGTTTATACAACACGTGCTGACACGCTTATGGGCGTGACATATGTTGCCGTTGCAGCAGAACACCCTCTTGCGCTTAAAGCGGCTGAAAAGAACCCTGAATTGGCTGCATTCATTGAAGAGTGCCGCATGGGTTCAGTTGCAGAAGCGGACTTGGCAACAGCCGAGAAAAAAGGCATGGCGACAGGTTTGTTTGTAAAGCATCCTGTAACTGGTGAAGAGCTTCCTGTCTGGATCGCAAACTACGTATTAATGTCTTACGGTTCTGGCGCAGTGATGGCTGTACCAGCGCATGACGAACGTGACTTCGAATTTGCCAACAAGTTCAACTTGCCTATTAAGCAAGTAATTGATGCCAAAGGCGGTGACGATGCAGACTACTCTGCAATTGAGTGGCAAGAATGGTACGGTTCTAAAGAAGGTAAACTTGTTAACTCTGGTGAGTTTGATGGTTTAGAATTCCAAGCTGCATTTGATGCATTCCTTGCAAAATTAGAACCACAAGGTTTAGCAAATTCTAAAGTTCAATTCCGTTTACGTGACTGGGGTGTTTCTCGTCAACGTTACTGGGGTTGTCCAATTCCAATGATTAACTGTGATACTTGTGGTCAAGTCACAGTTCCAGAAGACCAGCTTCCAGTTGTATTACCAACTGACGTTGTTCCAGATGGTTCAGGTAACCCGCTTAATAAAATGCCTGAATTCTATGAAACGAAATGTCCTTGTTGTGGTGGCGATGCACGCCGTGAAACAGATACATTGGATACATTTGTAGAGTCATCTTGGTACTACGCACGCTATGCGTCTCCAGACTTCACTGGCGGAATGGTGAAACCTGAAGCTGCTCAAAACTGGCTTCCTGTAAACCAATATATTGGTGGTGTTGAACACGCGATTCTTCACTTACTTTATGCACGTTTCTTCCACAAATTAATGCGTGATGAAGGTGTAGTACAAGGTAATGAACCATTTACCAACTTGTTAACTCAAGGCATGGTGCTTGCGGATACATTCTATCGTGAAGCAGAAAATGGTAAGAAGACTTGGTTTAACCCTGCTGATATCGAATTAGAACGCGATGAAAAAGGTCGTATTCTTTCTGCAAAATATTCAGGTGACGGTCAAGAAGTTGTGATCGGCGGACAAGAAAAAATGTCTAAGTCGAAAAACAACGGTATCGACCCACAAGCGATTATTGATCAATACGGCGCAGATACAGCACGTGTATTTATGATGTTCGCTGCTCCACCAGATCAATCTTTAGAATGGTCTGATGCAGGTGTTGAAGGTGCAAACCGTTTCTTAAAACGTGTGTGGCGCCTTGTAGCGAGCTTCCTTGAAAAGGGCACCCAAGCTTCTACGATTGATGCAGCTAACTTGTCTAAAGACGCTCAAGATTTACGTCGCAAAACACACGAAACTATTCAAAAAGTAAGTGATGATATCGAACGTCGTCATGCATTCAATACTGCGATTGCTGCTTTGATGGAATTGTTAAATGCGAGCAACAAGTTTGAAGCAAAAGATGATAATGACGTTGCTGTAGAACGTGAAGCGATCACCACACTGTTAACTTTACTTGCTCCATTTGCACCACATTTAAGTCAAACATTATTGGCTCAGTTTGGTACAGATGTAACAGAAGCGACATTCCCTGAAGTCGATGCTTCTGCATTAACTCGTAATACACAAACGATTGTTGTACAGGTTAACGGTAAACTTCGCGGTAAACTTGAAGTTTCGGTTGATATTTCTAAAGAAGATCTATTAGCTCAAGCTAAAGCTCTTCCAGAAGTTCAACAATTCTTAACAGGACCAACAAAGAAAGAAATTGTGGTTCCAAATAAATTAGTTAACCTCGTGGTTTAATTAAAGTTATTAATGAGAGGATCAAGCATGCACTTTGCCAAACGTTTAGCCGCTGTTGTTTTGACCTTAGGCCTTAGTGCAGGCTTAGTCGGGTGTGGATTTCATTTAAAAGGAACCAACCCGACTGCAACTCCGCTTGTTTATAAAAAATTAAGCCTTGAGTTACCAGCTAAAACTGATGATTTAGAAACCCAGTTAAAAGTTTATTTAGCTGCAAATGGTGTTCAATTCAGCAATGATAATGATGCCTACGTACTCCGTGTTTTAGAGTACACACCACGTCGTCAGCTTTTAAATGGAAAACTAACGGAAGTATTATTACGCTTAACCGTAACCTTCCAGATTGAAGACCGTCAGGGTAATAAAATTACTGAACCACGTTCATTAACTGCATCTCGTAGTTACCAATATGATCTTGCAACGGTTAACACCGAAAATCAGCAAGAATCTTATTTGCAACGTATTGTGATCGATGACATTGCACAGCAAATTACTCGTCAGATTTCAGCAAACCGTTTACCAAAAGCTCAGCCTTAATCTTTATTTTTACCAGCAATGAAAATTGACTATTTACAAGCCTTAAAACGCATTCCGGAAGCACGGGGTGCGTGGATTTTACATGGCCAAGAACCTTTACTGGAACAAAATTTATTAGATGCTTTTCGTAAAAGTTGGCAACAACAAGAAGTTGAAAGACAGCGCTATGATATTAGTAGCGTGAGCGACTGGAAGAATGTTTTTAACGCTCTTAACAGCTTATCTTTATTTTCTCAGCAGCTTGCCATTGAAGTGCATGGCAATATAAAGCCTGACGCAAATGGACTAAAACAGCTTAAAAGCTATATTCAACATAATGAAACTAACCTGCTTTTAATTGTTTTACCTAAGCAAGATAGTAGTAGCTTAAAGTCTGCTTTTTTCCAAGTTGTGGAAGCAAATGGTGTTGTTGTTGCCCTAACGGCAAACTATCCGCAAGACCGCCAAAGAATTTTATCTGCCGAAGCAGAGAAACTTGAAATTCAACTCGATAATGATGCCTGGCAATGGCTCATGCAGCATCATGAACATAATTTGCTCGCAGCTAAGAATAGCTTGATGCGTGTAAGAGATACTTTTCCAGACCAACAACTGATTCAAATTGAACAGTTATATGCTTGTCTACAAGATCAATCTCGTTATACCACTTACGATTTAAGCGACGCGCTATTAGAAGGTAATCTCGCTCAATCCATTAAAATTTTTCAATATTTAATTGCTGCTGGCGAACCAGAAAGTCTAATTTTATGGACTTTAAGTAAAGAAATGCGTTTATTGATGCAATTATTTGAGCAGCCTCATAATGCATTACAACTTGGTATCTGGAAAACAAAGGTTGGTTTATATCAACAAGCTTTAAGAAGATTAAATCCTCAACAGTTTTTAGGCTGGTCTACCCTTCTATTGCAAGTTGATGCGGCAATTAAAGGAATGTCGAATGAAAATGCCCAACATTTGATGCAGCAGGCCATTGCTGAATTATGTGGTAAAACGCTATTTATACAATAATTCGGCGGAATCATTTTTCTTCATTCTTGAAATATAATAAAAATTCACGTTTTATCCTCATTTCGCTTTTATACTAAATTAAATTTTAAACTTTTCGACCTCTCACCATGCCAAAAATAAAGCCAATCAAACTTGTTATTATTATCCTCTGTATAGCAGTTATTGCTGTATTAGCTTGGAAATTTTTAAAGCCTAAAGAGCAGCAGCCTCAATATATTACAGCTGAGGTAACACGCGGAGATATTGAAAATAATGTCCTTGCAACAGGTACACTTGATGCAACCAAACTGATTAGTGTGGGTGCACAGGTATCTGGTCAGGTCAAAAAGATGTATGTACAGTTGGGCGATCAAGTGAAACAAGGTCAACTTATCGCACAAATTGACTCAACCACCCAAGAAAATAGTTTAAAAACTTCTGATGCGAATATTAAAAATTTAGAAGCGCAGCGCCTTCAACAAGTTGCTTCTTTAAACGAAAAACAACTTGAATACCGCCGTCAGCAACAAATGTATGCGCAAGATGCAACGCCTCGTGCAGATTTAGAATCGGCTGAGGCAAGCTATAAAACAGCTCAGGCGCAAATTAAAGCATTAGATGCACAGATTGAATCTGCAAAAGTGACAAAATCTACGGCACAAACCAACATTGGTTACACACGTATTGTTGCTCCAACTGATGGAACGGTTGTCGCGATTGTGACTGAAGAAGGCCAAACCGTAAACGCAAACCAAAGCGCACCAACAATCGTCAAAATTGCAAAATTACAAAACATGACGATTAAGGCACAAGTCAGTGAAGCTGACATTATGAAAGTTGAAAAAGGACAACAAGTTTACTTTACAACCTTAGGTGATGAAACTAAACGCTACGCAACTTTACGTCAAATTGAGCCTGCTCCTGACTCAATTTCTAGCGAATCAACAAGTACAACAAGCTCAACAACCAGTTCGGCTGTTTACTACAATGCCTTATTCGATGTGCCAAATACCGATGGTAAATTGCGTATTGATATGACTGCACAAGTTTATATCGTATTAAATTCAGCTAAAAATGCTCTACTCGTTCCATCATCAGCACTGAGTTCTAAACAATTTTCAGGTCAAAGAAAATCAGGTCAATCCTCTGATAAATCAAGTTCTTCACCTGAAGCAGCTAAAAAATCTCAAGGAAACGGAGCTCGTCTACAACGCCTAAACTTGACTGCTGAACAAAAACAACTGGTTGAACAAGGTAAATTGACGTTAAGTGTTGTACGCGTATTACAAGCTGATGGCACAACTAAACCAACTCAAATTTTGGTTGGCATTAACAACCGTGTAAATGCGCAAGTTCTTGCGGGCTTAAAACAAGGTGATCAAGTTGTCATTGCCGATAGTGCCGATACTTCTGCTGCATCAGCAAATAGTAGTAATAACCGTCGCCGTAGTGGCCCAATGGGAATGTAAGCATGACAAAACAAGCTTTGCTTGAAGTCAGCAATCTAGTCCGGGAATTCCCTGCTGGCGAAAGCACGATACAAATTTTAAAAGGCATTGATCTGACCATTTATGAAGGTGAACTGGTTGCCATTGTCGGCCAGTCGGGTTCTGGTAAATCGACCCTCATGAATATTCTGGGTTGTTTGGACCGACCTACGAGTGGTAGTTACAAAGTCAATGGACAAGAAACAGGTAAACTTGAGCCAGATCAACTCGCTCGACTACGTCGTGAATATTTTGGTTTTATTTTCCAGCGCTACCATTTACTGGGCGACTTATCTGCCGAAGGTAACGTAGAAGTTCCAGCTGTTTATGCAGGTGTTACGCCTTCTGAGCGTAAACAACGTGCAACGGCTTTACTGACCGAATTAGGGTTAGGCACTAAAACACTTAATAGACCAAGCCAGCTCTCTGGTGGTCAGCAGCAACGTGTTTCTATTGCCCGTGCGCTGATGAATGGCGGTGACGTTATTCTGGCAGATGAACCGACGGGGGCACTCGACTCTCATAGTGGTGTTGAGGTGATGCGTATCTTGCGTGAACTCAATGCTGCAGGTCACACTATTATTTTAGTCACCCATGATATGCAAGTTGCAAAAAATGCGACTCGTATTATCGAGATTAGTGATGGAGAAATTATTAGTGACCGTCCTAATGTCCCAGATCAAGCAGCCGAACCAATCAAGACTGATCCTGATGCGGCGCCTGCTT
The DNA here is from genome assembly GCF_049310645.1 of Acinetobacter sp. JADD-222. NCBI lineage: Bacteria > Pseudomonadati > Pseudomonadota > Gammaproteobacteria > Moraxellales > Moraxellaceae > Acinetobacter > Acinetobacter sp. JADD-222. The sequence continues at coordinate 259,959 of NZ_JBMOWI010000002.1, read as the reverse complement.
TGCAAGGTAAACAGAAGAAAGGCAAAAGTATTTCTGCATGGCGTTCTACTTTAGACCGTTTATCTGAAGCCTTTCAAATGGCTTTACTGTCTATGAATGCCCACCGCATGCGTACTTTTTTAACCATGCTTGGGATCATTATTGGTATTGCATCGGTTGTTACGGTTGTCGCGCTAGGTAAAGGCTCTCAACAGCAAATTTTAAGCAATATTAGCAGTCTGGGAACAAATACAATTACCGTGTTTCAGGGCCGTGGTTTTGGTGACAACTCTAAAACTGCAAGTTTTAAAACCTTGGTCCCTGCCGATGCCGATGCGTTAATGACTCAACCGTATGTCAGTGCAGTAAGCCCAATCGTCAGCACATCCAAAACCATGCGTTATCAACAAAATGAAGCTAACGCGACCATTAATGGTGTGAGTAACGATTATTTCGATGTGAAAGGTTTGGTCTTTAAAGATGGACAAACTTTTGATCAACGTAGTGTTCGTGATCGCTCACAGGATGTAGTCATTGATACCAATACTCAAAAACAGTTCTTTAGTGACGGTACCAACCCTATCGGTCAAGTAGTGTTACTCGGTAGTGTACCAGCTCGTATTATTGGCATTGTAGAACCGCAAACGAGTGGCATGGGCTCAGATGACACTTTAAATGTCTATATGCCTTATACAACCGTGATGAGCCGTATGCTGGGGCAAACCCATGTCCGTAATATCGTGGTTCGTATTAATGACAAATATTCAACTGCTGCCGCAGAAAATGCGATTGTAAATTTATTAACACAGCGCCATGGTGCACAAGATATTTTCACTATGAACAGTGACAGTATCCGTCAAACCATTGAGAAAACAACTAGCACAATGACCCTTCTGGTTTCAGCAATTGCCGTAATTTCATTGGTCGTTGGTGGTATCGGGGTAATGAATATTATGTTGGTTTCGGTGACTGAACGTACTCAAGAAATTGGTGTACGTATGGCCGTAGGTGCGCGTCAAAGTGATATTTTGCAGCAATTCCTGATTGAAGCAATTTTGGTGTGTTTAATTGGTGGTGTGCTTGGCGTCTTACTATCGCTTGGCCTTGGGCAACTTATTAATAAATTTGCTGGTGGTAACTTTAGTGTGGCTTATTCAAGCACCTCAATTATTGCAGCCTTTGTCTGTTCAACACTGATTGGGGTCGTTTTTGGTTTCTTACCAGCCAAGAATGCCGCGAAGCTTGACCCTGTTGCCGCACTATCTCGAGAATAAGGAAAATTGCATGTCTTTCTCTATGACTAAACTCAGCACAGCACTTCTTCTCACAGGTTCTCTTGTAGGATGTGCAGCTGTAGTAAAAACACCTTATGAAACGCCTGCGGTACAAGTTCCGGGTAGTTTTCAGTATGACACAACAAAAACAAAAACCATGTCTGCCGATCAATACTCTGATCGTTGGTGGACGCTTTTTAACGACGCACAGCTCAACCAACTCGTAAACAACGTATTAGAACGTAATAGCGATTTGGCTGTTGCTGGTATTACCTTAAAGCAAGCCCGTCTACAAGCTGACTTAACCGCTAACAAACAAGGCTTGCGAACGAGCTCTAGTGTTTCTACAGGACATTCTTTCGATTTAAATTCGGGAGATGACAGTGCTAAAGGTCTTTCCATGAGTGCTGGGGTAAGCTATGAGCTTGATTTGTTTGGCAAGCTTGCCCGCCAAACCGAAGCAAGTAAATGGGAAGCTTTAGCGACAGAACAAGACTTACAAGCCACGGGGCAAAGTTTAATTGCAACCACTGCCAAACTCTATTGGCAACTCGGTTATTTAAATGAGCGCTACACAACTGCCCAGCAAAGTCTAGCAACCTCTCAAAAGCTTTATGACTTAGTACAGATTCAATATAAAGCTGGTGCCGTTTCAGGTGTAGATCTGACTCAAGCAGAACAATCAGTACAAAGCCAGAAAGCGAGTTTAAGCCAGATTGAACAACAACTGGTTGAAACACGTACGGCTATTGCAGTGCTATTGCATGAACCATTGCAGCAATTAAACATTCAAGAGCCAAAGCGTTTACCACGCACTGCTCTACCTGCAATTGGTGCTGGCTTACCTGCCGACATTTTATCGCGCCGACCTGATTTGCAAGCAAGTGAGCTCCGCTTAAGAAAAGCATTAGCAACTAAAGATGCTACTAAGGCGAGCTACTACCCTTCGATTAGCTTAACCAGCAGTCTAGGCTCAAGCAGCACATCGTTAACGGAGTTATTACGTAACCCTGCTCTCACGCTTGGTGCAAGTTTAAGCTTACCATTTTTGCAATATAACGATATGAAGAAAGATATCGCGATTAGTAATCTGGATTATGAAAAAGCGATTATTCAATATCGTCAAACGCTTTATCAGGCTTTTGCTGATGTCGAAAATGCTTTATCGAGTCGTACCGAACTCGACAAACAAGTAGCGTTACAAGAACGTAATGTTGAACTTGCAGAAAAAACTGAACGTTTAACCGAAGTCCGTTATCGCTATGGTGCTGTTGCATTAAAGGCTCTTCTCGATGCACAGCAAACCACACGTACTGCTCGCTTAAGCCTCGTTGAAACCAAGCAAAGCCAATACAACGCGTATGTCACCCTCATGCAAGCTTTAGGTGGTTCCCCTGTAAAAGAACTGCAGCAATAACTTGTACCAATTAAAAAAGCCGTAGTCCTTCAACTACGGCTTTTTTATGGCTGAATAAATTTTAAAACTTATTCATCATCCATCATAGATTGGCTCATACCTACAGTATTGAAACCAGCATCTACATATAGAATTTCACCAGTAATACCTGAAGCCCAAGGTGAGCATAGGAATAATGCGGCGTTACCAACTTCTTCAATCGTTACGTTACGTTTTAATGGCGCAACTTTTTCATTGGCATCTAACATTTTACGGAAAGATTTAATACCAGAAGCAGCTAAAGTACGGATTGGGCCCGCAGAAATCGCGTTTACACGGATACCATCAACACCAAGGCTTGATGCTAAATAGCGAACACCAGCTTCTAAAGAAGCTTTTGCCATACCCATAACGTTATAGTTAGGCATAACGCGCTCAGAACCTTGGTAAGTCAAAGTCAATAAACAACCTTGGCGAGCTTGTAATAAAGGTTTTGCAGCACGAGCCATTGCAATAAAGCTGTATGCACTGATGTCATGAGCAACTTTAAAACCGTCACGGTCAGTCACGTCAGTGAAGTCACCATCAAGCGTGTGTGCAGGTGCAAAGCCAATTGAGTGCACAACACCGTCTACACCATCCCAATGTTTTGCAAGTTCTGCAAATGCATTATCAATTTCAGCATCAACAGCAACATCACATGGAAACACAAGCTTAGAACCGAATTGCTCAGCAAATTCATCCACACGCTTTTTTAATTTTTCGTTTGGATAAGTAAACGCAAGCTCTGCACCTTCACGGTGTAATGCTTGGGCAATACCAAAAGCAATTGATAATTTACTAGCAACGCCTGCAATCAAAAAGCGCTTACCTGCTAAAAGTCCTTGTGTCATGCCGATCTCACTCAAAACAATTTCAAGCATAATGCCAATATTCGGCGGTTTTCGAAATTGCATAATGCATCTTTTTTCAAAAATCGCACGAAAAAAAATCGCTCCTGATAAGGAGCGACTTCTAGATGAATTCAATCTTAGTCGTCAGACAGTAAGCCTAGTAAACGTAAGAAAGAAATATACATCCATACTAAAGTTGCAAGTAATGCGATACCACACAACCATTCCATGAATTTTGGTGCACGATAAGCTGCATTAGTTTCAATTAAATCAAAATCTAAAATCAGGTTAAGTGAAGCAATGACAGCGACAAATGCAGCAAAACCAATACCTAACCAGTTACTTTCAAAAATATAAGGAACGCTTGAACCAAAAGCTAAACGCATGACCAGCTGCACGATAAATACAATAAAGATTGCCAAAGATGCAGAGATTACAACTGACTTAAACTTTTCAGTTGCGCGGATAATTTGGAATTTATATAAACCAAACATCACCAAAGTGGTGACAAAGGTTGCTAATAAAGCCTGAAGTGGAACACCTGGGTATTTCAACTGGAAAGTAAACGAAATACCACCTAAAAAAGCCCCTTCAAATAAGGCATACGGAATTGCCAATGTTGGCGCAGTCGTTGGTTTAAACGTTGTAATTAAAGCTAAAACCAAGCCACCGATTGCACCCACAATTGAAGCTGCGTAAGCAATACCAACATTTGCAGTAAAGGCTGCATAGAAAAATAAAGCGACACCCACCGCAGCTGCAATGACCGTCAACATAACAGATTTTTGAATCGCACCTTGCACAGTCATCGGTTGACTATAGTCACTGACCGTTTCAACACGAGTCAGTATCGGGTTATTACTTTGCATAAATGCTCTCTTTTTATAATAAAAATTTAAAACATCATTTTAAGCAAAATGAATATGAAAGCCAAATTAAGCAATTGGCATTATTGTAACAAGGTCCTTTAAGTAATAAAAAAGGAGGCAATAGCCTCCCTTTCATATCACGTCTACAACGTAATCAATCTTTACCATCTGTATTCATGATAAAGAAATATTCGCGGTAATATTTCAACTCTGAAATTGAGTCACGAATATCATCCATTGCCAAATGTGATGCATTCTTTTTCAGGCCACTCATAATTTCAGGGCGCCAGCGTTTTGAAAGTTCTTTTACCGTAGATACATCAAGATTACGATAATGGAAATACTGCTCAAGTTCAGGCATAAGACGGTGTAAGAAACGGCGATCCTGACAAATTGAGTTACCGCACATTGGTGAAACTTTTGGATTCACCCATTTTTTTAGGAATTCTAAAGTTTGTAACTCAGCATCACGGGCTGTTAATTTACTGCGACGAACTCGTTCAATCAGACCAGACTGCCCATGTTGACGAGTGTTCCATTCATCCATTGCATTTAAAATACGATCAGGTTGATGAATCGCCAAAACTGGACCTTCGGCAAGTACATTTAAATGATCATCTGTAATAATTGTTGCGATTTCAATAATTTGGTCATTATCGGTATCTAATCCGGTCATTTCCAGATCAATCCAAATTAATCGTGTATTTAAAGTACTGCTCATGAATGTACGTTCTAAAATGCCGTAAAAACATCAATAGTAGCAAATTTCTTGCTTCCGCGCTGTAATTCTATAGCTGCTTCATGCTATTTTTGCGGTCTTCAAACAATGGTTTTTTTGGGATATGAATGGCTTTAATTCGTAAGCGTCGTTTAACTGAACAACAGCAACGTCGTATTGAAAAACAGCATAAAACTCGCCAAGAAGAGATCGATACTTCACAGGATCTAGATGGACTCGTTGTACAACATTATGGCCGTCAACTTGAAGTACAAGCCCTCTCTGTACCTGAGCATCACCCAGAAAAACCACAAGTTGCCGAAGGAGAACCAGAACCATTCTGGAAGCCGATCGAACTCAATAGCGTTTGGCGTTGCCATACTCGAACTAATCTTGAGTTACTTGTAACTGGTGATCGTGTTAAATGGCAGGCAGATCCAAATACGGGTTTAGGCATTATTACAGCCATTCACCCACGTACATCTTTACTTACCCGCCCTGACCGCTATCACAAAGTTAAACCAGTGGCTGCGAATATCAGTTTGATTGTGATTGTATTTTCACCGCTTCCTGAACCAGCTCCAACGTTAATTGATCGATATTTAGTTGCTTGTGCAGATGCAAATATTCCTGCTCTTTTGGTCCTCAACAAGTCTGATTTACTCACTGAAAATGACCCAATTCTTACCCTATTAGAAGAATATAAAACCTTGGGTTATGAGGTGATGATTTGTCAGTCGAAGAAGGGAGATATCTCTGCTTTATCTGAGCGTTTAGATGGTGAAACCGTAGCATTTGTAGGCCAGTCAGGCGTAGGGAAAAGCTCTTTAATTAATGTGCTCATTCCAGATGCAGAGCAAAAAACCAATGTTATTTCTGAAAACTCTGCACTTGGACAACATACGACAACCTCTACGCGCTTAATCAACTTCGGTAAAAATGGTGCCTTAATTGATTCTCCGGGAATTCGTGAGTTTGGGCTTTGGCATCTCGATTTAGAAAAAATTCGTATGGGCTTTCCTGACATTGCCGCACATCTAGGATCTTGCCAATTCCGTAATTGCACACATACTCATGAAAAGAATTGTGGGCTAAAACAGGCCGTTGAAGCGGGTGAAATTTTGCCACGACGTTTAGATAGCTTTTTGCGTTTAATCGATGAGATTCAAGAAGCGCAGCAAAAAAACTGATTTTCTGCCCTATTTGCCCTTGAAGTGGTGATTTTGATCACCATCTATATACGCTATACTCTAGGTCAATTTTGTTTTTTAATTTTTTTAGGTGACTTGTGGAACGCTGGTTAGAGTTTATGGGGAATCACCCCATTTTGTTTGGTACGCTCGGAGTCTTGATCGTGTTGTTCTTCATTTTTGAAGGTCAACGTAATGGTCGTAAAATTTCTCCACAGTCGCTTGGTATTTTAGTGAAAGCGAAAAATGCTCTTTTGATTGACTTACGCGATAGCAAAGATTTCCGAGAAGGTCACATTAGTGGCAGTCGCAATATTCCGTATAGCCAAATCGCAAGTCATGCTGACGAATTAAAAGCAAGTGACCGTCCACTGGTATTTATTTGCAACTTGGGGCAAGTTGCGGGAAGTGCTTTGCAAAAAGTTGCTCACCACGATAGCTATCGTCTTGATGGTGGTATTAGTAACTGGAAAGCACAAGGCTTACCTCTTGTTAAAAGCAAACCAAAAGCTTAAGGAGAATTATCATGGCTGCAAATGTCATTGTTTACTCAACTTCTGTATGCCCGTATTGTGTTCGAGCTAAACAGTTACTTGAGCGTAAAGGTGTTGCTTATAAAGAAGTAAATCTTTCTGTTGAAGCGCCAGAAGTACGTGTTGAATTAATGCAACGCACAAATCATCGTACTGTCCCACAAATTTTCATTAACGATCAGTTTATCGGTGGTTTTGACCAACTTTATGCTTTAGAGCGCGAAGGTAAACTCGACGAATTATTGGCTTAACATCGCATCCATATTAAGGAAAAAACAATGAGCGAAGAACAACAAGTTCAACCACAATTAGCTTTAGAGCGTATTTATACAAAAGATATTTCTTTTGAGGTTCCTGGGGCGCAGGTTTTTACTAAACAATGGCAACCTGAACTTAATATCAATCTGTCTTCTGCTGCAGAAAAGATTGACCCAACTCACTTTGAAGTTTCTTTAAAAGTTGTGGTACAAGCTGATAACGACAACGAAACAGCGTTCATTGTAGATGTAACTCAATCAGGTATTTTCTTGATCGACAACATTGAAGAAGAGCGTTTACCTTATATTTTAGGCGCATACTGCCCGAATATTTTGTTTCCGTTCTTACGTGAAGCTGTAAATGATTTAGTAACTAAAGGTAGCTTCCCACAGTTACTTCTTACTCCAATCAACTTTGATGCAGAGTTTGAAGCTAACATGCAACGTGCTCAAGCTGCTGCTGTTGAAGGTCAAGCTTAATATTTTAGCTTCTCCTTTTAATAAAAAAACCGCGTAATACGCGGTTTTTTTATGTGTGCTATTAAAATTATTAAAGATCAAGTGAGTGAAGCTGAATAGATGGAAACTGAAAGCCACGGCAAGATAACTCTGAACGCCATGCAACGGTTAATATCATATTGCCAATAATAAAATTTTGATAGGCAAATGTCCCATTAAGTGGGTGAGAACAGACTCCACCATGATCAGTAGAATGTGCCTGAGTATTTAATGTATTTAAATCTAGGCGTATGCCTAGTCCTGAAGCTTTTAAAACGGCTTCTTTAGTGGTCCAGACTTTGAACCAATATTCTCTATTTTGTTCTAAGCTTAGCCATGTTTCATATTCATCTGGATGAAATGCATGTTTTGCTAAAGCGTCTAAGCGTACATTTCGATCCAGTTCCTCAACGTCTACCCCAATATCTTTAACATGTTCGCTCATGGCTAAAGCGTAGTATTGTTGGCTATGTGAGTGATTAAAATGCAAAGTGTGATTCAACAAATAAGGTTTACCATGTTCATGCTTGGCAAACTCCAATTCCATTGAATTGATTTGTAGTTTCTCTGCAATCAGTCTATTTCTGACACTCTGTATTTGTTGTTTTTTATAATGATTAAATGAACGGAAGTCTGGAAAGTTTTGTTGTTCTTGTTTTAAAAACTCATTGAGCTTTCCTATATAAACTTCAATTTTCCTATCATTCATCTTTCTAAATCCATCCCATGAGGGACTAAAGCTAATATAAAAAATACCAATAACTTATTAAACCATGTAATAAAAAACCCAAAGAAGACTTTGGGTTTTTGAACAGTAAAAAACTTAACGGTTAAATTTTTTCTCTGCTTTCTTAAATTTCTGAATATAGCGACGGCGACGTGCAGCAGTACGTTCATCAACCTGACTCTTACGACCTTCAAACGGGTTTTCAGAAGTTTTAAAGTCAATACGAACTGGCGTACCTTCAAGTTTATATACTTTACGGAACACATTTTCTAAGTAACGACGATAATCGGCAGGTGTCTTATCAACCTTATTACCATGGATGACGATAGTCGGCGGGTTCTGACCACCCATATGCGCATAACGCATTTTAATACGACGTCCGCTAATCATTGGTGGTTGATGGGCTTCTGTCGCATCACTCAAAATTTGAGTCAATTTAGCTGGTGATACTTTTAAGTTCGCAGACTCATAAGCACGGTGGATAGAAGGATATAAATCACCTACCCCAGTTCCATGTAAAGCAGAAATTAAATGGATTTTTGCCCATGGAATAAAGTCAAAACGACGCTCAACATCAAGCTTACATTGCTTGCGGTCATATTCAGACATGTTATCCCATTTGTTGATGGCAATAACCATGGCACGACCAGCTTCAAGCGCATAGCCAATTAAATGCAAGTCTTGCTCAACAATACCTTCACGCGCATCGACTACAACTACGACAACATGTGCATCTTTCATTGCTTGCAAAGTTTTAACAATTGAGAACTTCTCAATCATTTCATCAACCTTACCTTTACGACGCACACCTGCTGTATCAATTAAAGTGTATTTACGGCCTTCACGCTCAAAAGGAATGTAAATCGAGTCACGCGTTGTACCTGGTTGGTCAAATGCCACCACACGGTCTTCACCAAGCAAACGGTTGACCAGTGTTGACTTACCAACGTTAGGACGACCAATAATTGCTAAACGTAAGCCAGTATCTTTGTCATGTTCTTCAGGATTTTCATCTTCTGGAACTTCCGCAAGTACATCTTCCAGCATTTGCTGTACACCACGACCATGGCTAGCGGCAACTTGTAATGGTTCACCCATACCAAGTTTGTAGAACTCAACCAAAGCTGCTTCGGCATGAACACCATCTACCTTGTTCGCAACAAGATAAATTTTCTTACCTAAAGTACGTAGTTCACGAGCAATTTGCTCATCAGAAGCTAACAATCCCGCACGAGCGTCAACCACAAAAATAATAATATCTGCTTCGTTGATCGCTGTTTTTGACTGCTCGGCCATGTAGTTATCAATACCGCCTTCGCTCTCACCGATACCACCAGTATCAACAACAATGAAAGACTTATTTTGATAAGTCGCATCACCATATTTACGGTCACGAGTCAGACCCGCGAAGTCGGCTACAAGTGCATCACGACTCTTGGTAATCTGGTTAAATAACGTTGATTTTCCGACATTCGGACGACCAATGAGCGCAATAACGGGTTTCATACAATAACCTTAATTCAAGACCAGCCATATCTCATGGCATGAGCATTAGAAACAATACAGGAGATATATTTTAAGGTCAGATATGACCATAATAAAAGACGGGGCTTTGAACTGATTTAATTCAAACACCCCGATATTTTTTTAACAGCGTAATTTGTTAAGCGGCTATTTTAGCACAAGCAAACGAAATTAACGATTCTGCCAAATACTTAAATCGCCTTTTCTGGTCGAAACAAAAAGTTGGTTCTCAATAACACGTAATGTATTGACCTCACCACTTGTTTTTGAACGACCAATCAACTTACCTGTTGCAGGATCAACAAGATGTAATACGCCATCTAAATCACCAACAATAAGGTCCGATCCCAACACAACAGGGTTACTTAAATGACGGTTTAATAAACTATCATTTTGCCAAACTTGTTCGCCTGTCGTTAAATCATAAGCAGTTAACTTACCATCAGTTGATGAAACAAATACTTTATTGTCATAAACTTCTGGACGCTTCGTACTGCTTGAGTCTTCACTCCAAACTACACGTTGCGAAGCTAGATCAGTTACAGTCACTTGCCCTTGGAAACTTGTAGTTACCATAAACTGTCCAGCAACAGTAGGATCACCATCGATATCAATCAAACGTTGAATATCAGAACGACCTTCACTTACCGCAACACGGCGTTGGAAACGTGGAATACCACTAATCGTATCAATTGCATAAACATACGCATTCGCAGATGCGATTAATACAGTACGCGGGTCAAGACTCACCGGTGACGCCTGACCACGTAAACTAAATTGGACATTTGGTAATTTATAAGCCCAAACTTGTTGGCCTGAAGCAGCATCATGGGCAAATACAGTACCATCATTAGCAATGGTAATAACGCGTCCAGACTGAACTAAAGAAGGACTTAATAGTGCACCAGATAACTGCGCAGTCCACTTTTGTTCACCTGTTACCTGATCTAAAGCAAAAAGCTGACCTTTACTATTACCAATAACGACAATTCCTTCAGCAGCTTCAACACCAGAGCTCAAGCCTAATTTGCTGACTTTTTTCTCCCAAAGACGTTGCTTACCACGATATGCAGCGACTTCACCTTTTGGATCAAGTGTAAAGACCACGCCCTCACTTGCATCAAGCTGCAAACGTAACGGATCTGCCTTATCAGTAGAAGAAACACTGCGCGAAAACACGGGTACTAGAGTCTTTTTCGACTCAGTCAATTTCGGTAGTGGATTTGGTTTTGCTTCTTTTACTTTGTTGCTAGAACATCCCACCAGTACAGCTGATGCGATTGCAATTGCCAAAGGCAGTTTGAATTTCTGATTCATTAAGACTCTTCCACCTGTGTTTCCAAAATTGGGCGCTCAATCTGTGGATCTTCAACTAAAACGCCAACACTTTCGAGTTTAATTTGTAAAATTTGTCGTTCTTGTTTACGTTCCAGTAACGAATCCCATGCAGCTTGATACGCTTTTTTAGCAGAATCAACATCTTTCTTAGCAACAAAGATATCACCACGTAACTCTTCTACTGTTGCTTTAAACGCAGGATCGACGTTACCAGACAAGGTTTTTAATGCTTCATCATATTTGTTTTGCGCCAATTGTGCATCTGCTAAACGCAATTTTACAACCTGAATCAAACCTTCATCTTTTACTTTTGAATTTTCGACTTTCTTCAATGCTTTTTCAGCAACAGCATAGTCTTGTTTTTCATAAGCTAATTTTGCTAATACGAACTGAGTCTGTATCGCCTGAACAGAATCGATATCATCTTTTACGATTTTATCTGCCGATGCAGTTAACGAAGTTAAAGCATTAGGATTATCAGCACTTGCATTTGCTTCATCCATTAACTGCTGTACTTTTGCAGTTTCTGTCTGGCTGCTCGCAAGATTTCTTTTTTGCCAATATTCCCACCCAAAAAAGGTAATCAATGCAATGAGAATCCCGCTAATCATGGCAGAACCATATTTTTTGGCGAACGACTTTAAGCTGTCGAATTGTTCTTCATCACTTAAGCTCATGTGATTGTCCTTTTCCAGATGTTTCAGTTTATTTTGTAAATTTTTCGATTAAGAATGGTACAAGCTCAGCCAACGCAACTTGAGACTGCTCAGCTGTTGCTAACTCTTTGATAGCAAGTTGCTGCGCTTCCCATTCACGCTCACCTAAAATCATGGCGTAAACAGCCCCAGCCTGATCAGCTTTTTTCATCTGACTCTTCATGCTGCCTTGTGAACCTGTTTTGATTCGAATACTGCTATTTGCAGCTTCTAACTGGTCACGTAATTGTTCTGCTAAAATCAAAGCTTTGGTTTGATAAGCAGGTTCTGCAACCAAGAAGACTTCACAATCACGTATAACTTGAGCCTGTTCAACTTGCTCAACCAGAAGCAATAAGCGCTCCATCCCCATCCCAAAGCCAACAGCTGGTACAGATTGATCGGCCTTACCTTTTAGCTGACCAACAAGACCATCATAACGACCACCGCCGCACACAGTACCTTGCGAACCAAGTGCAGTTGTTGTCCATTCAAAAACGGTTTTGTTGTAATAGTCCAGACCACGCACCAATTTTTGATTAATGACAAATTTAACACCCGCAGCAGTCAAATAATCTTGCAATTGTTGGAAGTGACTTAAACTATCTTCTTTTAAAAAGTCATACAATTTCGGCGCATTTTCTAGAATTTTCTGAGTCGATTCAATTTTAGAATCTAAAATACGTAATGGATTTGTTGTTAAACGACGCTGTGAGTCTTCATCCAACGCATCTTTATGCTCGTTTAAAAACGCAACTAAAGCATTACGGTATTCTGTACGCTCATCTTTTTCACCCAAAGTATTTAACTCAAGTTGAACCATGTGATCAACGCCCATACGTTTCCATAAACGAGCGGTCATCAAGATAACTTCAGCTTCAATATCAGGAGTCGCAACACCGAAAGTTTCCACACCAAATTGGTGGAACTGACGGTAACGTCCTTTTTGTGGTTTTTCATAACGGAACATAGGTCCCATATACCACACGCGTGGCGTAGCACCGCGCAACAAATTATGTTCAACCAAAGCACGAACACAACCTGCTGTACCTTCCGGACGTAAGGTTAATGACTCAGGTGGATTGCCTTTGTCAAAAAAGGTATACATTTCTTTTTCAACAATATCGGTAGCATCACCAATAGCACGTTTAAACAAGCCCGTTTGTTCAACGATCGGCAAACGAATTTGTTGATATCCATAAGCATCCATTAAAGATGCCAAATGTTGCTCGAGACGTCTCCACGCTACTGTTTGCGTTGGCAAGATGTCATTAAAACCTTTGATTGCGACGATTGAACTCATGATGAACTACGAATAATTTCTTTAGATTTAGCTTCTTCAAGCTCTTGGACACGTTGACGAACCATAGTTTCGATTTCATCAACCAATTGATCGGTATCGATTAAATGGCTTTTTTCACCATTACGATAAACCAATGAGCGAGGCGCAGCCCCAACAACCCCGATGTCAGCTTCTTTTGCTTCACCCGGGCCGTTTACTTTACAACCAATTACCGACACATCCATTGGAGTACGAATATCTTCTAAACGCTCTTCCAATGCTTGCATTACCTGAATAACATTAAATTCTTGGCGAGAGCAACTTGGGCAAGCAATAAAGTTAATCCCGTTAGAGCGAAGCCCTAGTGATTTTAAGATATCAAAACCAATCTTGATTTCATCTTCCGGTTCGGCGGCAAGCGAAATACGCATCGTATCGCCAATACCTTCCATCAACAATCCACCAAGAGCAATCGCTGACTTCACAGTACCTGTACGGTAAATACCAGCTTCAGTCACACCAAGATGTAATGGGTTATCAATTTGCTTTGAAAGTAAACGATAAGCATCCATGGTTAAAAACACATTTGAGGCTTTTACGCTGACTTTAAATTCATGGAAGTTGAGACGATCTAAAATATCAATATGACGTAGTGCTGACTCAAGCAACGCCTCACCTGTAGGCTCGCCATATTTCTTTTGTAAATCTTTTTCTAAAGAACCCGCATTGACCCCAATACGCATAGAAATGCCATGATGACGTGCCGCAGCAACAACTTCACGCACTTTCTGATCTGAGCCGATATTACCTGGGTTAATACGTAAACAGTCTGCACCATAGTCTGCAACTGCCAGAGCAATTCTATGGTCAAAATGAATATCAGCCACCAATGGAACTGAAACACGTTTACGGATCGCACCAAATGCCTCAGCAGCCTCCATAGATGGGACCGAAACACGCATAATATCAGCACCTGCATCAACGCAACGCTCGATTTGAGCAACGGTTGCATCGACATCGCAAGTTTCGGTATTTGTCATACTTTGCACACTAATAGGTGCATCGCCACCGACATACACCGAACCAACACGGATTTTACGTGTTGGTCGACGTTTAATTGGGTTCTCTATCATTGTATCGCTCAACTCATGGTATTAGCGGGATAAACGGAATTCTGCTTTACCGTTTACCGTATATGGAGACAATGAAATCTGTTCTTGGTTTAGACTTAATGACACAGCGGTTGCATCATCAAGACGAATCTGGAATGGAGACTCACCAGTTAAGTTTAAAGTTGATGACTGACGACCTGTCGCCAAAACTTTACCTGTTGCATCAACAATATGAACAGAAGTTGGTCGGTTAAAGTTTAACACCAATTGATCACCCACTGTTGAGGTGGTAGCCCCTTGCATAGGTAAAACTTCAACATTCGATTGATTTACTTTAGGTAAATCAGCATCTTCTTTCTTTGAAGTCCATTTTTGGACACCCATAACAAGCAATGACACAACAGCAAGAATTACAACAGCAAGAAGTGCGCGCTTTAACCATTTCTTATTACGATCACTATTAGAACCCGGGAGTTTACCCATGATTTTAATTGGTGAATTATTTAAGGCATGATTTGGTAACAGCCCAGTATCATTTGCATAAATCTCATCGAAACGCTGAATAATTGCCGTCGCGTCCGTATTCAAATATTTTGCATATGAACGGTAATAACCCTTAATGAAAGTCGCTTCCGGCAATGATTTATAGTCATCTTGCTCTAAAGCGGTCAAGGTCTTAACCGGCATATTTAAATCTGAAGAAACTTGCCCTAACTCTTTATTCTGAGCAACTCGAATTTGACGTAAATACTCACCAGGACGTTGAATATTTCCTAAAGCAGAAGTCGGTAAGCTTGAGCCAGTTGGCTGCTGTGAATTAGGATTTATTTCCATACGGCCTCAGTACTATACTGTAATTGCAAATAACGTTGATATTCTGGACTTTCTGGGAACAAAGCACGTAACTGGTTTACTAACACTTGCATTCCCATTTTATCCGCATTGGCTCGAGCCACTCTTACACCAATCCAAAGTGCTCTTGCACCCTGATTTTTCTGCCCCACTGTACGAACATATTGCTCATACATTTGTGTAGCAGCCGGAATCTGCTGCTGCAAATAAAAAATTTCCGCTAACTCTAACATTGAAATATAAGAGTCGCGGTTAGCAAGGAGTGCTTGTTTGAATGTTTTTTCAGCATTCGCAACATCACCCAATTTTAAATAAATACGCCCCAGATTTTCTAATGCCTGATAGCGTTGGTCATAACCTAATGTTGCGCCAGCAATACGAAATTGCTCAACCGCATCATTATAACGCTCCATTTGATATAAATAAGTACCATAATTATTATGTGCTTGAGCATTATCCGGTTCAGATGAAATTGCTCGTTTAAAATAATGTTCTGCTTTTTCTAAATTGGGTTTGCTACCTTCTTGCTGTAGCAAAATACCCATCATCATATTTGCAGTAGCATCGCGGCTATCTACATTTAAAGCTTGATCAAGAGCTCGCTTTGCTGAGTCCAAGTCACCCGAACGGATATGTTCAGCAGCAAGTTGTGTACGCACCTTTACCGCTTTCTCTGGATCTTTTTTTTGCGTATGCGTTGTCTGGCAACCACTTACCAGAAATGCAACTGCAATCCCCATACATAAGACCGTTTTTAACTTTGGAATACTCAAAGCCTGCCCTCAATTTATCCTTGTGTACGCAAAATCTCTTGACGCTGTGTGACTTTTTTCTGCCACTGTTCAGCACGACGGGTTCTGTCAGCCACTTGACCCACTAACTGCCCACATGCAGCGTCAATATCATCACCACGTGTTTGACGAATCGTACACACAAATCCCGCATCAGACAAAGTTTTTTGGAACGAGATAATACGATTTCGGCTTGAGCGACCATATGGCGCATGCGGGAACGGGTTAAACGGAATCAAGTTAATTTTACTTGGTAAATTTTTTAATAATTTAATCATTTGCTGTGCATGTTCAGGCTGATCATTTACGCCTTCTAACATCACATATTCAATAGTCACATGTTTACGCGTACTTTCATTACCATCTTTGGCAATATAACGCTGACATGCTGCAATTAACTGAGCCAATGGATATTTTTTATTAATAGGTACTAATTCGTTACGTAATTCATCGTTTGGCGCATGTAAAGAAATGGCTAAAGCCACATCAATGTCTTTTGCAAGCTGGTCAATTTTCGGTACAACACCTGATGTCGATAAAGTCACACGACGTTTTGACATGCCATAAGCAAAGTCATCAAGCATAATCTGCATTGAGCTTAATACAGCATCATAGTTGAGCAATGGCTCACCCATGCCCATCATCACAACATTTGTCACTGAACGTTCGCGCTCAGCAACAGGCACTTCTTCCATATAAGAATAGTTTGCCATCCAGAGTTGCCCAATAATTTCATCTGGCGTTAAATCACGTTGGAAACCTTGTTTACCTGTTGAACAAAATGAGCAATCTAATGCGCAGCCCACTTGAGAGGAAATACAAAGCGTTTTACGTAATCCAGTTTTATCTTCGGCAGGAATTAATACAGTTTCAACTAAAGAACCTGCACCCTCACCTACGCGAAACACCCACTTACGTGTACCATCTTTTGAGTAATGACGGTGAACCACTTCAGGAGCTTTAATTTCACAAATCTGTTCAAGCTTCGCACGTAGTTTGCCTGAAATATTGGTCATTTCAGCAAAGTCAGTAACAAAGTATTGATGTATCCATTTCATGACCTGTCCGGCACGAAACTTCTTCTCACCAATATCTTCAAAGAATTTTTCTAACTCAGGACGAGACATGCCGAGTAAATTCACTTTATTTTCGGCAGCAGGGATTACCGGCGTGGACGAAGATTGCTGCTGTCCATCAAGATTTTCAGATGAAACGACCACTGCAGAACTCATGTGTATTTACCTAAACCATGTCAAAAAACTGAAGATATTGTTCAAGAATCAAACAATATTCTCTTAAGAGAATAAAAAAACCAGATAAGTAGTATACCACTTATCTGGTTTGAATGCTTTCGATTAACGAGTGCGTGGGCAGATCTCGTTGTCAGCAAAGAAGTAAGCAATTTCACGCTCTGCAGAAGCAACTGAGTCAGAACCGTGAGCAGCGTTTTCGTCGATGCTTACAGCGAAGTCAGCACGGATAGTGCCAGGAGCAGCTTCTTTAGGGTTTGTAGCGCCTAAGATTTCACGGTGTGCAAGAACTGCATTTTCGCCTTCAAGAACAGATACTACAACTGGACCAGAAGTCATGAATGCAACTAAGTCACCAAAGAAACCACGTTCTTTATGCTCAGCATAGAAACCTTCAGCATCAGCTTGAGAAAGGTGTTTCATTTTAGTCGCAACAATTTTTAAACCCGCTTTTTCAAAACGAGCAAAAATTTCACCGATGTGGTTTTTAGACACTGCATCAGGTTTTACGATAGACAAAGTACGTTCAATAGCCATGAGTGGCTCCTTTATTTTAAGATTTAAACTTTAAAAAATTTGCCGCATTATACCGATGTCATAGGCAATAATCAGCTTTGAATGTGTAAAAGTTGCGATTTTTTCTACTGTTTTTAGCGAACTTCGTCTATCCAGGCCATCTGAATGCCTTCTAGCAATCCTTCTGTCGATTTATTTGGGTCATCACTGAAGTCTGGCAATGCACACACCCATGCATGTAAATCGGTAAAACGGATCCATTGCGGATCAACTTCTGGATGTGCTTCTGACAATTCAATAGCAATATCAATCGTATCTGTCCAACGTAAGCCCATAGCGGCTCCTATCTGTTTAATCTGCTAAATCACGAACTGTGTACTTTAGCAAATCCACAAACCTAATCGATAGCTTAAGCTGATAAAAATTACCGATGCTTATAAAGCGATGTTCAATAATGGCGCCACAAAAATAATCGTAGCCGCGACCGCTGCACCAATTAGCGCACCAACAATCACATCACTTGGGTAATGAAGGCCCAGTACCATCCGAGACAAAGCGACAAGCACCATAAATGGGAACATTGCTGCAAGTAGAACTGGCTGGATATAACCCAATACAATTGTCACCATGACCGCATGAAGCGTATGACCCGATGGAAAGCTAAAATGATCAAGTGGTCTTTCACCGAGCACAATCACCTGATGCACTTGATAAGGACGAGGTCGCGTTGTTTTGTGTTTTAAAAATTTATAGATTGCCGTGCCAATAGAACCACCTAATAACAAGTAGATGATTTGTATGCTATAGGTGATGCCTTGCATCCCCCACACGATTGCCAGCATGAGGTACCAAAATGGGCCGTCACCCACACGACTGATGATTTTGAAGAAAAGGGCAACACGCTGTGAGTGAGAGAAATTGTTAAGATATAAACAGCCTCTTAAATCTAAATCGAGTATTTTTATTTTTGCATTCTTAAATTTCATGGTCATTCTCCTATTTTAGGATACTTAGGTGAAGTCCACAGAGGGCTCCTTCACTACCTGATAAAATGCCTGCTCCAATTGCTGAACCGGAAGTTGCCAACCGCTTTGCTGTACTTTATGACAGGCTTGCACGCCCATTTCTCTAAGTTGTTGTACTGAAGGAAGCTGATAAATTTGTTGTATAAAGTGGCTTTTTTGTCCAAGTGGGCTTAACCAGCCATTCACACCATGTGTTAAGTATTGATGTGCACATGCATAATCATACGCTATAACTGGTAAACCGCTTGCCATTGCCTCTAAAACTACGTTACCAAACGTTTCAACTTGACTCGCAAATACGAATACGTCTGCACTCGCATATGCAGCAGCCAAATCTTGACCTCTCAGACTTCCGGTAAAGATAACACCCTTCGCTTCAGGTAGTGACTTTAAACGAGCAAAATCTGGGCCATCTCCCACAATAACTAATTTCGTTTTATGTGGCTGAATGCTTTGTAGGCTCGCATAACTATCAATGAGCACTTGCACTTCTTTTTCAGGAGACAAACGCCCCACATAAAGCATAACGCGAGTATTCTCATCGGCATCCCATTGCTTTCGCAAATTTTCAGAGCGATGCTTTGGTGAAAATCTGGTTGTATCTACGCCGCGTCCAACCACAACTAGCGGACAAGTAATACCAAAACCGCGTAATGCTTCTTGTGTATCTTTACTTGGCACACAAGTCACTTGAGTATTATTGTGAAACCAGCATAGGTATTTTTGAATCGGTTTAACCAAAAAAGCCAAATCGAAGAATCGACTAAAATCTTGAAATGGCGAATGAAAGCCGCTAGAAACTGGAATAGCTTTTGCCTTAGCAGCTTGCATGGCAGTTAAACCTAACGGTCCTTCGGTCACAATGTGCACCACATCCGGTACAAACTTTTCAAAAGCTTTCGATACTTTTAAATATTGTGGCCAACCAAATTGCAAAGTCGGATATTTTGGAATCGCCTGCGACATCACCAGACATTCTTGCTCTGGCGTAAAGTCATGACATTTTGCCTTTTGCTCTGGA
Organism: Acinetobacter sp. JADD-222; assembly: GCF_049310645.1. NCBI lineage: Bacteria > Pseudomonadati > Pseudomonadota > Gammaproteobacteria > Moraxellales > Moraxellaceae > Acinetobacter > Acinetobacter sp. JADD-222. Next base: position 240,219 of record NZ_JBMOWI010000002.1, on the reverse strand, counting down.
CGAATCAGTAAAATCTTATGCCCCTGTTTTTGTAAACCTTGGCATAGTTGTAATAATGAAAGTGCCACACCATTAATTTCAGGTGGCCAAGTTTCCGTCACAATCGCAATTTTTAAACGTGGGCGCACCAAATCATGCAGTGAATGCGTATTAGATAGCTGCTGCTTTTGTTTAAAAAAGAATTGGAAGCTTTCAGGAAGTTGCTGTTGTTTTAATAGTGCTGTCGCGTATGAGCTTTGCATAGCGCCATCCATCAATGTATTTATTTTCATGCTTAAAGATTAAGCAGCTTTTTTGACATTTTGATGATAAATGCGTGACAGTTTACTGACATGAAAAATAAAAAAAGCACACTAATAACAGCATGCTTTTCTCTTAAGACGTAGTAATACTTAGCGATTTTGCAATTTTGCATAGTCCATAAGTACATTTGCAGCTTCAGTCACAAAAGTTTCTTCTTCTGGTAATGCAGGGCGTTGAGATGCTTTCATTTTAGCGCGAGATTCAGCTAGAGCATCTAATGAAGCCTGATAGCTTTCCCAGTTTGCAAAAGGCTTTTGACCAGTTGCAGCACGGCGTTCATTCTCTGCATCTAAAGTTTGTTTCTCTAGACCAAGTAATTCTGCACGGCGTTTATCAATATCAAGCACCACTTGTTTCTGATCACTCGTAACTTTGGCAATCGCGGTACGTTTATTTAGATATTTAAACTGGGCATCATTAGCAACACGTTGTTCAGAGAATTGAGACAACTTTGCCACATAAGGTTGCACAGAGCCTTCACGTTTAAATGGTGCTGTAGGAATTGTATCCCACTTCAATGCATTCTTCGATTTACGCTCACCAAACTCTTCGTTATAGATATCGACGAGTTTAATGTCTGGCACTACACCTTTATTTTGTGTACTACCGCCAGTAATGCGATAGAACTTACGCTGAGTTAAAGTTGCTTGACCATATGCCAGAGTATCAAGTTGTACCTGAGCTGTACCCTTACCAGTTGTTGTACTACCAATAATAATACCGCGCTCATAATCTTGAATTGCAGCAGAGTAAATTTCACTTGCCGATGCAGATGCCAAGTTCACCAATACCGCGAGTGGGCCTGTATAGATTTGCTGGCCGCCATCGTTATCTTCAAACACGCTTACGTTGCCATTGCCATCACGGATTTGTACTACCGGACCGGACTTAATCACCTGACCCAACATACGTGCAACTTCTTCTAATGAGCCACCTGGGTCATTACGTAAGTCAATAATAATACCTTCTACTTTCTTCGCTTTTAGTGCTTCGAAAGCATTTGCAGTATCTTCAGAAACTGAACGGTATTGTTGACCCGCACGACGTGAACGATAGTCAAAATAGAATGATGGAATTTCAATTACACCCAACACATGCTTTTTACCATCACGTGTCACTTCAACTGTGCGTGAACGAACACCAGCATCTTCTTCTTGAATCACATCACGTACTAGGGTCACATTACGTGCCTGACTCATTGATGCACCAGCACCAAGAAGTTTTAATGTGACTTTTGTTCCGCGTTTACCACGAATGAGTCCAACAATTTCAGAACTTGTCCAGCCAATCACATCAACCATTTTCTCGCCTTCTTGGGCGACACCAATGATTCGATCTCCTGATTTCACTTGGCCAGACTTACTTGCAGGACCACCTTCTACAATGGTTTCAATCTTGGTGTAATCTTCGTTGCCACGTTCTGGACGAATCGACACACCAATACCTTCGAGTTGCAAAGTCGTTTGGCGATTAAGTTCGATCGCATCAATTGGCGGGTAATAGTTACTATGTGGATCATAGGTCGCCAACATTGCATTTAATGTTTTGTCCAAGACGTCATCGCTTTTCACACGACTAATTCTTTCAAGCTGACGCGTATAACGTTTAGTTAACGTTTGAGCTGGCGTTAAATCTTCTGGGCCAGTTAAGTCTTGACCATCAGCAAGTGAAGGATTTTCTTTAAGCGCTTTTTGTTTCGCCTGCTCTTCTTCACGGCTAATGGTTAAGTTGATTAACTGTGAAACCAACATTTTCCGCCAATGATTTTGTTGCTCAGCAGTCGTTTTAAAATACGGTGCTTTTTCACGATCAACTTCAATATAACTATTCGGCTGCTTTAAATTTTGCTGTTGTTTTAACTCAGCTAACATGAACTCATAAAATTGTTTTAAGCGTTCACGATATTGCTGATGAATTGCAAACGGTCCAGTTAAATTCCCCGCTTTTAATGAAGCACCAAAATTTGAACCATATAGTTTTTTATAATTTTGAACTTCAGAATCTAGAAATAATGAGTGATCTGGATCAAGACTATCTAAATACATATCCAGAATACGATTTGATGTGGTCGCATCCAGACGCATATTTAAATAATGTTGACGATCAACTAAAGTTGCCAGTTGGCGAGCCACCAAAGCCTGTTCTTGCGTTGGCTGGATTGATTGAGAAACTGCAGCAGTATTGGTTGCCGCTCTCGCTTCATTCATCGTATGAGAGAAGAATAAACCGCCAGTCGCGATCGCTACTGCACAAGCTATAGTTTGAAGTTTCATAAATTTTTAATACTTCCTTGGGTGTTCCTATCTTACACGCTCTGTTTTCGATATGAACTAAGCAGATTCAAAATCTTAACCAACTAAATTGTTTATACCGTGTAGTTTTATCATATTCTGTACTGACAAAATGTAGCAAAACATTGCAAAATTCGCTTATTGTTTTTCAATCAAAATTCAAATGGAACCAATATGATTGGCGCATTGATGCTGGACATCGCCGGCACAGAACTTACTCAAGAAGATATTGAACTATTACGCGCTCCGCAAGTCGGTGGCATGATTTTATTTGCACGAAATATTGAATCTCCACAACAAGTACGTGCTTTAACCGACCATATGCGTCAAATTCGCCCAGATATTTTGATTGCTGTTGACCAAGAAGGTGGCCGAGTTCAACGCTTAAGATCAGGTTTTACCTTATTACCAGCCATGGGCCGTTTTGGGGATTTATATTTAACTCAACCTCAAAAAGCACTTGAGCTGGCTGAACAGTGCGGTTGGTTAATGGCAACAGAAGTTCTTGCAGTCGGCATCGATTTTAGTTTTGCACCAGTTTTAGATCTTAATGCAATTAGTGACGTGATTGGCGACCGTGGCTTCTCTAAAAATATTGAAGATATTGCCCCACTTGCAGGCGCATTTATGCAAGGCATGAAAAAAGCTGGAATGGCAAATACGGGCAAACATTTCCCAGGCCACGGTTCTGTGAAAGCCGACTCTCATGTTGCTGCTGCAATCGACAGTCGTAGCTATGACGAAATTTACAACCATGATATGCAAAGCTTCATTAAGCTTATGCCTCAGCTAGATGCGCTCATGCCTGCACATGTGATTTATGATCAAGTTGATCCAAATCCAGCAGGTTTTTCACCTTTCTGGATTCAAGAAGTTCTACGCAAGCGTTTGAAGTTTGATGGTGTACTTTTCTCTGATGACTTAAGCATGCAGGCTGCATGTGTAGCAGGTGGCGCAGATGCTCGTATTCAGGCTGCTCTAGCGGCTGGGTGTGACATGGGGCTGGTGTGTAATGACCGAAGTGCAGCCTGTACAGCGCTCGAAGGTATTATAAACTTAGAACTACCAAACCAAGAGCGTTTAGAACGCATGCGCGGAAAAATTCCACAAATTCAGATTGGTGAAACTTTATCGCTTGGAAATGAGTGGCGAGCTGTCAAAACAGCCATTGAAGAGTTTAAAAATTCGATTTAAGTTAGTAAAAATTTTAATTGGCTACAAAAACCTATTCACTATCTGATACGGGGTTAAGTCATACGCAACCTGAGCAATGCAAAAGCGTTAGCGCTTTCGCATTGCGCAAGACAAACGAAGTGCGTAGTATTTTACTCAAGCATAGCTTTCGTTTTACGGTACGGCAAAGATAATCAATCTTTGCTTTTCGTACCTCAGGTTTTGGTTACTTTTCCCGAAAGAAAAGTAACTCCAACTGAAAGTTCATCCCAAAATGCTAACCTAATTCACAGGACTCCGTCATGCAGGTTCATTCAACATCAATGCAGTAAAAATTCTTCATTTTTATAAATAATGAAGATCACACAAAAACAATAAATCGAGTTCAGGACGAATGACACAACAACTTTCAAAACACCGCCATATCTCTTTTACAGCCCACTATACGGGTTATATCTGGTATCAAATGGGAATCTCTCATGAAGCACTTGCCACAACCAAAGGCAAATCATTGGCATATTTAGTTCACCCGATAGAATCATGGGCAGAGAAATATGTGGGCGGTAGCATGCGTACGACGCTCAAACAACGCCACACCATGCTTGATCACCATTTAGAACACCTCATTCAAGAAAATCCTGATTTACAGGTGCTTGAAATAGCATGTGGCTTGTCGCCACGTGGCTGGTGGTTTAGACAACATTACCCTTCTATTACCTATCGGGAGCTTGATTTGCCCGATATGGCACAAACCAAACAAAATGCGTTACAGCAAATTGAAAAAAATGCACCTGAAATCTTATCAGTTGATTTATTTACAGAAGCTTTTGCACAAGCATTTGAAGTATTTGACCCGAACCGCCCACTGGTTGTGATTAGTGAAGGTTTAATTAATTATTTTGATAAAAATTTATTAAAACAACTGATCCAATCGATTGCCCACTATGGTGCTTCTTTTAAAAAGTTTCACTATTTAACAGACCTCTACCCTGAACCTGTTAAAAATAAACTTGCCAGCATTATCTGGAACAGTAGTAAATTACTTAAACTCATGTCTCGCAGCTCATTTAGTTTTCATTTTAAAACCCCACGTGAGGTGAAAAACTTTTTTGAAGATGCAGGATTTAGTCAGGTGAGTATTGAGCAACCACAAATATTCTTTGGGGAAATTTCTAAAGAGAGCGATGAAGAACATTTAGGTGACTTAGTCTGGACTATTCATGCTCAATTGAAATAAAAAATGGAAGTCTCATAATTTTTGAGACTTCCACTTATGAAAAAATTAAACTTTATACGGCTAGCTTTTGGCGAGCGATAAAACGACTTAAACGGTCAGCAAGCTCAAAACTGCCATGTTTAAATAAAGCACGTATTCCTTGTTCAGTAGCTTCAAAGATTAAACACTCAATCGAGAAAGGACCTTCTTCATCTTCTAAATGCAGTGCCAAATCACGTGGATGATCATTCACAAAATCAAGCTGCGAAACATCATCCATTTTTAAATACATCCCAAAGAAAGTCACATCAACAATCGTCACTGGCACTTCTGTTTTACATTCACGGTGGCTCAGTTGAGTGTTCGGTTGCAAAACTGGAACCCGCTCTTCACCACGACGTTCCATCTTTTGCATCTGGTCACGCGTCATTGGAATAATCCCATCCAGATTGTGGATAGATTCACCCTTCAAGAATGAAGTGAACAAACTCATGGTTTCTTTACGACGCTGGAGCTGTGGCACATGATCAGCATTTGCAATAAGGGCAAATTCCATATCAGGACATTGTAAAGCAAAGTTCGCATTTTCATGAGGCAAAGTAAAACTGTCGTATTGCCCTGCTGCAACCAACGTTTTGCACTCTGGAATAGGTACATCTGTTAACCGCAAAAGGCGGTTACAGTTAATTTCATAACGTTCCCGCTCAGTCCCCGTAAACTCGGCCATTTGTCTAAAAAATAACTTTTTAGCGGTTGGTGACATACGAGTTTTATCTAATTTTGCATGATTAACTAAATATAAAATTACAGCTTGCCCAAACTCTTCCATGCGGTTTTCTTGCATGAGTTTGAGAGACTCTTCCAAAATCATTCGCCAACTTTTACGAGTCTTTTGCATAACTCCCATCAAGATCATACGATCCATCAGGTCAGGATGGTGATGAGCAAAACAAGACGCAATCACGGAACCTAAAGACATTCCCATTACAGAAACTTTTTGTATTCCAACGATATCTAACCAACGTCCTAACATTTCAGATAAATCAGGAAGTTCTAAAGTACCAGCAGATACTCCTGTGTCGCGATTGGTAATTTGCTGATTTGCACCCATCGAAGGTAAGTCAATTAAAATAACCGGACCACTTTCGAACAATTGTTCAACACAATATTTATAAGAATTAAAATTCTGGAAAGCACCACCAACAATCACAATCGGCGTTTTGTGAATCGTTTTAGGATCGGCAATTGCCATATATTCAATTTTCCAACCGTCAATCCATGTTGTACGAGCAGGTTGTTTAAAATGATCTCTATGGTAGATATCGAAAAAGCCAAAACCGGCATAAGCTTGGTTGATCTCCGAATCCATTTGAATAATGGAATTCATATCCTTGCTTCCTCCTTGCTGTAATTTTTTTATGCTGCAAGAGTTCCTTCTTGAACACGTAATCTTTTATGCACAAAACTTTAAAATTTGTATTAGTTTGTATTGCACAATAACATTCTAAACAATTGTCTGAAATATACGCAATCGCTGAAATGACCGCTCATCTTGTTTAAGTCGCTAATAGTTTGCAAAATATTTAAATGTTTTTTTATGGCGGTCACATTTTTCAAAAAAAGCCATTCATTGTTCCGCATTTGACTGCTACTATCTTACTCATTGGTAAATGATTAAAAAATGCTATGCAAGATTCAATTGAACAATATATGCAAAAAGTTGGGCAACAAGCACGCGAGGCCTCACGCGTCTTAACAAGTGCTTCTACCTCACTAAAAAATCATGCACTCTCTGCTATTTATACTGCTTTGGAAAATAATCAAGCAGCAATCTTGGCGGCGAATCAAATCGACATGGATAAAGGTCGTAGCAACCAGCTCGACAGTGCCTTACTTGATCGTCTTGAGCTTACGCCCGCACGCTTTAAAGGGATGTTGCAAGGTTTAAAAGATGTGATCGCGCTTGTCGATCCAATTGGGGAAATTACTGATCTTGCATATCGCCCCACAGGCATTCAAATTGGAAAAATGCGTGTACCTTTAGGTGTGGTTGGTATGATTTACGAATCACGTCCAAACGTAACACTTGAAGCTGCATCTTTAGCGATTAAATCAGGCAATGCTATTATTTTACGTGGTGGTTCAGAAGCACTCGAGTCAAATAAAGCAATCGCAGAAGCAATTAAGCATGGTTTAAAAGTTGCTGGTTTACCTGAGCATTCGGTACAAGTCATTGAAACTTCTGACCGTGCAGCTGTTGGTCATCTCATCACCATGGCTGAATATGTAGATGTAATCGTTCCACGTGGCGGTAAAAGCTTAATTGAGCGCGTAACCAACGAAGCGCGTATTCCTGTCATTAAACATCTTGATGGTAACTGCCATGTATTTGTTGAAGCACAGGCCGACTTGCAAAAAGCTTTACCAATTACATTAAATGCAAAAACACATCGTTACGGTGTTTGTAATGCGATGGAAACACTGCTTGTTGATGAAAAAATTGCAGACGTTTTCTTACCACGCATTGCCGAACTGTATGCTGAAAAACAAGTTGAATTACGTGGCTGCCCAGAAACACGCCGTATTTTGGGTGCCTCTGTAAAACCTGCAACAGAAGAAGATTGGTACACCGAATATTTAGGGCCAATTCTTGCAGTTAAAGTGGTGAGCGGGATTGATGAAGCAATTGACCATATCAACAAATATGGTTCACATCATACCGATGCAATTGTGACTGAAAACTATACTTTGGCTCGTCAGTTCTTGGCTCGTGTAGATTCAAGTTCAGTCGTAATCAATGCTTCAACTCGTTTTGCGGATGGTTTCGAATATGGTTTAGGCGCTGAAATTGGTATCTCCACCGATAAAATCCATGCCCGCGGCCCAGTTGGTTTAGAAGGCTTAACTTCACAAAAATGGATTGTGTTAGGTGACGGACAAATTCGCCAATAATTAATCTATTGGTTCAAACAAAAACGCCTGATCAATATCAGGCGTTTTTTATTATTCAAGTTATTAACTAGAAAATAAAGTCAGTATTCACGAATTTAGAATAGTGCTCAGACACCATAGAGGCCAACATGCCTTTGCTATCATCTGTCTGTTTAGCAGCAATCATAGAACGGATAGAGAACGCTCGCAGAGCATCATGCACAGACAATGTACCTTCCGCAGAATCTTTACGACCACCGAACGGGAATACATCAGGGCCACGCTGACATTGACAATTGATGTTTACACGACAGACCTGATGGACCAACGGATCAACTAAATGACCAATTTGCTCAGGGTCACTACCAAAAATACTCACCTGCTGCCCATGATCAGAAGTAGTGACATATTCCAGCACAGTTTCAATATCATCATAAACAGAGACTGGAATCACTGGACCGAACTGTTCTTCGCGATACAGCCTCATACCTTCAGTCACTGGATAAACTACGGCTGGATAGAACATGGTTTTGCAGAACTCACCACCTTCCGGATTAACCACTTTTGCCCCTTTAGCCACAGCATCTTCAATGACTTCAGTCATGTAGGTCGTACGGTGCATACCTGGTAATGGGGTAATAAATACACCTTTTTCCCACGGCATACCCACTTTAAGTTTGGCCAGTTCAGCCGTTAAGCGGTTAACAAATTCATCGGCTATCGAGCGATGTACCATTAGCATTTTGAGCGCAGTACAACGCTGACCATTAAACGACAATGCACCCAGCAGACACTCTTTCACTGTCAAATCCAAGTCAGCATCTGGCAGAATAATAGCTGCGTTCTTTGCATCTAATCCTAGAATCGCACGCAGACGATGAGATTTTGGATGTTGTTTTTTCAAGTGGTCGGCCACTTTACTAGAGCCAATCAGTGCCAGCACATTAATTTGCCCAGATGCCAATAGATGGGGTACCACTAGAGAACCTGGTGCATAAATAGTATTGATCACGCCTTTTGGAAATGAATAACGGAACGCTTCTAGTAACGGTTCAAACAACAAAGTCCCAAATTGAGGTGGTTTAAAAATAATGGTATTACCCATCAGCATGGCTGGGATCAGAGTCGCAAAGGTTTCGTTCAGTGGGTAATTGTATGGCCCCATACACAACACGACACCTAGTGGAGTTCGACGGATTTGACCAATCGTACCTTCGGCAATTACAAAGCGAGAGTTAGCATTATCCAAATCTTTTAGGGCATCAATCGTTTGACGCATGTAGGTAATTGTACGGTCAAATTCTTTCTCTGAATCCGCCAAGCTTTTGCCAATTTCCCACATGATCAGCTTAATAATCAGATCTCGCTGCTCCACCATACGCTGAATAAAATTTTGCATACAGGCAATGCGCTCACCAACCTTCATCATTGGCCATTCGCCACGACCATTATTGTAAGCCCGTACCGCTGCTTCTAGTGCTTCATCGCTTTCTTTTTCACCCATGACCGGATAACTACCAAGTTCAACTTGCTCTAGGCTACCGTCAGGCTGCTGAATCCAGATTGGAGATAATGTTTTCTTGGTTGCACCAGCCCATAACTTCAACTCACCATCCACGAGTGAAACACGCTGATGAATTTGAGATGGCAGACGCACACTTTCAGGAATACCGTCCACTACTGGGAATTTATACTGTAAATTATTTAACTGATTCATTCTTCTTAATACCTTATTATTCGTATGTCTTTTATATATTCCCGAACTCGCCACTGTAATCAGGTTTTATTCGGGTCAATATCACTATTATTATCCGTACTCACCTTGCTTGAACCGTAAACCACAAGGTGAATATCTTAAAGCGTTGATAATCTTTCTAGATGAATTTACCCCCGACACACACTATCCGTCACCCCTAGCTTCTGGATGACTTGTTCAATAATCTGTTCTGGTGTGAGAGCAATATCAATAGCAATTGCTTCATTCACATCAGGTTCTTCTAATGTATCTAGCTGGGTTTGTAGCAACGCTGGGTCAAAAAAATGACCTGATCTTTCTGCAAGTCGTTGCTGTAATAACTCATAAGAACCTTTTAAGTAGACAAACTTAACATTCTGGTCCTGCCCTCTTAAAATATCGCGATACATGCGTTTTAAAGATGAGCATGTAAATACAGCCGTTTCACCATCTCTCTGTTTGGTTTCAATGGCCTGACGAATTGCTTGTAACCATGGCAAGCGGTCTTCATCAGTTAAGGGAATACCTTGACTCATCTTACTTTTATTTGCAGCTGAATGAAGCGTATCGCCATCAAGGAACTCACAAGCCAAACGCTCTGATAACAATTCACCAATTAGGGTTTTACCTGTTCCACAGACACCCATTGCAATCACAATCATGGATTACTCACCTTTAATTATAAAATAGTGCTAAGCAGTAGCGTGAAAGATAAACCCAACACTGAAATGATCGTTTCCAATACCGACCAAGTTTTGAGTGTCTGCCCTACTGTCATACCGAAATATTCTTTGATTAACCAGAATCCTGCGTCATTTACATGTGAGAAAACTAATGAACCCGAACCTGTGGCAAGTACTAAAAGTTCCGGCCTAACTGCAACACCTGCTGTTGCTGCAATGGGAGCCACAATGCTACACGCCGTAGCCATGGCAACCGTAGCCGATCCTGTTGCTAAACGAATCAGTGCTGCAACAAACCAGCCCAACAATAACGGCGATAAATTTGCCTTTAAAGCTGTAGAAACAATCTCATTAGAAATACCGGTGTCACGCAAAATGCCGCCAAAACCACCACCAGCACCTACAATCAACATAATCCCAGCAATAGAAGCTAAACACCCGCCACAGAATTTTTCAATTTGTTCACGGTTAAAGCCCTGCATCGTACCGAAAGTAATAAAACTGACCAGCACGGCAATGAGTAATGCGATATCAGAAGTACCAATAAAACGTAGCAAATCGTTTGCGAAAGTTTGTGGTGCAAAGAACAGATCAGCCCAGCTTCCAACCAACATTAATACTACAGGCAGCATAATTGTGAATAAGGTAATCCCAAAACTTGGTAGCTCACGAGTTCTATTCGTATCTGCTTCAATAAACTGCTTCGCTAACGGGTTATTCTCAGGCAATTTGACGTATTTGTTGATCCACAGTGCATACAGTGGTCCAGCAACAATTGCCGTTGGCACACCCACTATCAGACTATAAGCAATCGTTTTACCAATATCAGCATGGTAAGCCTGTACTGCCAACAGTGCTGCTGGATGTGGTGGAATTAAGCCATGCACAACTGACAAACCTGCAACCATTGGCAAACCCACAACCAGTAAGGATTTACCTGTTCTTTTTGCGATATTGAATGCAATTGGAATGAGTAGAACGAAACCTACTTCGAAAAATACGGGAAGACCAACAATAAGGGCAATAAACATCATGGCCCAGTGAATATTTTTCTCACCAAACCACTTAATTAAAGTAATTGCTATTCGCTCTGCGCCACCAGACTCGGCCATCATTTTACCGAGCATCGTTCCTAGTGCGATTACAATCGCGAGGTGACCTAAGGTTTTACCAGTACCAGCTTCATAAGACTTAACAATATCACCCATTGGCATGCCAACAGCCAAGGCTAAACCGAGTGAAACAATAATGAGAACTAAAAATGGATAAATTCTAAACTTCGCGATCATGACCACTAAAGCAATAATCGCGATTACAGTGTAGATCAGTAACATGCCACCCTGAACCGTCTCCATGGGACACTTCTCCTTGGAATAATTATTTAGGCACACTGCCTAAACAAAGGTCTTCAACCACAGTAATTCCTACTGTTAAGACATTAAATTTTTATATTTAGGTGTGACCAGCACAAACTGGTCACATCAATACAGCCTTTAAAGCACATAAAATGCACTTCATTTTTTATAAATATCGACTACATCTACGGTGCTCTCAACTGACTCGCAATTTGTGCCAAGCGAGTAATTTCAGCCCAGTCTTGGGCAGCTACAGTAGCTTTAGGTGTTAACCATGAACCACCTACACAAACCACGTTAGGTTGCTTTAAGAAATCCGGTGCTGACTCTGCAGTAATTCCACCTGTAGGGCAAAAACGTAGGTTTGGAAATGGACCATAAAATGCTTTTAGCATCTCAACGCCACCTGCCTGTTGAGCTGGGAAGAACTTCACAATGTCATAACCCAATTCAATCGCTTGAATCAGGTCACTTGGTGTCATCACACCCGGCAATAGAGGTAAGCCAGCATCTTGCGCAGCCAAATGCAAATCTTTAGTTAAACCAGGAGATACCCCAAATTGAGCGCCTGCTTTTTTGGCTTGAGCACAGTGTTCTGGCTTGGTAATCGTACCTACACCTACCACAATGTCATCAGCTAATTGGCTAGCACGCTCAATAGCAGCAAGACCCGCAGCGGTACGCAATGTAATCTCAAGGACTTTTACGCCACCTGCATGTAAAGCACGTGATACATCTTCACCTTGCTCAGCAGAATCAAATGCCAATACAGGGATGACTGGGCCTAATTCGACGATATCTTCAATTTTAATCATTATTTTTCAGTTCCTTTGATTCAAATCTGCTCTGGTGAATTTTCACCAACCAATGCACCAAATACAGATGCTCCATGTTCAGCTGGCGCAGCAGCAGCACGGAAAACACCAAATAATTCACGGCCAAAGCCAACCTCGTTTTCTGCCTGATGTTCTGGCTGAGCAACAGGACGCGACTGCCAAGTCTGTTCATCTATTTCAACATCGAGTACGCCAGCCTCAGCATCAATAACCAACATATCGCCTGTTTGAACTTTAGCAATCGGCCCATTTAGTAAGGCCTCTGGAGATAAATGAATCACCGCAGGAACTTTGCCTGAAGCGCCAGACATACGCCCATCAGTGACTAAAGCAACGTGGAAACCTTGATCTTGTAAAACACCCAACACAGGCGTTAAACGATGCAATTCAGGCATACCGTTAGCACGCGCACCTTGGAAACGAACAACTGCAATAAAGTCTCGGTGTAATTCACCACGATCAAATGCAGCTTGCACTGCTTCTTGAGAATCAAACACAATTGCTGGAGCTTTAACTTTACGATGTTCTGGCGCAACAGCAGAAATCTTGATTACACCACGGCCAAGGCGACCTTGCATTAAGCGCAAGCCACCATCTGGTTGAAACGGCGCATCAATGCTACGTAAAACTTTGTCATCAAGACTTTGAACCACACCGTCAACCCAAGTGAGCTTACCGTCAATCAGTTTTGGTTCTTTGGTGTAATGCTGTAAACCTTTACCAGCCACAGTCGTTACGTCGTTATGCAACAAGCCAGCTTCAAGTAAGTTACGGATGAGGAAAGCAACCCCACCCGCAGCTTGGAAATGGTTTACATCAGCCTTACCATTTGGATAGATTTTTGCGAGTAATGGAACAACAGCCGATAACTCATCGAAGTCATCCCAGTCAATCAAGATTCCAGCGGCACGAGCAATCGCAATCAAATGCAAAGTATGGTTGGTTGAACCACCGGTAGCGAGTAATGCCACAATACCGTTTATAATTGCTTTTTCATCGACAACATGACCAATCGGCGTGTAGTTTCCACGCTCAACTGTTAAATCAAGTACACGAATCGCCGCTTCTGCGGTGAGTGCATCACGTAATGGTGTATGAGGATGAACAAATGCGGCACTTGGCAAATGTAAGCCCATTACTTCCATCAGCATCTGATTACTGTTGGCTGTACCATAAAAAGTACAAGTCCCTTGTCCATGATAAGCAGCTGACTCAGCTTCTAACAAAGCATCTCGTCCAACCTGACCCGTTGCAAATTGCTGACGAATTTTGGCTTTCTCATCGTTAGATAGACCACTGGTCATTGGGCCAGCTGGCACAAAAATAGTAGGTAAATAGCCAAACTGCAAAGCACCAATGAGCAAGCCTGGCACGATCTTGTCACAAACACCAAGACATAAAGCTGCGTCAAACATGTTATGAGACAATGCAATCGCTGTACTCATCGCAATGGTTTCACGAGAGAACAATGACAGTTCCATGCCAGCATTACCTTGGGTAATACCGTCACACATCGCAGGAACACCACCTGCAAACTGTGCCACGCCGCCATTCTCACGAGCGGCTGTTTTAATTAAATCTGGAAATGTTTTATACGGTGCGTGAGCCGACAGCATTTCGTTATATGAAGATACGATGCCAATATTTGGTTCACGGCCTACTTTAATAATTAATTTTTCATTATCGTCCATACTGGCAAAACCATGAGCCAGATTGGCACATGAAAGTGCTCCACGAGCAGGAAATTTGCCTTGTGCATGTTCAATACGTTGTAAATATGCAGAACGAGTTTTTTGACTACGTGCGATTACACGCTCGGTCACTTTTGCCAATACTGGATTCGGCAAGTCCATGCTGGACGCTCCTGTACAACCGGATAAGCCGGAACATAAAAATAGACCAAATGATATATTTCATCATCATTTGATAAGGGGAAGGAACAATATTATTAAGGCAAAAAGCGACATGCAAGCCCTAGTAAATTTTACGGTGATACCGGAGCATGGGTATTAAATACAAATTATGTTTAAGTTTTAAACAAGAAGCTGGTTTTATTTTTGACTATATTTACTGGTATATTAGCTTCTAATAACTACGAGAAAATTCTCATAATATCAAAGCAATAAAATATTCTTATAAATGTATTTATACCGGCTTTTTTATACTAAGTTTTATATTAAAAATGTTTATGATTTATATATTTTAACCTATATATAAACGATTAAAATTTAATTTCATTTACGTATATTATTTGTAATACTCCCCTATAGTTTGATTAAAATAACAGCACTTCTTTTTTCTTAAAAAATTTATACCAAATATTTGAAAAATACATTAAATAGAAATTTACCTTTCATAAATATATACAAAAAACTCGTTTCTATGCGTATAAAAAAACAAGGAATACAGTGGTTAAGCTTTATACTGGACAAATATTAGTTACAAATAATTTGATGGTCGATAGTGCTTAAGTCTAATGGGCTAAAGTCTATCTTGGACAGAAAAACAACACATGTTAAAACATGACAACCCGTTCAATCTGTATCGAAAAATAATACATCTTGAACAGGAAGTTAGGAAAACTATTTTAAATCAGGACTTGGGTATTTCAACGTGGCTACATCAGTATTAGTTATCAATTGCGGCTCTTCATCTATTAAATACGCACTGGTTTCAGAGCGTCGTGAAGATCGTATTTACGGTTTAGCAGAAAACTTGGGGGCAGCTGATGCTCGTATTAAGGGAATTACAGTAGGTGGTGAACCACTTGAACTTTCAATCCCTTATGCTGATCATGCCAAAGCTTTAGAAACTTTACTTGCACGTCTTGCCAACTACAAACCGCAAGCAATCGGACATCGTGTTGTACACGGGGGTAGTTTAACCAAAGCAGAATTACTCACTCCTGAAATTATTGAACGTATTCGTGCTGCGACACCTTTAGCCCCACTTCATAACCCAGCACATTTAATTGGTATTGACGCAACCGTACGTCTATTTCCTGAATTACCTCAAGTTGCCGTATTCGACACTGCATTCCATCAAACCATGCCACCGCATGCATACCGTTATGCAATTCCTAAGTTTTTATATACTGATCACAACGTTCGTCGTTATGGCTTCCATGGTACAAGCCATGCTTATGTGTCTGACAAAGCGAGTGAGCTAGCAGGTAACCTTAAAAAAGGTGGATGGTTAACAGCGCATCTAGGAAACGGCAGTTCAACTTGCGCAGTGTGGAATGGACAAAGTGTTGATACCTCTATGGGTCTTACTCCACTTGAAGGTGTAGTGATGGGAACGCGTAGTGGTGACGTTGATCCAAGCTTACATAGCTTCCTTGCGAAAAATCTCGGTTGGGACTTGGCTAAAATTGATAAAGTTTTAAATAACGAAAGTGGCTTACTAGGCTTATCACAACTCTCTAACGACATGCGTACAGTCATTGAAGCTGCTGAAAATGGCAACGAAGATGCTAGTCTTGCAATTGAAGTGTTTAGCTATCGCCTAGCAAAATCACTTGCTGCATTAAGCTGTGGTTTGCCAACTTTAGACGGCTTAATCTTCACGGGCGGTATTGGCGAGAACTCAGCTTATATTCGTGAAAAAACCTTAGCGTATTTACCTCATTTTGGTTTGCAGCTTGATAAAGATCAAAACAACAACCTAAAACGTGGCACTGAAGGCCGAATCGACAACGGAACAGGACCTCAAATTTGGGTCATTCCTACAGATGAAGAAGGCCGTATTGCCAAAGAAACTCGTCAAGTTGTTGAAGCGGCAGAAAATACAGCATCTGTAGCAAGCCTTGCTTAATTAGAGCTTAGCGAAAACTCGATATTCGTTTATTTATAGGTTTATATGAATACAATTTTATTGATTCCTACAGGTGAAGGGGTTGGCTTAACCTCTGCCTGCTTAGGTATGATTTACGCACTTGATTGCAACGGAATTAAAGCAGGCTTTTTAAAACCATTTTCTCAAGAAGACCAAGAGCATCTTGACCGAACCACTTCATTATTTGGTCATTTATTTCAAAGTAAAACTGTTCAATCTATTTCGCATGAAAAATTAACTCAGCTTATTGCCGCTGGGGAAGTAGATGAATTACTTGAAGAAGCGGTTAGCCTTCATCGTAGTGTTGCAGCAGACCATGATGTCATTATTGTGGAAGGCTTATTACCAAACGGACAAGACCATTTTGCCAGTGAGCTCAATGCAAGTCTTGCACAAGCACTTGATGCAGAAGTCGTGTTGGTCAGTACAGCAGATATTCAAAACCCGAAAAAAGCAGCAGAAAAAGTAGATGCTCATTTACGCCAGTTTGGTGGAGCAGCGTCAAATCGTACTGCTGGCGTACTGTTTATGCGTACCCGTGGATTAACTGAAGAAACAGCACAAATTCCTGTTGCGTTTGATCCATCATTACGACCAACTGAAGAAATCGCGAAATTTACGACCGAACTGCAAAAATATAATCGTTATTTTGGTTCTAGCGATTTACCGATTATTGGTTTAGTCCCATTTAGTAACACGTTAAGCGTACCTAGAACACTCGATATTGCAAATATCATTGATGGACAATGGGTACATCAAGGTGAAGCTAAAGCACGTCGTATTTTGCATTCGAGTTTAATTGCTTCAAGCATTGAATATGAACTGAATAAGTTTATTGCAGGCGAGTTGATTATTAGCGCATCTGAGCGTACCGACGTTTTACTTGCAAGTAGTTTGGCAACCAGCAATGGTATTCCTCTTGCAGGTTTGGTACTTACCGAAAGAGAAGCACCAGCACCAGAGCTTTTAGAGTTTTGCCAAAGTGCAATTAAACAAGGTTTGCCAATTTTACATACCCGTTTAAATACACTTGAAACCGCACAGCGCCTATCTAATTTTGGTAATGAAATTCCAACTGACGATACTGAACGTGCTGAGCAAGTGACTCGATTTGTTTCAAGTCATATTGATGTTGAATGGCTTAAGCAGCATAGCAACAATGCTGCTACCCCTCGCCTTTCGCCATCAGCTTTCCGTCATGAACTGGTGCAAAAATCAATTGCAGCGAAAAAGCGGATTGTGCTACCTGAAGGTGATGAACCGCGCACCATTCAAGCTGCAGCAATTTGTCAGGCACGTGGCATTGCCGATTGTATTTTGCTGGCTAAACCAGATGCTGTGCACGATGTTGCAAAAGCACGCGGTATTGAATTACCGGCCGAATTGGCAATTGTTGACCCTGATAGTATTCGTGACCAATACGTTGCACCAATGGTTGAGCTACGTAAAGGTAAACTCAACGAGCTTCAAGCGAAAGAACAACTTCAAGATACTGTTGTGCTTGGCACCATGATGTTAGCCTTAGATCAAGTCGATGGCTTAGTTTCAGGTGCGGTACACACCACAGCAAATACGGTCCGCCCAGCATTCCAGCTCATCAAGACAGCCCCTGAATATTCACTGGTTTCATCAATATTCTTTATGCTTTTACCAGATGAAGTTTATGTATATGGCGACTGTGCGATTAATCCAGACCCGACAGCAGAACAACTTGCTGAAATTGCAATTCAGTCTGCTGACTCTGCAAAAGCTTTTGGAATTGATCCGCGTATTGCCATGATCAGCTACTCAACTGGTACTTCTGGAACAGGTGCTGATGTTGAAAAAGTACAGCAAGCAACTCAAATTGCTCAGCAACGTCGCCCTGATTTACTCATTGATGGCCCACTTCAATACGACGCAGCTTCAGTTGAAAGTGTGGGACGACAAAAAGCACCAGACTCACGCGTTGCTGGCCGTGCGAATGTATTTATCTTCCCAGATTTAAATACGGGTAATACCACTTACAAAGCAGTACAGCGTGCTGCAAATGTTGTGAGCGTTGGACCAATGCTGCAAGGTCTAAACAAACCAGTCAATGACTTGTCTCGTGGAGCATTGGTAGATGACATCGTCTTTACCATTGCATTAACAGCAATTCAGGCAGAACAGCAAGCCGCTGCCAAATAATTAATATAATTCACCTTTACTACCTCTCGCCATTTGATATCCGCTCAAATGGCTTTTTTTTATTTTAGTCATTCAAAAATAAATAATTTTCCGATTTCTCTCTTTTAAATCACATCAATATCTTCTTATGCGACTTTCGGTCAAAAGATCAACCAATCTCCCACAACACTGTCTTTTTGTCATATAATTTAGCCCGCTAGCTAACAGCCCGCTCAAGAGATTTTCTGGTATGACAACGATTATCAAACAAGATGACTTGATTACATCGATCAAGGACGCCCTACAGTTTATTTCGTACTATCACCCGCAAGACTTTATCCAAGCGATGAGCCGTGCTTATGATCGCGAAGAAAACAAAGCCGCAAAGGATGCAATTGCACAGATTCTAATTAACTCTCGCATGTGTGCGGAAGGTCATCGTCCAATTTGCCAAGATACTGGTATTGTTAACGTTTTCCTTGAAGTGGGCTTAGATGTTAAATTTGATTTAACGATGAGCTTAGACGATGCAGTAAATGAAGGGGTTCGCCAAGGTTACCTTGAAAACAGCAACGTTCTTCGTGCTTCTGTACTTGCTGACCCTGCATTTGGTCGTAAAAATACAAAAGATAATACCCCTGCTGTAATTCACTACAAACTCGTTCCGGGTAACAAAGTAGATATTACTGTTGCTGCTAAAGGTGGCGGTTCAGAAAACAAATCTAAACTTGCGATGCTTAACCCATCTGACTCAATTGTTGACTGGGTACTTAAAACTGTTCCAACTATGGGTGCAGGCTGGTGTCCTCCTGGCATGCTCGGTATCGGTATTGGTGGTACTGCTGAAAAAGCCATGATGCTTGCTAAAGAAGCACTCATGGAAGAAATCAACATGGACGAATTACTTCGCCGTGGGCCAGAGAACAAAATCGAAGAACTTCGTATCGAAATCTTTGAAAAAGTAAACGCACTTGGTATTGGCGCACAAGGACTTGGCGGTTTAACGACTGTTCTTGATATTAAAATTAAAGATTACCCATGTCATGCTGCTGGTAAACCAGTAGGTATGATTCCTAACTGTGCTGCTACTCGTCATGCTCACTTCCAGCTTGATGGTACAGGTGTAGCTCATATCCAAGCACCAAAACTTGAAGACTACCCTTCTGTAACTTGGGATTCTTCACAGTCT
Source organism: Acinetobacter sp. JADD-222 (assembly GCF_049310645.1). NCBI lineage: Bacteria > Pseudomonadati > Pseudomonadota > Gammaproteobacteria > Moraxellales > Moraxellaceae > Acinetobacter > Acinetobacter sp. JADD-222. Next base: position 220,522 of record NZ_JBMOWI010000002.1, on the reverse strand, counting down.
AAACGTGTAAACCTTGATACCATTACTCAAGAAGAAATGGATTCTTGGAAACCAGGTGACACATTACTTCTTAGCGGAACAATGTACACAGGTCGTGATGCTGCGCACAAACGTATGGTTGAAATGATCGACAATGGTGAAGAATTACCAGTTGATCTTAAAGGTAAGTTTATTTACTACGTTGGCCCTGTTGATCCAGTGGGTGATGAAGTCGTTGGTCCTGCTGGTCCTACAACTGCAACACGTATGGATAAATTCACACGTAAAGTATTAGAGCATACTGGTCTATTCGGTATGATCGGTAAAGCTGACCGTGGTCCTACAGCAATTGAAGCAATCAAAGACAACAAAGCAACTTACTTAATGGCAGTTGGTGGTGCGGCTTACCTCGTATCTAAAGCTGTTCGTGAAGCTGAAGTTGTTGCGTTTGCAGACTTAGGTATGGAAGCAATCTACAAATTCGTAGTTGAAGATATGCCAGTTTCTGTTGCAGTTGATGTAAACGGTACTTCAATTCACGCAGTAGCTCCAAAAATCTGGCAAGCGAAAATTGGAAAAATTCCAGTAGTCGATGCAGCAGCTGGCTAATCAAGAAAAGCACCGAATTCGGTGCTTTTTTATGCATTCTTTTTTTATTTTAAAATCTGAAAAGAATTGTAACAATTACTTCGTCAATCTGTGCTATTAATGAAAGCACCCTCTCGCCAAATATTGAATATAGGTCATTTCATGACTATTCGCCCTATTCTTAAAAATCTCTCAATCAGCCTCTGCCTAAGCTGTATTACCACAAGCTTATTTGCCTCTCCTGCCAAATTAAGTTCAGTTAAAGAACTCATGCAAATGAGCCAAATTGATTACCTGCTTAAAGAATCAATTAATGAATTAACACCTTACTATGATCAACAGGCAGAACAGATCGTTAGTAATATCACGGGTATCAAAACTTTAGGTCCAAAAGAAAAAGAGGCCGCGAAGAAGTTAGGTTTACTCCTAAAAGATTCGAGCAATCAGCTCATTAGCAATCCAAAAACCGCCCAAGCCTTACAGGATATTTATCTTAAGACTTATACTGAAGAGGAAATTCAGGCTAATCTGAAATTTTTAAAAACCCCAGAAGGCCAATCAATTACGCGCAAAAATGTACAGATTATGGGGCAAATTTCAGAATATATGATGGAGTTGGGACAGCAAACATTTAATGACCCTAAAGCACGAGATCATATGCAAGAAGAGATGCTTAAAATTCTTGCACCGTTGATGAAAGATAAAGAAAAGTCTTAACTTTTCTTTATCTTTTTTAGGCTATTACCAAGTTAAAGGATTCCATAATTTAAATGGTTTAATCAGATGTACATCTGATTTTTCATCATATTTAGCTGGCTTTAATTCTTGTGGTTTATGGCGGATCTTTCCTGAAGCATCTTCAGCAACAAAATTATAGCTAGAAGATTTAAGCTCGGTAAATGCTATCTCTCTACGTCCAATATTGTCTTGCATTAACATAAATGGACCAGTATGTTCACTTCGGTCCATTTTATTTTCTTCATCATATTTCAAATAATAAGACGTTCCCGCCTCAACAGTGATATCAATATATTTTGGTTCTTGAAAATGGATACCAAGTAAAGGGCGGCTCGCAGAAAGACGATACGTTCCTGCTGGTAGCTCAATCCAGTAATAATGATTATGTAATAGACTCGGAATGCGCTTACCATTCACAAAGAGATTAATCGCTGCAATTTCCTGACGATTCCATTTTGTGTCTGGTCGATATAGATAAACTACAGCTGCCTGTTCATTTTGTGCTTTGATTGGCGCAAAAGTCTGACCCAATTTTTGGTTGACCCACCCTCCCACAGTAAAACCGCCTAAATGATATTGATCTAATAAACCAGGTTCTTTTTCAACATCAACTTTAGGTAGAGTCGCGGTCAATTCACTCGGATTTTTTTCTAAATGAGATGAACTTTGACAGCCCACAAATAGTCCTGCACAGCACAAAGATACGATTAAATAACGCATGGCATCCCTCAAAGCGTTTTGTTTTTGATTTATTTTTTACACCGCAAAACTATGCGTATTTTGTATTTTTAAGATTAACACTACCCATATAAATTGAAAACAAAAAAAGCATGAATCACTAACGCGATTCATGCTTTTTAGATGAATGAAATCTATGCAGACTTCGAATCAATAACCTTTAAATCTGCCTTAGCAACACTTTCATGCGTTGCAGCTTCTTTAGGTTGGCGTTCAGCCTGATAAACAGGTTCTGCTTCACCATTAATGACTGCTTCATTAATAATGACTGTTCCAACATCTGTACGACTTGGTAAATCATACATAGTTTCAAGCAGTACGTTTTCCATAATAGAACGTAGACCACGCGCCCCCGTATTACGTTCAAGCGCTTTTTTAGCAACAGCACGTAATGCAGAATCTTCAAAGATCAGATCAACATTTTCCATAGTGAAAAGATATTGATACTGGCGTGTTAATGCATTTTTTGGCTCAGTCAAAATTTGCATTAAAGCTTCTTCGTCTAGCTCTTCAAGTGTAGCAATCACTGGTAAACGACCAATGAATTCTGGAATCAAACCAAATTTCACTAAGTCAGTTGGCTCAACCTGACGGAACAATTCAGCAAGCTTTTTGGTTTCATCTTTGTTTTTAACGTCAGCTGTAAAACCAATACCGCCTTTCTCTTGACGCTGTTGTACAATTTTTTCCAAACCAGAAAATGCACCACCACAAATAAATAAGATATTTGAGGTATCAATTTGGATAAACTCTTGCTGTGGATGCTTACGGCCACCTTGCGGAGGAATCGAAGCAACTGTACCTTCAATCATTTTTAATAATGCTTGTTGTACACCTTCACCAGACACATCACGTGTAATTGATGGATTTTCAGATTTACGAGTAATCTTATCAATCTCGTCGATATAGATAATGCCCTTCTGAGCCTTCTCTACATCGTAGTCTGCTTTTTGCAAAAGCTTTTGTACAATATTTTCAACATCTTCACCCACATAACCCGCTTCGGTTAATGTTGTTGCATCTGCCATCGCAAATGGAACATCTAAAAGGCGAGCTAATGTTTGCGCAAGTAAAGTTTTACCTGAACCAGTTGGTCCAATCAGTAGAATGTTACTTTTAGCAATTTCTACTTCTTTAGACACATGGCCATTATGACCAACTTTCAAGCGTTTATAATGGTTATAAACCGCAACAGATAATGTCTTTTTGGCAAGATCTTGACCAATAACGTATTGATCAAGCGCAGCACGTATTTCATGTGGTTTTGGCAATGCCTTACTCGCCCAGTCCCCTGCTTCAACCTGTTGGCTGGTTTGTACAAGGTCTAAGCAGACATCCACACACTCATTACAAATATATGCGTCCTCACCTGCAATCAGTTTCCCGACTTCAGACTGCGTTTTACCGCAAAATGAACAATGTTTTTGTCCTTGAGGATGTTCGGACATATTCACTCCACAAATAGAATCTTAAATATTAGGGCAAGATGCACTGCATAAATAACTAAATGGAGATCTTTTTCAACATCTCAAGTTATTTATATAAGAAGGTCCTTATGGACGCTTACTTAACACCTGATCAACCAGACCATATTCTTTAGCAGCTTGGGCTGTCATAAAGTTATCACGGTCAGTATCACGAGCAACGGTTTCATAGTCTTGACCACTGTGCTCTGCCATTAAGCGGTTCAAGCGCTCTTTAATAAAGAGAATTTCACGCGCATGGATTTCAATATCCGATGCTTGACCACGGAAACCACCTAATGGTTGATGAATCATGACACGGGCATTTTCTAAACAATAGCGTTTGCCTTTAGCGCCCGCATTTAACAAGAATGCCCCCATTGAAGCAGCTTGACCCATACAATATGTCACGACATCAGGCTTAATAAACTGCATCGTGTCATAAATGGCCATGCCCGCTGTCACAGATCCACCTGGAGAGTTGATATAAAGGTGGATATCTTTATCAGGATTTTCAGCTTCTAAAAACAACATTTGGGCAACAATCAGATTTGCCATGTTATCTTCAACTTCACCTGTCAAAAAAATGACGCGCTCACGTAAAAGTCGTGAATAAATATCAAAAGAACGTTCGCCGCGAGAAGATTGTTCAACCACAACAGGAACTAAAGCATTTTCAATTGTTGGAACATACATACGTTATTTATTCCTAAATTTTTTGTGACTTAACCTATGGCAACAATATGCGGGATAATTTCTCAAATTGCAAAAGGTTCGCACTGAAATATTATATTATTTATACCTAAGTACTTAATGCCGCACTCTAATTGACCACATAAAGAAAAACAAAAAAGGCGCCTCAGGCGCCTTTTTCTGACTTCTTAAAAGATTAGCCCATACGGCGAGCTTGTTGTTCTTTCAATAAGTCATCATAAGATACAGCTTTGTCAGTCACTTTAGCACCAGCTAAGATGTGATCAACAACTTGATCTTCTAATACAACTGCTTCGATTTGAGCACGTTGTTGAGCATCATTTTTGAAGTATTCAATCACTTCAGTTGGATCTTCGTAAGAAGAAGCCATGTCGTCAATGTAAGCATCAACGCGAGCTTGGTCAACTTCAAGTTTAGCATCAGCTAAAACTTTGCTTACCAATACGCCAAGCTTAACAGAACGCTCTGCTTGTTCTTTGAACAATTCGTCAGGAAGCATGCTCTTGTCAAAAGATTGCGCGCCTGCACCACCAAATTGTTGAGTGAACTGTTGAACCATTTGTTGACGTTGACGGTCAATTTCTTGAGCAACCATTGCAGTTGGAACTTCAACTTCGTTCGCAGCAACAAGAGCATCAAAAGCAGCTTGTTTAACTTGGTTACGTAAACCATTGCGAACTTCACGTTCCATATTCTTACGAACGTCAGCTTTTAACTTTTCAACGCCTTCTTCTTCAGTTACACCGAAGATTTTTAAGAATTCAGCATCAATTTCTGGAAGTTTAGATTTTTCAACTTGCTTCACAGTGATTTTGAACTGAGCTGCTTTACCAGCCAAGTTTTCAGCTTGGTAATCTTCAGGGAAAGTAACATCAATTACTTTCTCTTCACCAGCTTTCATGCCAATGATGCCATCTTCGAAGCCAGGGATCATACGACCTGAACCTAACACAAGTTTAAAGTCTTCAGCAGAACCGCCTTCAAACTTCTCACCATCGATAGTGCCTTCAAAGTCAAAAGTCACTTGCATGTCTTTTTTCGCCATACCCTTGGTTACAGCCCAAGTTTGACGTTGTTTTTGCAAGTTTTCGATCATAGCGTCAACGTCAGCGTCTTTGATTTCAGCTGATTTACGTTCAACTTCTAAGCCGTCAAATGCTTTTACTTCAACTTCTGGATAAACTTCTACAGTTGCTTCAAAAACTAAAGCGTCTTCTTTATGTTCAACTTTCTCAATGTTCGGCATACCTACCGCATTGATTTTTTCTTGTTGAATTGCTTCAAAAACGCTATCACGAATGATGTCATTTACAACTTCTTGATAAATGCTTGCACCGTATTCGCGACGAACAACGTTTTCAGGTACTTTACCTGGACGGAAGCCGTTGATCTTCACAGTTTTGGCAGTGCGCTTCAAACGAGCTTCAAATTGCTCGTTAATACGGCTCGTCGGTACAGACACATTTAAACGACGGGCAACGCCCGAAACCGCTTCAGTCGTTACTTGCATGGCTTCCTCGATAAAAATTAGTTAGTAGGAACAGTTTTTAAAAAAGTGCTGTATTATATGACAACTTTCAAGATATACAAAATTAACCGATCACTTCATGTAAGTGAAGAACATTATTCTAGTAAATTTCACAGTAATTTTATGATTTTTTAAATATTTTTCATAAGCACTTAAGTAAAACTAATTTTTTAGTTATTCTTTATAAATCTAAATTTACAATCATTTTTCATAAATTTATCGCTTTTTAAAACAATTAAACACAATCAAATAATTAGCTATTTTTTAATACTAAAACCCATCCAACCTTTCACATTTCCTTCACAATTCTATCGACAAATCCAATTAACACAAACTGTACATATAAATAAGAATTATTATTATTCGCATAACCTTTATGATTTAAAGTCCTGAAATTATGTCTTTCATCAAAACCCGCAAGAAAATTGTATCGTCTGCAATTGCTTCTTCTCTCTCTGTGATAGCAACCGCTGCTATCGCACAAGAACAAGTTGAAGTATTAAAAACTATTAATGTGCATGCTGAAGCAAATCAAGCAGAATCATTGAAAATAGATCAGTCTGCGAACGCGAAATTTGTAGCTCCGCTAAAAGATACGCCAAAATCGGTGTCAATTCTTTCCCAAAAGCTACTTCAAGAAACGAATTCAAATACCCTACTCGAAGCTCTACGCAATGAACCAGGTATTACACTTGGTGCTGGTGAAGGCGGCGTTCCATATACAGATATTCCTTATATTCGTGGTTATAACGGCCAATCTTCTATTTATGTTGATGGTGTTCGTAATGCAACAGCTCAAACTCGTGACATGTTTGCGATTGAACAAGTTGAAGTCATCAAGGGCTCAAGCTCTGCTTTAACTGGGGGAAGCGGGATTGGTGGCAGCATTAACCTTATTCCAAAAATTGCCCATGAAGGTAATGTTTATCAAGGATCTGTTGCGGGTGGTACAGACAACTACCGTCATATTCAGCTTGATGCCAACAAAGACTTTGGCAATGGTGTTGCTGGCCGTGTTGTTGTTATGGGCCATGAAAATGACAAACCTGGTCAAAGTAATGGAGCCGAATACGCTCGTGTTGGTATTGCACCGAGCCTAGCGCTCGGCTTAGGTTCTGCAAACCGAGCTACATTAAGCTATTACTTCTTAAAAAGTAATGATGAACCTGATTCAGGTATTCCATTCAATAACCCAAACCTTGTTAATAATGATGGTACACCGAAATCAAATGTTCCTGCTGGTGCAGAAAAAGGAGATGGTAAGCCTGTCGCTGTTAAGCAAGGAGCATATTATGGTTGGAAAGCGCGTGATTTCGACAAACGCGAAAACCATATTGGCTCATTGAAGTTAGAACATGACTTTAATGATGATCTAACACTTAGTAACACAGCAAGCTATAGCCGCTCTAAAGCAGACTATATCTACACTAACCCAGATGACTCTAAGAGCAACATTTATAAAAATCAAGTTTGGCGCCGTGTTACACAATCTATTCGTGAAACAGAAGCGTTCACAGATCAACTATCTTTAGCCGGGAAACTTCAAACTGGTCAGCTTACACATAGTTTTAATGTAGGTGCTGAATATAGTCGTGAAGAGACTGAACGTGGCTCATATAACATCATCTACCCTGGTTATAAGGGAACAACGACAACTGGCTTTGATAATACATGTAAAAATAATGATGGGTGGTGTACCAGTTTAACAAATCCATCTGGGAATGCCCCATGGTTAGGTTCATTAACAACGAATCCAAAACAAAGAACATCAACCAATGAAACAGTATCAATTTATGCTTTAGATAGCATTGAATTCAATAAATACTGGTTGCTCAATTTAGGTGCGCGTTGGGATAAATTCGATTCAGAGTTAAAGTTCAATAAGGACTACGTAAGTGGCAGCACTACTACGCCTGCTGGAACTTTGTATACCAATGACTCTGATTTCTTCTCGTATCAAGCTGGCGTAGTATTCCGTCCAACTGAACATGGCAGTATTTATGCAAGCTATGCTACCGCTGCTAACCCAGTAGGTATGGATGCTGATATTGATGGCCTGTCTGCATCGAATCAGGCTTTAGATCCAGAAAAAGCTCGTACTTACGAAGTGGGAACAAAATGGAGCCTTTGGGAAAATCGCGCGAATGTTACAGCCGCAATTTTCCGTACCGAAAAGCAAAATACGCGTATTGCAGTTGATGCAAACACCACAACTAATGCTGGTGAAAGTAAAGTTGATGGTTTTGAGCTTGGTTTAACTGGTCATATTACCGATAAATGGGAAATGGCTGTAGGTTATAGCTATCTTGATAGTGAAGTTGAAAAAGCTGCCTACAATGCTGTTGCTCAAGAAGGCAAACCTCTACCATTCGTTGCAAAAAATAGTGCAAGCTTATGGACCACTTATAAAGTTCTACCAAAACTAACCGTAGGTGCAGGCGCACAATACCGTGACCAAGTGTATGCAAACACAAATCCAAATACCGCATTGACTTCAACCAAAATCTTACCTGCATTCACTATTTACAATGCAATGGTTCAGTACAAAGTTGATGAAAATGTAGATCTACAATTAAATGTTAATAATATTTCTGACAAACGTTACTTTACTAGTGCCCATGCAGCTCATTATGCAAATGAGGGTGAAGGTCGTAACGCAGTGTTAGCAATTAACTTTAAATATTAATCCTAAATCCCATAATATTTTTATGGATTTCATTTAGTTTCCTATAAAATAGCCTCATCATGAGGCTATTTTTACAAATAGAATATATCTTAAAAGGTGTTTGCCGTGATTCATCATATCCCCAGTGTTTTAAGCAAAGAGCAAGTTGCCGAGTTTCGTAAGCTCATGGAAGATGCCGATTGGGTAGGTGGCAAAGTGACTGCCGGCACCTTGTCTGCTTCAGTGAAAAGAAATCAGCAACTCTCCGAACAGGACCCACTTACTCATCATTTAAGTGATCTTGTCATCAAAGCAATTTGGCAAAATCCAGTGTTTCAGGCCGCAGCCCTACCCCACAAAATTATTCCACCACTTTTTAATCGTTATGATGAACATGAAAGCTTTGGTTTCCATGTAGATAACTCGATTCGCCTTATCCGTGGAACTTCTGAACAGCTACGCACTGATTTATCTTGCACATTATTTTTAAGTGAACCAGATGAATATGAAGGTGGTGACCTAGTGATTGAAGACACTTATGGTTATCACGAAGTTAAATTACCGGCAGGTGATGTCGTGCTCTACCCGTCTACTAGCCTGCACGAAGTCAGTAGCATTACCACAGGTACTCGTTTTGCTTCTTTTTTCTGGGTACAAAGTTTGGTCCGTGACGATAGTAAACGTCATCTTTTATTTAATCTTGATGAGAGCATTCGAGAACTACGTAAATCACACGGCGATAACTATTCAGAAGTCATGAAGCTGACCAACATTTATCATAATTTAATCCGTATGTGGTCAGAACTGTAACTATATTTATTTTTGCCTTTTTAAGACCAGATAATCTTTTTTACCTTAATAAGGCAAGAATATGAAAATAATTTTCCATAAAAAATAAAACAGCGCAAAATTAGAAAATTATTTTCTAAACTATTTAACTAAAATTATGATAAGAATTTTGCACAAGGTGTAATCATTGTTTAGATGTGATATATCTAAATAACAAGATTACCTGTAAACCACCAAACTTATTATTTCACGGTCTAGAGATGAAAACGAATTACTTGTTTGCCCCGCCTACTCAAGCAAGACATCATCTGCAACTCCTGATGCTGCGCCAAGCGCGCGTATAAAAATTTTGTCTGCTTTTTAAAGCAGCACTTTGAAATTCCCTTTAATTTTTTTGAATTAGATACCATATATTAAGTAGAGACGTTGCCTTTTAAATATATCCAGAGCAACCGCGCTACGAGACAAGGAGTTTTCTCATGATGTTGGCTGACCCTAGCAAAAAATACCGCCGTATGTACCAGCGTGTGGATTTACCAGATCGCCAATGGCCAAATAACGAAATTACAAAAGCGCCAATCTGGATGAGTACGGATTTACGTGACGGTAACCAAGCAATTTTTGAACCAATGAACATGGAACAAAAATTCAAAATGTTCAAAATGCTTGTGAAAATTGGTTTTAAGCATATTGAAATCGGTTTCCCTTCTGCGTCTCAGATTGACTTCGACTTTACTCGCATGTTGATCGAAGAAAATCATATTCCTGATGACGTATACATTGAGGTTTTGGTTCAAGCACGTGACCATTTAATTGAACGTACTTTTGAATCTTTGGCTGGTGCTAAACGCGCAATTGTGCATATTTATAACTCTAACTCTCCAACCTTCCGTCAAAAGGTGTTGAATGTAGATGTTGATGGCGCAAAACAATTAGCAATTAATGCAGCTCAAAAAGTTAAAGAATATGCGGCTCAATATCCTCAAACAGATTGGATTTTCCAATACAGCCCAGAATGCTTCTCTGCAACTGAATTAGAAGTGGCTAAAGATGTCTGTGATGCCGTCACAGAAATCTGGGATGCACGTCCAGATCATAAAGTTATTTTAAACTTGCCAGCGACTGTCGAGGTTTCTACACCAAATGTTTATGCAGACCAAATTGAATGGATGCATCGTAATTTGGCACGTCGTGATGGCGTAATCATTTCTGTTCACTGCCACAATGACCGCGGCTGTGGTATTGCTGCATCAGAACTTGCCATTATGGCGGGTGCTGACCGTGTTGAAGGCTGTGTGTTCGGTAATGGTGAACGTACAGGTAACGTTGACGTTGCAGCAATTGCATTGAACATGTATACCCAAGGTGTAGCACCAGAGTTAGATTTTTCTAATATTAATGAAGTGATTGCAACGGTTGAAGAATGTACTGGTTTACCTGTACACCCTCGTCATCCATATGCAGGTGACTTGGTATTTACTGCATTCTCTGGTTCACATCAGGATGCGATCAAAAAAGGCTTCGAGTACCAGAAAAACGAAGAAATCTGGGATATGCCTTACTTACCAATCGACCCGAAAGATTTGGGCCGTGACTACGATGCTGTAATTCGTGTAAATAGTCAGTCTGGTAAAGGTGGTATCGCTTATTTATTAGAATCAAACTACAACGTTGTATTACCACGTCGTTTGCAAATCGAATTCAGTCAGGTTGTTCAACAATATGCTGATGAGAACGGTACAGAAATTAACGCTAAAGAAATCTGGACATTATTTAAAGACGCGTATGTTGATGTGAAGAATCATCACTACACAGTCAAACACTACAAGTTATCTGACATTAATGGTACTCAAATTATCGAACTTGATATTGATGTCGAAGGTGAAACACAACAACTTCGTGGTGAAGGTAATGGACCGATTTCTGCATTCTTAAATGCTCTTCAATTACCAATTGACGTATTGAACTATGAAGAACGTAGTATTAGTTCAGGTGCAAATGCGAAAGCCTTAACTTTAATTGAACTTCAAGTAAAAGGTACAGGTAAAGGCTCATTTGGTGCTGGTGTTCATGACAATACAGTCACCTCGTCAATCGAAGCAATTATTGCGTGTACCAACCGTTTGATTGATCAAGGTGTTTTAAGTACAGATCAGGTTGTTGCCGCCGCTGTTTAATTAAAAAAAGACTTTGGAAAGGATACCTAGCTTGGTATCCTTTCTTTTTATTCCTGAAAGATTTAAAAGGCGAAATGTTCCCGTGTCTTTTCCAGCTGATTCAGTGGGGTTAGTCACTCCGCAAAAGTTCCAATTTGAAGAACCATTACACCTTGAATGTGATCGTGTTTTGCCACGTTTTGAACTAATGGTCGAAACTTACGGCACTTTAAATGCTGATAAATCAAATGCAATTTTAATCTGTCATGCTCTTTCCGGACATCATCATGCAGCGGGTTATCACCACGAAGATGATAAAAAAGCTGGATGGTGGGATAGTTGTATTGGCCCGGGTAAGGCAATCGATACAAATAAGTTTTTTGTAGTTTCGCTAAATAATATTGGTGGTTGTAATGGCTCAACTGGCCCGACCTCACCAAATCCTGAAAATGACAATCGCCCTTATGGACCTGATTTTCCATTAGTAACGGTACGTGACTGGGTTAAAACTCAGGCCATGCTTTCTGACCGTTTGGGTGTAGATGTTTGGTATGCAGTAGTCGGTGGATCATTAGGAGGCATGCAAGCACTACAATGGTCCGTAGACTACCCTGACCGCCTACAAAAATGTGTGATTATTGCCAGTGCACCAAAGCTTTCAGCACAGAATATTGCATTTAATGAGGTTGCTCGTCAGTCAATCTTGTCTGATCCAGACTTCCATCATGGCCGTTACTTAGAAAATGATAGTTATCCGAAACGCGGACTAATTTTGGCTCGCATGGTAGGTCATATCACCTATCTTTCAGAAGAAGCTATGAAACAAAAATTTGGCCGTGATTTAAAATCTGGCAAATTTATGTACGGTTTTGATGTCGAGTTTCAGGTCGAAAGCTATCTACGTTATCAAGGTGAACAGTTCAGCCGTAACTTTGATGCCAATACTTATCTCATCATGACTAAAGCTTTAGATTACTTTGACCCATCACGTGAGTACGGTCATTCTTTAACTGAAGCGATGGGTAAAACTAAATGCCAGTTCCTTATTGTCTCGTTCACAACTGACTGGCGTTTTGCACCAAGCCGCTCACAAGAAATTGTAGATGCACTTATTACCAATCATAAGCCCGTAAGTTATCTCGACATTGATGCTGAACAAGGCCATGACTCGTTCTTATTCCCGATTCCACTGTATGTCAAAACCATGCGCGCTTTCTTAGGCGGTGAAGAACACTTAAAATCGACATCACTGGAGGCAAGCTAATGCGTATTGATCAACAACTGGCAGAAAAGTGGATTAAACCCGGCTCAAGCGTACTCGATTTAGGGTGTGGTGACGGTGAATTACTCGCTCATATGAGCCAAAAGCATCAAATTCGTGCTTATGGCTTAGAAATTGATCAAGAAAAGATTGCAATTGCCGTCAGTCGCGGGTTAAATATTATTCAACAAGATTTGAATCTCGGCTTAAGCCGCTTTGCAGACCAGTCCTTTGACTATGTGGTTATGGCACAAGCTTTGCAAGCCGTAGATGCACCCGATGTTTTATTAAGAGACATGGTGCGTGTGGGTAAACAGGCAATTATTACTTTTCCAAACTTTGCGCATTGGAAGACTCGCTCTTTTCTTGCATTAAAAGGAATGATGCCTGTATCGGATGCTCTACCATATATGTGGTATAACACCCCCAACATTCATTTATGTACATTTAAAGATTTCGAAGCACTATGTGCTGAAAATCAGATACAAATTATTAATCGACTCGCCGTCAATGGAAATCAGCAGGGAAGCCTGTTAAGCAAACATGTTCCGAATTTGTTTGGTGAAGTCGCTATTTATCGAGTGAGTGCACTATGAAAAAGACATTATTTAGCACACTATTTGCAGGACTGCTAAGTATGCAGGCTCATGCAGATTATATCGCCCAGCCACAATCGGTTGCGAGTCAGGCTGCACGTTTTTCAACAATGGGGATTAACGATCTTCAGAAAGCAGCAAAAGCTGGTCAAGCAGGCGCACAGTTTTATCTTGGTACACATTATCAATATGGTAAAGATGTAGCAAAAGATGACAAACAGGCCTTCGCATGGTTTAAAGCAGCAGCGGATCAAGGTTTATCGCCAGCACAATTAAACGTAGGCCGCATGTATGCCGACGGTATTGGTGTTAAAAAAGATGAGTCTATGGCTCGTAAATACTTTGAAAAAGCAGCAAGCAATGGCGATAACCGTGCAAGCTACAACCTCGCGATGATGGAAGAGCAAAAGAAAAACTACGTAGGTGCTTACCAGTGGTATGAGCTTTCAACTCGTGATGGCATGCTCGATAATAAAGTGATTAGCCTATCTGAAGGTAAGAAAACTGCTCTAGCGGCGAACTTAACTCAAGAACAAATCCGTACAGCGCGTGACCGTGCAGACAAATGGATTCAAGCACAATAATAACGGTTCATCCGTAAAAAACCTTACTCGACTAAAGCCACCTTGTATGCTCTACAAGGTGGCTTTAGTTTAGGTTGTCCCATTTTATATTCTATTTATTTCCCTCTATATCCCCTCTTAAAAAACACGTAACATAACTCACGTTCGATATTAGCTATAAAGTTTGGTTTTATTATGTCTACCCCACATTGGTTTGATCAGGGCAGTTTAGTTCTTGCCAGCAATAACAAAGGTAAAGTCGCAGAGTTTGAAAAACTTTTTGAACAGCTGAAGTTACCAGTAGAAATTATTCCTCAAGGTCGCCTTAATATTCCTGATGCAATCGAAGACGGCTTAAGCTTTATTGAAAATGCCATTATTAAAGCTCGTCATGCCTCTAAAATTTCAGGTAAACCTGCTATGGCTGACGACTCTGGTATTTGTGTTCCTGTCTTAGGCGGTGCACCTGGCATTTATTCAGCACGCTATGCTGGAGAACATGGTGACGATGCAGCGAACAATGCCAAATTATTAAATGACCTTTTACCATTTCGTAAAAATGGTGAAGTAATTGAAGGTATGTTTGTGTGCGTACTTGCTTTAGTCACTCACGCTGAAGATCCGTTACCACAAATTTTCCAAGGCATCTGGCACGGCGAAATTTTAGAAGCTGCACGTGGTGAAAATGGCTTTGGTTATGACCCGCTGTTCTGGTTGCCTGAGCTACAAGTTTCTAGCGCTGAACTTTCTAAAGAAGACAAGAATAAGATTAGTCATCGTGGGCAAGCGATGCAGTTATTTAAAGAGAGCTTACAGAAGTAAGCTGATCACATGGCCACAATATGCAGCGTTAGAATATATTAAACTTTGTATAGGCAGACCTTACTTTTCAAAGATGAAAAGTAAGCAAAAATCTTTTGTTAGACTGATGGTACGTTCATGTACCACAGTCTAACTGGCGGCATCCATGCCGCCTTCGCACAAGCAGGTGTAGGGGAAAAATTTTTAAATTAATTATAGTGGGAAATGCAAAAATACCGCATAAATCGCAATAAAAATACAACTCACAATCGTCCCTGAGGCAATATAAGCCGCTGATCTTCCGGTCCCTTGATAATGTGTTTCTAGCGCTACGATATTGGCTGCTGGCGGCAGACAGAACATTAAAAACATCACTCCAATTTGCTGGTTTATATTTGGAATGGGTAAAAATCTATAAGCTAAGCCACAAAGAATAAACCCGCACACTACTTTAAATGCTTGAGCTTTTGTACTGTAAATTAAGTCTTTTAAATGCACTCGGGTACGGCGTAGCCACATTCCCAGCACACACATACCAGCAAAAGTCATGACAAACTTGGCAACTTCATATACCCAATGTATAGCAGGATGCTCGATATGTTGAGCACCTAACGACCTAAGTAAAAGTGCACAAAATATTGAAATACACGGTGGAGAAGTTAAAACCTTTTTTAATATGTTGAGCTTACTTTGTGGTGCAGTGGTGACTGCCGTAACAGCCCACGCATTGCCAAAAAGAGATACTCCAATATATAGCGCAACAATAGGAGCTGTAGCATTAGGTCCAAATAAGGCCATAGCAAAGGGAAAGCCAAGCCACCCCATGTTGGTATAACTCACGCATAGTGCTAATAATCTGTCTTTAAATAAAGCTAAATAAGCAAAGAAAATAAGAAATGCTGAACCGGAGCTAAACAGCATTAAACTCAAACTACCCGGCTGATAAAATACCATGTTGTAAATAATAACAATTGGAATCAATAAACGGGAAAGCCAAGCTGAAAGAACAGGTTTTAACGTTTCTGAAAGAGAAGTCTGAGCAAGTAGAAGTCCTGTGATAAATGCCAATATAGGCAGTAGTAGCGCCACGCTCTCTCCTCTTGCTCATCAAAACCAGCTTGCTATGCTACACCTTTTCAAAATGAAATGTATTCTCCATTTCAAGTAATTTAAGTGACTCTTTTCAAACTATGTATAAATAAAAAAAGGAGATATGCAGTTTATAAAATTAACTTTTTAGATTTTGGCAGCCATTCATTGTCTTAAAAATGACATATAAATGTCACATTCCTGTCATGGCAACCTGTTGATATAAAGCAAACTGAAAAGAGGTATAAGATCATGGCCGGTTTATCTATTTGGCATGTCGTTATTTTTGCAATTGTCGTTATTTTATTATTTGGTACGTCGAAATTAAAAAATATCGGTAAAGACGTAGGCGGTGCGGTAAAAGACTTTAAAAAATCAGTTCGTGAAGAAGATGAGACTACTGCTCTTAATACTCCACGTACAATTGATGCCCAAGTCAAAACACCTGACAGCACATCAGTAAAAAGCTAAAGGTTTTCGACCATGCTTGATGTAGGAATGACAGAGCTACTCTGTTTTGCAATTATTGCAATTTTAGTTTTAGGTCCGGATAAACTTCCAGAAGCTGCACGCTTTGCTGGTCGTTGGTATGTTCGTCTAAAACGTTATATTACCAATTTGCAAAATGAGATTGATCAAGAGTTGCGTCTTTCTGAGTTTCGAAAAGAAATGCAAGAAGAACTCAACCGCATTGAAGCACTAGAACGTAAAGTACAACAACAGCTTGAAGAAATTCAAAAGCAGAATATTTCTGAAAATATAGATAAGGCTGAGGCAACCAAATCAGTGCCCCAACCTATTCGGATATGTCTTCCTATATCAGGCCATTATAAAGTCCCATACATTAGAAAATTTATGCCTTTAGCATCATCAACTGATATTTCAGAGACATCACCTGTTAAATTGAAGATTGCCGTATGAACCAACTGCCTTCAACCACTGTAAATAATCAGGAAAATTTAGACCAAATGCCAATCATGAGCCATTTGGTCGTTTTACGACGTCATTTATTTAGGATTGTCGGAGTAACCTTATTTTTATTTTTTTGCTTATTACCATTTAGAAATAATACTTACCAATTACTATCTGAACCTTTGAGGCTGCAACTTCCAACTTCCTCGTCAATGATTGCAACCGATGTCACTGCAACATTCATGGCGCCTTTTAAACTCAATTTATTTGTCGCACTTGTGCTGGCAATGCCATTTATTCTGTATGAAATCTGGTCATTTGTTCGTCCAGCGCTGTATCAAAAAGAACGTCATTTAGCACTACCATTACTCATCGGTAGTATTGTCTTATTTTATGCGGGCGTTGCTTTTGCATATTACATTACCCTTCCGGCAATTTTGCATTTCTTTATTAGTGTATCGCCTGAAACTGTCGCACCAATGACGGATATTAATAGCTACCTAAGCTTTTGCTTAAAACTATTTTTAGTATTTGGACTGACTTTTGAAATTCCAATCGCGACGCTACTCCTTATTTTAATCGGTGTGGTAAATACAAAAAGCCTTGCTGAAAAGCGACGTTTTATTATTGTTGGATGTTTTTTTGTAGCGATGTTTATTACACCGCCAGATGCAATTTCAATGGTGATGTTAGCCATCCCGATGTGGTTACTTTTTGAGCTCGGCTTGCTCTTTGGTAAAATCCTTGAGAAAAGAAAAGTCCATTCTGCTGAATAAAATGATTTCTAAGAAAAAGCCTGAGCCTACAAGTTCAGGCTTTTTTATATAGAACACTTTTTAATCTACAAAGCAATAAACTGTCTTCAAAGTGACTTAAAAATGTAAGAAAAGTGTCATTTTCAGTCCATAGAATCAACTCAACAAATATACCCACAAAATTTACGGATTTCTTATGACAACTGCTTCTACTCAACCAACGCGTCGCGAAATTTTAAAATGGTTTTCGGGGATTCCTTTTCTACCATTAGGAGCGATGGCTACGGCAGCAACATTAGCAGGTTGTAATGATAGTGATGACAGCTCAGTAGTCACTCCAACACCACAACCAAGCAAATTTAAAAATGCAAAATTCACAGCAATGCCAGCGCCAACAACTGCGGCAGACCGTGCAACAACTGTAGTGAATTCTAAATTAAAAATTGATTGGGAAAATTCAACCAGTACTGAATACCAACTCGCTTATAAACCTTTCTTTAAAACTGGTGATAGCGTACCAAAACTTGGTGGTGGGACGATTATCGCGGGTGGTTATTTTGATGTTAATGGCAATCCTATTATGGATAAGTCAGTTGCTGGTAAAGAACGTCAATTCTTTTCAGACTGTCCAGATGGTTCATCTCTAATTCAATTAGAAGGTGCGAAAGTTGATGGTGTAGCAAATCCTGTGTTCCATGTTGTTCAATTTGAATACAACTCTAAAGACCAAGCAGGTGGTGATACTTACGGTCAATTACCTTCACCAATCGCAATTTTGACTTTAGATCAAGACCAAAAAACAGGTCACCTAGAACTTAAAAAATACTTCAACGTTGATACTGCACCAGTACACGGTTTATGGATTACTTGCGGTGCTAGCTTATCGCCTTGGAACACTCACTTATCAAGTGAAGAATACGAACCAGATGCATTCAATCAAGGCATTGGCGGTACAGATCCAAAATATCTTGGGAAATACTTCTTTGGTGACGAAACTAAAGCAAATCCATATAACTATGGTCATTTGCCAGAAGTAACGGTTAACCTTGATGGTACAGGTAGCATTAAAAAGCACTATTGTTTAGGGCGTATTTCTCACGAACTTATCCATGTTATGCCAGACAACCGTACAGCGCTTATGGGAGATGACTACACCAACGGTGGTTTCTTCATGTTCGTTGCTGATAAAGAAAAAGATTTATCGGCAGGGACACTATACGTTGCTAAATACATCAATACGCTAACTGAAACCTCAACTGCTAGCATTCAATGGATCAAACTTGGCCATGCGACTAGTAAAGAAATTGAGGATTTAGTTGCTGGTGGGATTAAGTCAACTGACATCATGGAAAGTTTAACAACCAATCCAAATGATGCCAGCTATACTGAAATCACTTTGGCAAAGAAACAGCTTTGGGTCAAACTTAAACCAGGTATGGAAAAAGCAGCAGCTTTCTTGGAAACACATCGTTATGCAGCATTAAAAGGTGCAAGTATGGCATTCACCAAGATGGAAGGTACTAACGTAAATATTAAAGATAAAGTTGCTTACTCTGCTTTAGCTAATATTCAAGATTCAATGGTCATTGGCGGTAAAGGTTATGTCGCTGGACATAATGTCGCGTTCTCTAAAAAGATTACTGCTGGTGGCGTGCTTGCACACAAGTTAGGTAATAGCTTTACAGACAATGAAGGCAGCGCAATTAATAGTGAGTGGGTTCCTCTTTACTCATATATGCTGCTCATGGGTGAAGATCTTGCTGCGAAAGATAGTCTAGGTAATACAGCGAACCCAGATAAAATTGCTAGCCCAGACAATCTGAAGTTCTCTGAAACTTTACGCACATTATTCATTGGTGAAGACTCAGGTAACCACGTGAACAACTTCTTATGGGCATACAATGTAGATACCAAAGAGTTAACACGTTTACTTTCTACACCGGCAGGTGCAGAGTCAACAGGTTTACATGCTGTAGATTCAATCAACGGTTGGACTTACATCATGAGCAACTTCCAACATCCAGGCGATAGTAGTAGTGTACCTGAGGATGTTAAGGCATTAATTAACCAAAATTACAACAATGGTTATAGTGCTAACGTCGGCTATATTACAGCAGACCCAATTGCCCCTTCAGTCACAACTAAATAATTTTTCATAGCCTCTCTAAATATTAAAGCTGGCTAAGGTCAGCTTTAATATTTTTACATTCAACTTTTACTTTTTATGAAAATTAAATGAAAAATTACAGAACTTTTCATTAACTTATCATCAAAACGTCAACGCCTCGTCACATTCACAAACTAAGCTCATGAAGAATTTTAGAACAATCTCTTTATTTACTTAGGAATTCCCCATGACAGAGCTGACGCCATATCATGAAGATCAAGAACTGGACAATAATACTTCTGACAATATCCACTTCCGCGACATTTTAGAACAACACATCAGTCGCCGTAGTTTAATTACTAAAGCAGCAAGTGGTGCTGTAGCGCTAACTTTAGCCTCTACCTTAACAGGCTGTAATGATAGTGATGATGACTCAGGTTCAAACAACGGTGGAACCACACCTGTAGATCCAAATAAAAAACCAGAAAAATTAACTTTTACCGCAGTTGCGAAAAACCATAATGATATTGTGACTGTACCTGAAGGCTATGAAGCAAATGTCATTTTTGCTTTGGGTGATTCAATCAACCGTGCTTTTGGCGACTGGGACGACAATAATATTCCATCTGGTCCAAGCTTCCAGTTTCGCTCTGGCGACTGCCATGATGGTATGCATTATTTTGGCTTAAATACTTCAACAAACCGCTTTGACGAAAGTGTTTCAGCTGAAGGTTTGTTAGTCATGAATCACGAATATATCAACCAGACCTTCCTTCACCCAAAAGGTCCAACAAGAGTTGATGGACGTCGTCCTGAAGATGAAGTCATTCGTGAAACCAATGCGCATGGCGTTTCTATTGTTCACATTAAAAAAGACCCAACAACTCAACAAGTAACAATTGATAAAAGTTCTGCTTTTAACCGTCGTATTACAGCATCAACAGAGATGGATTTTGAAGGTGCAGCAGCTGGTTCTGGCTTACTCGCAACTCGCTTCTCCCCTAATGCACGTAAAACTCGCGGTACCCATAATAACTGCGGTAATGGTTATACACCTTGGGGCACATACTTAACCACGGAAGAAAACTTTATTGGTTATTTCCAACGTTCAGGTAGCGATGAATATGCACGTACAGATGCAGAAAAAATTGCATTAAAGCGTTATGGGTTAGGTGTTAAAAAAGATGAGCTCTATCGTTATGAGAAAGATGAGAAAGGTGCCCCTAAAAAAGATACCGAGGGCAAAATCATTTATGAAAAAGATAAAAATGGTGAGTTAATCCCTAACGTTGATGAACAAGGACGACAAATTTATTTAGGTGCAAGTTCTCGTTACGGTTGGGAAACTGCGATTGGTCAAGTAGAGTCACAAGACTTATATGACCGCTGGAATGCCGACGTAAAAGCTGCACAAGCTACCCAAGACTACCGCAACGGTCCAAATACATTCGGATGGATGGTCGAGATTGATCCATTTGATAGACGTCAAAACCCAGTTAAACGTACTTCACTTGGTCGTTTTGCACATGAAGACAGTGCTTGCCGTGCCGTTGTAGGTCAACCATTAGCATTTTATATGGGCGATGATTCTCGCGGTGAGTACATCTATAAATTCGTCTCTACCGCAGTGTGGGATGCTAAAGATATAAATGGCGGTTATGCAGTTGGCGACAAATACATGAACGCAGGTAAATTGTATGTTGCCAAGTTTAATAACGATGGTTCAGGTCAATGGATTGAACTTGCTTATGGCAAAAATGGCTTAAATGAAAGCAACACGACCTACCCATTTAAATCTCAAGCTGACGTTGTCACATTTGCACGTTTAGCCGCCGATGCAGTCGGTGCTACAAAAATGGACCGCCCAGAATGGTGTACGGTCAACCCAGTAAACGGCGAGGTCTATGTCACCCTAACCAATAACTCAAATCGTGGTAAAGATTACGCGACCGATGCTGCAAACCCACGTAACTACACAGACCTCTACAACGGCACTAAAGAGCAAAAGGGTAACGTTAACGGTCATATTATCCGTTTTAAAGAAACTGATGACAAAACGACTGCTGAAACCTTCAAATGGGATATTTACCTATTTGGTGCAGAAGCATCTATGGCTTCAAAAATCAACCTATCTGGTTTAACAGACAACAATGATTTGTCATCTCCAGATGGTATGTGGTTCGACCCACGTGGCGTACTTTGGATTCAAACAGATGATGGCGCATATACTGATGTCACTAACTGTATGATGCTTGCTGCGCTACCAGGCCAGATTGGAGATGGTGCTCCTGCAACTACCTCAAATGGTCAGCAAACTTTAGTCGGTGCTAAAGTTACAGACTCAACTTTGCGCCGTTTCTTGGTGGGACCTAAGCAATGTGAGATTACAGGTATTGCGATGACACCTGACTACAAAGCAATTTTCATTAATGTTCAACACCCTGGCGAAGATTCTGCAAGTTACTCGACACCAGAAAGTAACTGGCCAGCAACCCAGAAAGATCCAAGCAACAAAACTGCGCGTCCACGCTCAGCAACTGTTGTGATTACCCGTAAAGATGGCGGTGTGATCGTGGGTTAATTCTTAGATGATTAAAAATGCCGGTCAATTGATCGGCATTTTTATTATCATCGATTTAAGAGAACCTGTTGCTGAACAATTTGCCCACTATGCTCGCCTTGTTGGGTCTTTTCCAACCAAAGCCATTCGTTATTGGTCATTCTTAAAAAATTTGAACAACGTGTGCCATACACAGGGCTTTGAATAAAAGTCGATGATAATAACTCTTCCATTTCTGGCTGAATGCCCGTATTGGGTAATAATGCCGTTGTGACCTTACGTTCATCTTCAAGAATATCCCATGCAGCATGTTGCAAAGTTAACTCTTCCGTCTGGTGCTGAAGCATAGGCAAAAACTCTTGCGTAAAACGTGTTCTTAAATGTCTGGTTTTTTCCCAATGTTCAGACATCAAACCATTTGAAACCACATAAACACCATTGGCTAATACTTGCGGGGCTTCACCACGGTTACTCATATAAACCGCTTGATCAGCATTTCCCATAAACAGGTTAAAGCCAGCGAAGTTCTGTTGCTGCTGTTCTAATTGTTGAGCAAATCGAATCGGCAATAAATCTGACTCTAAAAAAGCCTGAACTAAATGCCCCCGAGAGGTTTCATATGATTTCTGATCTCGTCCATCACGAAAATTGGTCAAGACAGCCCATCGGCCTTGAGGTGTAACGCCCATCCAAGTACCACCCGACTGTAAATCTTGCCCAGCAATAATCGGTGTATGTTGCCACTGATGTAACAATGCTGTTGGTCGATGATAGAACTCATCCCGATTTGACATAAGACATAAGGGCATATCATCCAGAACATGCCATGCTAAAGCCACAATACACATCTTTTCTTATTCCCTATCTTTACACATTGAATGTACAACATTTTTCACATCATTCCGCTACAATCTGTCAAAACGTAAGATCAAGGAGCAGCAATGCTGACCTATCCTAATATCGATCCGGTCGCAATACATCTAGGACCTCTTCAAGTCCATTGGTATGGACTCATGTATTTATTGGCATTTTTATGTGCTTGGGGGCTTGCTTCCTACCGTGCCAAACAGCGTGATGGCTGGACATCAGAAATGGTTTCCGATCTGGTGTTTTACGGTGCTTTAGGTGTCGTTCTGGGCGGTCGTGTCGGCTACGTCCTTTTCTATGAGTTTGATAAATTCCTTGAAAATCCGATTTGGCTATTCCAAGTCTGGACAGGCGGTATGAGTTTCCATGGCGGCTTCTTAGGCGTCATGATTGCAATGTTATTTTGGTGTAAAAAATATCAAAAAACATGGTTCCAAACACTCGACTTTATTGCCCCATGTGTACCGACTGGCTTAATGTTTGGGCGCTTTGGTAACTTCATTGGTGGGGAGTTATATGGTCGTGCAGTAACTGACCCAAATTATCCATTCGGTATGATCTTCCCGACCGATCCATTACAACTGGTACGCCATCCATCACAAATTTATCAAGCAATTTGTGAAGGCTTAATCCTATTTATTGTCTTGTGGTGGTTTAGTTCAAAACCACGTCCACGCATGGCGGTTTCTGCCCTATTTTTAATGGGCTACGGTGTTGCGCGCTTTGTAATGGAATTCTTCCGTCAACCAGATGCCGACCAAGGCTTTATTCTGTTTGGCTGGATGACTAAAGGTCAGATCCTCACCGTTCCAATGCTATTAATTGGCCTTTGGATGATGTGGTATGCCTACCAAAAGAAAATCTATGACTGGGGCCCACAAAAGAACAGTTAATATGATAAATCAGAGGAGTTTCGGCTCCTCTTTTCTTTTTTATGCTACAGTTTTTACTCTCCTAAAAATGAAGATACGACATGCTGGAATTCTGGTTTGACACACAAGTCCCGACATTTAAAAAATTAGTAATTTTAATTATTACACTGTTGATTTGTATCGGATTATATCAATACCAACCACTGCCTTTAGATACCATTCTAATGTTTACAGGAACTGGGGTTATTTTTTTAATCTGTCGCTATTTTAAATTGCATTTTGCTCAAAAAAAACCAACTGGCCTACTTTATCGCCTGCTGACGTGGATACCTATCGCTCTTTTATTTGCACTTATTTTTGTTAAAACAATGCCCAACTTGCTGATCTGGGGTGTGCAAGGAATCGCTTTTATGGCGCTTGCCGCTTTTATTTTTTCACCTCAATCACTTTTTAATAAATAGGCTCAATATATGTTGGCTTATTGGTACAACGCACCACGTCACATCAAACTTATCTTCATTATTGTTGTTTGTGTTGCAGTTTATGCTGCTAATCAAGTTCAGCCCTTATCACCTATTTATACAATACTCAGCCTTATTTTTGGGTTTGGTTTACATATTGGGCATTACTTAAATACCAAACTTTCAAACAACACATCAGGCAAATCGAGCTTGGGACTTTTAATCAAAATCTATCCTATTTTGATCATTATTATTTTGATGTATTTGCTTCCTGTTCAGCATAAATGGATTCATCTCATACAAGCTTTAGGCTTTGTACTGATTGGCTTTTTCCTTGTCTCGATTTATCAAAATCGCGCTAAACGATTTTAATTACAAACTATTGCTCGCTTTCCTACCTGTCATTAAACCATGTTATTATCTTCCACGGTTTATTGATCCAGAAACCATCTCCCCTTCTATTTTATGGAATTAATCCGAACTCGAGAGTGTTATGCGTGCATATTTAGACCTACTACAACATATCCTTGATAATGGCGGTGACAAAGGCGACCGTACAGGCACAGGAACCCGTTCTGTATTTGGTCATCAAATGCGTTTTGATCTCTCTAAAGGTTTTCCTTTACTCACCACAAAAAAAGTTCATTTCCGTTCTATCGTGATTGAGTTACTTTGGTTTTTAAAAGGCGACACTAACGTCCAATACCTAAAAGACAATAAAGTTTCAATTTGGGACGAATGGGCAACAGCAGAACAAACTGCTCGCTTTGGCCGTCCAGAGCATGAACTTGGACCAGTCTATGGTCATCAATGGCGTAATTTCGGCGCAACTAAAAATGCAGACGGCTCTTATAACCAAGATGGTTTTGACCAGATTAAATGGTTAATTAATGAAATTAAAACCAATCCAAATTCACGCCGTTTAATTGTTTCTGGCTGGAACCCAAATGAAGCTGGACAAGTTGCCTTACCGCCTTGCCATACGCTCTTCCAATTTTTCGTACAAGACAACAAGTTGTCATGCCAGCTTTATCAACGTAGTGCCGACGTTTTTTTAGGCGTACCTTTTAATATTGCGAGTTATGCTCTACTCACCCATATGATTGCTCAAGTGTGCGGTTTAGGTGTAGGTGATTTTGTCTGGACTGGTGGTGATACGCATCTTTATGCCAACCATTTTGAACAAGCTAAACTTCAATTGACACGTGAGCCTTTACCGCTATGCCAATTGAAACTAAATCCAGCAATAACTGACTTATTTGATTTCAAATTTGAAGATATCGAGATTGTAGGTTACGAGTCACATCCGGCAATTAAAGCACCAGTTGCAGTATAACGACGACTTAAATTTCATTAGATTACGGTTTAGAGAATAAGATTATGGCATGGCAAAATGTAGAAGTTGTCCACGTTGTGGCAATGGACAAAAACCACTGTATTGGTAAAGGCAATGCGTTGCCATGGCATATTTCTGCCGACTTAAAACATTTTAAAGAAATCACACAAGGTGGCGTGGTAGTGATGGGTCGTAAAACCCTTGAGTCTATGGGCCGTGCTCTACCAAACCGTGTGAACTGGGTAATTACCCGTGACATTAACTGGCAATTTGACGGCGTTAAAGTTGCGTATTCAATTGAAGATGCTTTAAATGCAGCTTTAGAAGATGTAAAGAATACCGAAAAACAAGCTTTGTTCATTATTGGTGGCGGCGAGATATTCAAGCAAACCTTATCGATTGCAGACCGTCTTGAACTTACTCATGTTGACTTAGATGTACAAGGTGATGCACATTATCCAACAATACCGAGTGAATTTCATAAAATTGCGAGTGAACAGCAAGTTGATGAAAAATCAGGTACTTCATTCGAGTTTGCTACTTATAAAAAATAATTTTATGGATGCCTATGCACAATATCGGAACACGTGAATTTATTATTGCTCTAATTTTTGGACTGTTACATAGTTTATTCACGCTGTTTATTGTGTTCTCTAGCATTTGGGTATGCGTAGCGCTTTGGGTCCAACAACCTTTTGGCTGGTTAGGTAGTCGCATACTTATTGGCATCTGGATTGCTTTTGCACTCAGCATGGTTGGCTTATATGTTGAAGGTCATATTATTAGCCGCCGTACCGATATCCTGATTTATCTTCTTGCATTTGCTTGTTCGCTAGTCTGGTATTTTTCGATTACTGCACGTCAAGATCGAGACTGGAACCCTGAAGTCGCCAATATGCTGAGCTATGAAAAGCACGGCGATGTAATCACTTTACACAATGTTCGTAACTTCAACTGGCATCCTGATGGAACCTATGATGTGCGATGGGAAACCCGAACATTTGATCTTAAGCAGTTGAATGGCATAAACATCATTGCCTCTTACTGGATGGGACCACAAATTGCTCATACACTGGTAAGCTTCGAATTTAAGAATCAGCAACCTTTGGTCTTCTCAATCGAGATTCGCAAAGAAAAAACCGAAGAGTTTTCGGCAATTGGTGGTTTTTTTAGAAAATATGAACTGAGCTTAATTGCTTCTGATGAGAAAGATATTGTTTACACGCGCAGTAACATCCGTAAAGAGCAAGTTTATAATTTTCCAGTCAATATGCCGCGTAGCGAGCAAAAAGCGCTATTTTTAGAATATCTTAAGAAATCGGATGAGCTACGTGCAGAACCGAAGTGGTACAACACCCTTACGAGTAACTGTACAACTTTAATTTTTGATATGGTTCAAGCAATTAACCCCTATGAACTTCCTAAAGATTATCGTCTAATCGCTTCGGGTTACTTACCTAATTATTTATATGACCTTAAAGCACTTAATCAAAATATCAGTTTAAAACAGTGGTATCAAATTGCGCATATCAACCCACGTACTGAAAATTTTGAACAGCTTTCAGATCAGAGTAGTCAACACTTCTCTCAAATCGTTCGACAAGGTTTACCTAAAGCTAAATGAAATAAGTAATGCACTTTTCTTTACTTTTTTATACATGCTTTACTTTGTATTTTAAATACATAAACCCTATTGTAATAGGCAGGAAATAGAGGGAAAAACAATGCAACAGGCATTATTTGGCGGCGGCTGTTTTTGGTGCGTCGAAGCTGTATTTTTACAAATACGCGGTGTAGAAAAAGTAACTAGTGGTTATGCAGGTGGGCACACCACTAACCCTACTTACGAGCAAGTATGTGAAGGAGACACCCAGCACGCTGAGGTGATCTTAGTCGACTTTGATGAAGAGCAAGTAACTTACTCCCAGTTACTCGACGTGTTCTTTGCCACTCACGATCCAACGACTTTAAATCGCCAAGGTAATGATATCGGCACGCAATACCGCTCTGTTATTTACTATTATAATGAAGAGCAAAAGCAGGCAGCGGAACACACGATTCAGACTCTAAAAAATGACGATCTTGATATTGTGACTGAGCTTTCTCCTGTTCCGACATTCTATCCAGCAGAAGAATATCATCAGAATTACTATGCAAAGAATCCTTCACAAGGTTATTGCAACTTTGCGATTCCACCAAAGCTGCTCAAGCTATATAGTAAATTCCAGCATCTGATGAAAGATCAATAAATCAGAGCAATAAAAAAGCAACCAGTTTGGTTGCTTTTTTATTGAGTAAACTAAATTTTAGTTTTCACTTACAAAGGCAATATCGCTCAGTCCGGCTTCACTGGCGCGAGACATTACCTGAGCAACAGTATCGTACTTCGACTCTTTATCAGCACGAAGTTGAACTGTTGGTTTAACATCACCTTGACCTGCTTCTTGAAAACGTTTTTGAAGCTCATCTAGGCTAATTACTTGAGTATCCCAAGCCACTTCACCATTTGCATTGATACTAATCGTAATTGCTTTTGGTGGTGGATCAATAATTTCAGCAGTTGTTTTAGGAAGCGTTAATGGAATCGATGGGTTGGCAACTGTTGCTGTGACCAAAAAGATGATCATTAACACCAACATAATGTCGATTAGCGGAATGAGATTCATCTCATTCATGCCACTATCGTGGTCTTCACCCAATTGAAAAGCCATTAAGCTTGACCTCCAACGTAACTTTGCTGTGCAGTTTTAACATCAGACTTTACAGTTGAGTCTTGCTGCAACATCGTGTCAATTAACAAGCTGTGCGCTTGGTCTTGTAAGTCGTGAGCAAGACCACGGTTTGCACGTACACAAATGTTATAAGCCAATACCGCTGGAATCGCAACTGCAAGACCAAGACCAGTCATAATAAGTGCTTCACCTACTGGTGTAGCCACTTGAGCCAAACCTGCTTGTCCGCTTTTACCTACCGCAACAAGTGCATGGAAAATACCCCAAACAGTACCAAACAAACCTACGAATGGTGCAATTGAAGCAATTGTTCCTAAAACAGAAATACCTTTATCAGCATTGGCTTTTTCAGCAGAAATCTGACGAAGTAATGCCTGCTCTGCAACCGCTTTACGCTGTTCAAAACTCAACGGTTGTAACTTTGCTTTTAGCGAAGTGATAGCCTGAGAAAGTTGAGCATAAGCTTGTTGTTTTAGCTGGCGAGTCCCCATCAAACGTAAGATGAAAACTGTCCAGGTAGCAATCGACATTGCCAATAAGATGAAATACAGGGTTTTACTCACTGCATCTGCATGTTGCCAATAGATTGAAAAGTTCATATTGAACTCCTGATTAAGGTTAGCCGTTGGGACTCAAATTCATTTAAGGGGTTAAATCAAAGGGTTGCTCTGCTTTAATTGGATAAGCAACACCATTTTCCATATAAGGTTTAAATTTCGCACCACGAACAGCACGGACTACTTTGTCATCTAGACTTGAAATACCACTACTTCTAGTCACTCGTACATTAATAATTTTGCCTTTTTCATCGGCTTCAATGAGTACCATGACAGAGCGTGCTTCGCCTTGTAAATCCTTTGAAGAAACAGTTAAACGTGGCGAGCGGCTCCACTGTACACCCGAACCACCAATTGAAACGCGTTTCGGTGATGGATCTGGGGCAGGTTGAGCTTTAGGCGCTTCTTGTACCACTGGTTTTGGTTTTTCGATAACTTTTTCAGTAACAGTTGTCGTTACCACTTTGGTTTCAACTTTAGGTTCTGTCTTTACTGTTTCTTTTGGTGTTTCAGCTTTTTTCACCTGTTGAATTTTTTCCACTTTTTTAGGTGGTGTCACAGGTTTTTCAACAACTTTAACTTCTTTTACCTCTTTCTTAGGTTCCGGCTTTTTAGGCTGTTCCTTTGGCTTAGGAGGTAGTGGTTTTGGTTGCTCTTGAATTTTTACGAAACGTACCTGTAAAGGCTTCTTCTCGATTGGCTTTAATTCAGCAGGCTTAATATGGCTGACCGCCCATAAGACCCCGATATGACCAATTGCAACCGCAATTAGTGCCGTGATGACTTTCTTTTTCATCGGATTGGGAGAGTTTAAGGCTGCGGAAGATTGACTCATAAGAATCTAATTACCTAATGGATGATGATTTCAGATTTCTATTTGTAGAAACGATTTCAAACATCGGATAGAACAATAAAGTGCCACAATAATAAATGAGAAGTGTTTTCATTTGCAACTATTTTTTGAGAAAAACATTTGCTCAATATCACTAATTTGTATCAGTTGAGTGTCTTTGCTTTTGTTTTCTCATAGTTACATGAACACATATCTCTTGTTCACAAAATGTTTAATCTAACTTATATAGTTAGGCTAATTTCACTATGAAGAGATCGAATCCTACCATAAATTCATTCAATTTTGTTATGTTATATCATTTCAATATTCTTTTTGATATAAAAAAACACGCATGAAGCGTGCTTTTTTAAAATAAGCGTTATTTAAAAAACAACCGTCTTATTACCATCAACAATAATACGGTCTTCTAAATGCCATTTTACTGCTCGAGCCAATACATTACGCTCAACATCTTCACCTAGCTCACGAAGTTGCTCAACATTATAGTCATGGCTTACACGCTCAACGTCTTGCTCAATAATTGGACCTTGGTCTAAATCAGCCGTCACATAGTGAGCTGTCGCACCAATCAACTTTACACCTTTTTCATAAGCTTGTTTATATGGGTTGGCACCCACGAAAGCTGGCAAGAAAGAATGGTGGATATTGATGATTTTCATTTCCCATTTCGCAACAAAATCTTCGCTTAAAATCTGCATGTAGCGTGCAAGAACTAATAAGTCATTGCCCTGCATCATTTCATCAATTTGTGCATAAGCTTCAGCTTTATTGTCTTTAGTTACTTTAATTACAGTAAATGGAATACCGAAGTTCTCAACAGATTCACGTAAATCTTCGTGGTTAGAAATCACGTGTGTAATTTCACAAGGTAACGACCCACGTGCATGACGCCACAATAACTCAAGTAAAGCATGGTCGACTTTAGAAACTAAAATACCAACTTTTTTAATTTCGTTTACGAAAGCAAGACGCCATTGCATGCCATAACGCTCAGCAACGTTGGCAGCAAATGTTTGAATTAATGCATCTTTACGTGACTGTAAATGGTCAAGTTCAAACTCAACACGCATGAAATAACGTCCACCCTGAGCTTCCGTCGCATACTGATCAAGCGCGGTAATGTTTGCACCTTGGTGGTACAAAAAGCTCGATACAGCCTGTACGATCCCAGGCTTGTCTTCACAAGTAATCAGTAAACGGGCTGTATTGGCAGTGGTCATATTCATTTGGTTAATATCACTTAATTGAGTCAAATTTTTAATAAGCCGAGTATTCTAGCGCTCTAAATAGGCAAGTACAACTATTCATCTCTTAACGACGACAAGCTGGCGAATAGATCAGAGGGCCCCAGTGAATCAAGCAACTGCTCGTAAGTTGCTCGACTTTCCCCCATAAGATAAGGACCTTCAAGGAAAACCATTTGACGTAATGCCTGCCAAACCCATTTTTCTTCTAAATGGTTATTGTCACTAATGTGACCAGACATATATAAAAAGTTTGTCCAGTTTGTTAATACAATCCATAAGTTAATAATGAGCGCTTCAATTTCAGATGGCGTCATTTTCATAAGACCAGCATCGACAAAGGCTTGATAAATTTTTTGCCCTTGCTGCATGACCTGCCCCGCAAAACGCGGATAAATCTTTTTAAAGTCTTCGTTACTTTCAACTAAATGATAGACATCACGATGGATAAAACGGTAACTCCAGAGTTGACCACTTAATACTTGAAAATAGTTGATTTTATCATTGGTCGTTAGTGGTCTGTCTTCAGGTAAAGAAAGCATTTCCAAAGTCTCAACCTGATATTGGTACATTAATTCTTTAATAATTTCATGCTTATTCCGAAAATGGTAATACAAGTTTCCAGGACTAATACCTAGCTCCGCAGCAATATGATTGGTTGTAACCGACCGTTCACCTCGCTCGTTAAAAAGCTGCAAACTGATTTGTAAAATCCGGTCTTTTGTCTTCAGAGCTTTAGGTAGAGACATTTTAATAACCTTTAATAATTCACATGGTTAAGACTTAAACACATAAACCGACTTGACTATTTAGAGTATTTACTCTAAAAAATAAGTATATCAATATATTTGGTAAGTACCGATGAACAGTCAAACAAAAACAAATCCAGAGACTCAGCTTCCTTATGATGTTAAGCATTTACATGACTTACTTGAACAACAAAAGCTCGCTTATTTACGTCATCCGGTACCCACTGCTAAAGAGCGTATTGATCGTTTAGCTCGTCTTAAAAGAGTCTTGGTAAAATATCAAGATCAGATTGCCGAAGCAATTAACCTTGATTATGGCAATCGTGCAGTTATGGAAACAAAAATTGGTGAACTACTCACGAGTTTGGAACAAATCAAGTATTACAGTAAACATCTGACTGCGTGGATGAAACCATCAAAACGCCACATCAGTGTATTACATCAGCCAGCAAAAGGTTGGGTACAATATCAACCTATGGGCGTCATTGGTATTATTACACCATGGAATTACCCATTATTGCTTTCAGTGGGGCCACTAATCTGCGCACTAGCTGCGGGCAACCATGCCATGATCAAAATTTCTAGCGCCTCACCAAACTTTGGACGTGTCCTTGAAAGTGCATTGGCAGAAGCATTTCCACAAGAATTAGTTGCTGTGGTAAATGGTGGTGGCGTTATTTCAGATGCGTTTAGTCATTTGCCTTTTGACAAAATGATTTTCACAGGCTCAACTTCTGTTGGTAAAACAGTGATGGCAGCCGCAGCTCAAAACCTAGTTCCAGTAATTCTCGAGTTAGGCGGAAAATCTCCTGCCCTTGTGCATGCATCTATGGATATGAAAGATGTGGCTCAACGTATTGCTGTAGGAAAATTATGGAATGCAGGACAAACTTGTGTTGCACCTGATCATATTTTCTTACCACGCGGCAAAACTGCCGAGTTCATCGAAAACTTTAAATTGATTGTAGCTGGAATGTACCCTCATTTCCGAAACAACCAAGACTACACTTCTATTATTAATGATAAACAGTACAACCGCATTCAGGGTTATCTTGAAAATGCCCGTGATCAAGGCGCACGTATTGTTGAAATTAATCCGCAAAATGAAATTTTAGATGATGTCCGTAAAATTGCACCGACTTTGGTCACTGGTGTGACAACTGCAATGGATATTATGCAAAATGAAATCTTCGGGCCTATTCTACCGATTTTAGAATATGATCAAATAGAAGAAGTCATCGAATTCATTAATAGTCGTCCACGTCCTTTAGCGATGTATTATTTTGACTATGATCAAGCGCGTGCTGACTATATTGCACAGCACACCCATTCAGGGCATTTTGGAATTAACATGGTGATTACCCATGTTGCACAAGATGATTTACCGTTTGGCGGAATTGGCGCATCAGGTATGGGTAAATATCACGGACCAGAGGGCTTTTTTAGCCTTTCTCATGAGCGTTCGGTGATGTCAAATCCAAAACTTTATAGCCTTAAATACATTCTTCCACCGTTCAATAAGCCGATTCATCGATTCATTTCGAAAACCTTGTTGCGCTAACTGATCAAGGCATGATCTGTTATACTAAATCATGCCTCGTTTTTACCAATTTCGCTTGTCTTTTAATCGTATTTTTGGTATAAAACGCCCCTTGAATGAATTCATCCGTTTACATTTAGTATGACTGGCCACAGATTTGCTGTTGGCTGAATCAATGGAGTTACACCATGTCTAAGGTTTGCCAAGTTACCGGCAAGCGTCCAGTCGTTGGTAACAACGTCTCACACGCCAACAACAAAACCAAGCGCCGGTTCGAGCCGAACCTGCACCACCACCGTTTCTGGTTAGAAAGCGAAAAACGTTTTGTACGTCTTCGTTTAACCACTAAAGGTATGCGTATTATTGACAAATTGGGTATCGAAAAGGTTGTTGCAGACCTTCGTGCTCAAGGTCAAAAGATCTAAGGAGTCTGAGCAATGCGTGATAAGATTCGCCTCGTTTCTTCAGCTGGTACAGGTTACTTCTATACCACGACTAAAAACAAACGTACTATGCCGGAAAAAATGGAAATCAAAAAATTTGATCCAAAAATCCGTCAACACGTGATTTTCAAAGAAGCTAAAATCAAATAATTTTAGCTTCGAAAAAAACGACTTCTTTATGAAGTCGTTTTTTTTTTGCATTTTTTTTATACCTACCTTTTTGTTAAACTTTCTCTACATTCCGCCTTGGCATTTTTTATGCTTGTTTTTAGCCTAACTCACGTAAAAGGAGTTTTTAGTGCCGCATGACGTAGATTTAATTATTTTACTTGCTGTTGGTTTCGGCGTTGCTCTCATTTTTGGCTATATTGCAGCCCGATTACGACTCCCCCCTCTTATCGGCTATTTAATTGCCGGAATTATTATTAGCCCAAATACACCCGGTATAGAAGCAGATATCCACCTCGCCAACCAGCTTGCAGAACTCGGGGTCATGTTCCTGATGTTTGGTGTAGGGATGCACTTTTCATTAAAAGACTTATTACTGGTTCGTCGTATTGCCTTGCCTGGCGCAATTTTACAAATCGCTGTGGCAACCTTACTTGGTATTGGCGTTTCAATGCTATGGGGATGGAGTTTCGGGTCTGCACTCGTTTTTGGCTTAAGTCTATCGTGTGCGAGTACAGTTGTATTATTAAAAGCATTAGGAGACCGAGGTCTATTAGACTCAGTTAACGGCAAAATTGCTGTGGGTTGGTTGTTAGTCGAAGATTTAGTGATGGTACTGGTTTTAGTACTTCTTCCGGCTACAGCTGTTTTACTCGGTGGAAAAGCACCAGCAGGTGCAGACGGTAATATCTGGTTAACCCTTGGGATAACCTTATTAAAGGTGATTGGCTTTATTGCCTTTATGCTCATTGTAGGCAAGCGCGTTGTGCCTATTATTATGCAATTTGTTGCTCGTTTAGGGTCCAGAGAGCTATTTACGCTGACTGTCGTCGCTGCTGCTGTTTCGATTGCTTATGGTTCTTATGCCATCTTTGGGGTTTCAATGGCTTTAGGGGCATTCTTTGCGGGTATGGTCGTTAAAGAATCAGACTTTAGCCATCGTGCAGAAGAAGAAACTCTTCCACTACGTGAAATTTTCTCGATTTTATTTTTCGTTTCTGTGGGGATGCTATTTGATCCACATATTCTTGTGGAGAGCCCGCTCCATATTTTAGCTGTTATCGCGATTATTATGGTTGGTAAGACTCTTGCTGCTATGGCATTGGTTTTATTCTTCCGCTATCCAATCAATACAGCGTTAACAGTCGGGGCAAGCCTTGCACAGATTGGTGAGTTTTCATTTATTTTGGCGACCCTTGGTGTTTCTTTAGGCCTACTAAGCTTAGAAGCTCAGAATTTAATTCTAGCTGGCGCTTTATTTTCAATTACGCTTAACTCTTTCATCTTCTCAGCGATTGAACCTGTACAACGTTGGATTCGTGAACGCTCTCACTTAGCTCGACTGCTTGAACGTAGTGGCGACCCATTAGCAATGTTACCCGATGAAGTTGATCAAGCTTACTTACGTGATCAGGTCGTGATTGTGGGATATGGCGGTGTAGGACGACGCATTACTGAAAATTTAATTAATGAGAATATTAAAGTCGTTATTGCAGAAGAGAATCGTGAAATCGTAGAAAAACTGCGTAATGCAAATATTGCTGCTGTGAGTGGTGTTGCTACTGAACCGAGTGTTTTAATTCAAGCACATATCATGCATGCACGACTCTTAGTAATCTCACCTATGGATATTTTAGATATTCACCGTATCGTGACCATTGCCAAGCAATTAAATCCTCAGATTCAGGTATTAATTTGCGCAGAAAGCAAAGAAGAAGCAGCGGTTATCCGTGATGAAAATATTGGCGAAGTATTCTATGCAAAAGAAGAAATGGCAAAGAATATGAGTCACCACATCTTAAGTCAGATCGAGCTTGCTCATCAGTCAACAATTCATTAACCCATATAAAAAGCGTACTCAAGAGTACGCTTTTTTTAACTCAAGAATTTAGGCTGTTCGTCTAATACCTCAGCCTGCCACTCGTTTACCTGCTTTTCCAGCAGTCCAAACAATGCAGCCTGAATCATATGCTGAGCAACAACTGGAGTCTGCTCACCCAAGATTGCTTTGACTTCATCGCTAAATTGAATTTTAACCAAGGGTTCATTCTCAGAACCTGCATTACGCAAGGCGAGTTCACCACCTTCGAGTTGAACTAATTCCAACACTGCTTCTTGATTTCCAAATAATTCTTTCAATTGCTGTATAGACATATACTTCCTCCATGTTTCAACATGGTGGCAAAGCACCCTTGCACTTTGCATCTCTTGTCTTATTTATATAGGCACACCTAGTCTAAATTTCAAGCATCTAGGCAGTTTAATTTTAGAACTCGACCATTTCGTTACGAAAACCATCAATTAAATGACTTAACTCTCGGTGCCATTCACGCAAGATTTTAACATCTGGCAACCAAGACTGAGGCCCTTGTGTCACTTTAATAATAAGGTTAGAAGAAGTTTCTTCTTCTGGAGTCGGTTCTTTGGGTTCTGGGGCATATTGGCACATACGATAAGCTCGTTTTAACTCTGCAACAAAACCATCTTTTGCCAATTGCTGCAAAACGGACACTTCAGGGGAAACCTGTCCTTTTGCCGCCATATGTTCCTCTATAGATTTTAAGGTGGGTTGCAAATCATTTAAACGGTAATAACGTACCAATTCTTGTAAGAACGCTAACATTGCGCCATGTAAATGAAATACAGCTGCTTCACGGTAAGCTTGTACCTGCTGCACATGATCGGTCTGCTCTGCCTGTTGACACGCTAGACGTGCAAAATAGAGCTTCTGATTGGTACGATCGGCATGATAACGAGCAACACGTGACATAACTAAACTTTCCTGTTCTAAAATCGCCATTGCAATAGCTATTCTTAGCTTAACGACTCCATTGATAAAATCAACGTTATTTATGGTAAATCCAGCTCAACTTGATAAATTTTACGTTTAGCTAAAACTTTTACTGGCTGCCTTAAAGGGCGAATATTACTTAAAACCCAAGCAAAATAGCCTTCACTCCAAGCAGATGCACAGGCTAAATTGACCTCGTCATTTCGCCAAGTATGAACTGAGTCGACATCAACTAAAGCGACGGCAACTCCTTCCTCTTCATCAGTATCTTTAATCAGAAAGTTCTGGTTTTCGACAATTAATAGATCTTTCACTGGTAACTGCGTAGGTATCCATGAACGCACTTCAAGTGTTTTTATACCTTCAGCAATACGAGTACCATTCGGCGTTACAATCGAGAGAGCTAAAAATTGTCTTTTCACCAGGAAAACTTATTCTTCGGCTGCTTTAACTCGAATTCCATAGCCTTTAACTTTAAGCGTATTTAAGCCTTTAATTGCCTTAATCGCTTCACGGGGATTAGGCATTTCAACAAAACCAAAGCCCTTCGATTTACCTGTGTCTTTATCAGTCACCAGAACACATGTATCAACTTTACCATATGCCTTGAATAACTCTAAAACTTCAGCTTCACTTACAGCACGATCTAAATTACGAACTAATATCTTCATTTTCTAACCTTAATTGGCAATAAAAGGGAGGGCCAATATACATTTAAGTAATCACAGCGTCTTATACAGTAGTTTAGTCCAGATCGATACCAAAACCTAAATTTACTGCAGGAGATCTGTTCCATTGTTTTTTAGTAAATTGCTGAGGTACTTGCCTATGAATTTTTGCTTGAACCAAGTGTGCAGGCAGATCATTTAAGAAATAACTCTCAACTTTACGACCTTGCTCATCATAAGTGTCTTGCGACCACGTATTAAGATTTTGCTTAGTCAAGATTAATTCATTTTCAGCACGCGTTAAGGCGACATATAGCACACGGCGCTCTTCCTCAACATCATCAAAATCACCCTGTGCCCTTGCATAAGGATATTGATTTGGCGATACGTGAGGTACATAACAAACTTTCTGTTCGGCACCCTTAGCTGAATGAATCGTAATTAAAGTTACCAAATCTTGATCAGCAGCTTTTTCAATTTCAGAAACTGAAATCGGTTCAAGCACATATTCTTCAAGGAATTCACCTAACGACGCATGTTTGCGTGCAAGTTGCTTAACCAAATCAAAGTCTTTTAAACGGCGCGACCAATCTTTAGTTTTATAATTTTGCTCTAGCTGCTCACCTAAAGCATCGAGAGCCAAGCCAATACTTGCCTCGACATGCTGCTGTAATACATCTAGCTGTTTCAAAATCAAAATCGCTTGTAAAGGTACTTTGCCATGGCGTTCAAGTCGCTGACAGCGCTCCTCGACATCAACAATTCCCATCAGTTCTTGGGCTAACTTACTCGCTCCAACATCGCCAATCCCATCCCACAAAGTTAAAAAGCGCATCCATGCCAAATCATCGTGAGGGTTACTCACAATACGTAAGAGACTGAGCACATCCTTTACATGGGCCGACTCAAGAAGCTTTACCCCACCAATAAAACGATAAGGTATTTCAGCCGCAATAAAAGCCCCTTCTAGGTATCGGGCACTATAGCCAGAACGAACTAACACCATATGGTCATGCCAGTTTGCACCTTGTTGATGGCGCGTTATTAAATCTTGTGCAATCCAGTTTGCTTCTTCAAACTCATTACCAAACAAATGTAGCTGTGGCTTTTGCCCTTGGCCACGATGTGCTTGTAGCTGTTTTTGATAATCAATTGGGCTATGTGCCAACAGCCAGTTCGATAAATCTAAGATTTCTTGAGTCGAGCGATAATTTAAAGCCAGTGTAAGTACTTCTGCATCAGGTATTCGTTCTTTAAAAGAATGGATATTTTCAAAGTCTGCGCCACGAAAGCCATAAATGGACTGAGCGTCATCACCCACGCAAAATAACTTCACTTTACCAATTAAGGGCTGCAACAAAGCCCATTGCAAAGGGTTTGTATCTTGCATTTCATCAACTAGCAATGCCTGACAAAAACCTGCAACCCAATTGGTCAACGCTTCTGAGTTTTGTAAATGAACAGCCACAATCGACAAGATATCGTCATAATCTAAAAAATTACGCTCTCTTTTGCGTTGCTCATAGGTTTTCATTAGCTCCGCAATTTGAGTTTTATGCTCATATGCATCTGGAAGCTGTTTGATTAATGCTTCAGAAAGCTTTGTTTGAGTATTTCTTGCATAGGAATATAGATCACACAGCTCTGCCGCTTTAGGTAAAACATTATCTTTGTCTTTACCTCTTAATAAACGGAACATCAGCAACTGATCATCACGATCAATAATACTAAATTGATTTAAGCCAAAAGCTTGTGGATTACGGCGCAGTAAATACATACAAAAAGTATGAAAAGTTGAAGCTCTTAGACCCTTTGCCTGTGCTCCTACATGCTGCTCTACTCTTGCAACAATTTCACTCGCAGCACGTCGAGTAAACGTTAAAATCTGAATTTGGTTTGCTGGTAAGCCTTGATCAATTAAATAAGCAGCACGGGCAACAATCGTCTTAGTCTTGCCACAGCCAGCACCTGCTAAAACTAAACAGTTCTGCGCAGACGTCGTGGCTGCTTTTTTTTGCTGAGCATTTAGTTCATTAATTAATTTTGCAAGACTCATAACACATATCGCTAAAACACCAAGACATAGTTTAACAGACCCAACCACTGATGCGTCTGCTCGTCCTAAAAACAAAAAGAGCACCTAAAGTGCTCTTTGATTTAAAAATATTATTTAAGATACTGTTTTTGAACTAGATGGCAGATGCTTAATCGCAGAAGCCAAACCTAGAAAATTAATTCCTTGAAATAAGATATCTATGGCAAGGAACATGCCTAACACCCAAAAAGGTGAATCTTTAGAAACCAAAATCAAAATACCTGTAGCGAGTGTTAATAATCCTGAAAATAAGGTCCAACCCCACCCAGTAATTGGTTTAAGTAAAATCGCGTTTACTGTACGTATAGCTCCGGCAATAATCAGTGCTATTGATAATAAACTCGTCAAAACTACGGCTGTTGTTACGGGAGTAGAAAAAGCATAGTAGCCCGCCATTAGATAAAGCACACCAAAAAGTGCCCATAACCAACGGCTTGCACCTTTAAAAACACTAATGGCCGCGACAAGATGTAAAACACCTCCGACCATCATGAGTATTCCAAATAAAAAAACCACAGAAAAGGTCGCAAATGGTAATGAACTAAACAAAATCAGACCGAAGCCAATAAGCACAAAGCCTAATATCAAATACCACTTACGATCAGCATGTAACTGATTACGCACCAAATCATTACCGACAGTTTTCATCATGGCCACTCTTATTATCAGGTATTAGAATTTCATCTACCTAATAATAGTGATCCACTTCACATTTTTTGTCTGTATAAGATCTGCATCGTTTCTTATCAATTAATGTGGATAAAGCAGTATTTATCCACAATTTTATTTCACCCAACCAATTTCTTGAGCTGTAGGTAAACCTATTATCGTTTCATGTAAACCATTCGGCATTTTACTGCTCTGCTCGGATAATGGTGTTCGACCCCCCATGATTTCAGCGTCAGTCTGCGGATATAAAGGCACTTTTTCAGGGTACGCATAACCTAGAGGATAAAGCGGTTGACCAGTTTTTAAATCATATTTGTCTTGTGCCCCAAAGCCATGTAATAGCTCATGAACAATCACGACCTGATTTTGGGAAGCTTGTGTGTTGGTCGCAAATAAATTCACACTACCAATACGACCTTTTTCCAAAGCAGTCGAATGGATCAAAACTTTTTGATAATGGGGATCGTAATAATTTAAATAAAGTTTAAGTGATGCCCCATTGTCTTCAGATTGTTGATGTCGCCATGCATAAAAACGGAACTTTAAACTCCACCACATCACATGAAAGATATTGGCATTTTGAGGAACCTCAGGAGGTCGTTGCTGTAATGGCTGACCTAAACGAATTACAAAGTTTCCTGATTGACCACGATAATGCTGCGACCATTCTCCTAAATAATTTTTTATTTTATCAAAATCAGTGTATTTTAACTGATGGATATAGCTCTGCGTTGTCTGCAAACCGTCTGCATTAATAGGATGTAAAACGACAACAATAGGTTGATTCCAGTCTTGGTTTTGATCTCGCCATGCCTGAACAGCAACAATCAATAAAATAATTAACAAACATAAAACTCGAATGTTTTTCCACATTCTTTTTCCCCATGCATTTAAAATTTTCTTTTATTGTTTTAGATATAAAAAATGCTAGCTGAGCTAGCATTTTTTATTGTGGACTTAATTAGCCCTCAACCCATTTACCATTTTGATAAATTAGGCTCCATTTGGTTTGTTTGCCTTCTGGAGTTTCCGAACCTACATATTGTGATTGATTCTTACGACTGAATTTCACAATGGTTGGATTACCTTCAGGATCTACATCTGGAGCTTGTAAAATAAACTGGTATTTGGGATCAAGCTGATCAGCTACGCTACGAAGCTCTGCAACTTTTGGCGCACGTGTTTCACGAATTTTCGGGAATTTACTTGCGGCCAAAAACAGACCAGCAGCACCATCACGCAACACGAAATAGTCATCATGCTTTGTTGAGCGCAAATGTTCCATCTTGATCGGTTCTACACGTGGAGGTGCAGGCTGACCGCTTTTCAAGACCTTACGAGTATTGTCACAGCTTGTACAAGCGAAATACGGACCAAAACGGCCAGTCTTAAGCTGCATTTCACCATCACATTTATCACACGGAATGGTTGGTCCATCGTAGCCTTTAATCTTGAACTCGCCTTCTTCAAGCTCAAAACCGTCACAATCAGGGTTGTTACCACATACATGTAGTTTACGACCACCATCAATTACATAGCTGTCCATGGCTGTGCCACATTTTGCACAACGATGTTTTGACATCAAGTCTGCGGTTTCAGCACCATCATCATCAGAAAGAGCAGCTAAGGACTCAACAGGTGTTAAGTTCAAAGTACCTTTACAACGCTCTTTAGGTGGTAAGTTATACCCAGAACAACCTAAGAACACGCCTGTTGTACCTGTACGAATCTGCATTGGACGTGAACATTCAGGACAATGTACTGCTGGCACTTCAACCGGTTGGTTACGGCGCATGCCGTGCTCGCCTTGAGCATTGGTAAGACGTTTTTTGAAGTCACCGTAGAAAGTATCAAGTAACTCTTTCCAGTTACGCTCACCTGTTGCAACTTTATCGAGCTGCCCTTCAAGGTCTGCTGTAAAGGCATAGTTCATCAAGTTATTGAAACTTTCATCAAGTCGATCTGTCACGATTTCACCCATTTTTTCGGCGAAAAGACGGCGGTTTTCCAACTTAACGTAGCCACGTTCTTGAATTGTAGAAATAATCGCTGCATAAGTCGAAGGACGACCAATACTACGTTTTTCGAGTTCTTTAACCAAAGAAGCTTCAGTAAAACGTGCAGGTGGTTTAGTAAAGTGCTGACTTGGGTCTAACTTCTCTAATTTTAAAATTTCACCTACTTTAATTGCAGGCAAAATAATATCGTCATCAGACTTGTTAGCACCACGCACTCGTGTAAAACCATCAAATACAAGCGTACGGCCTTTTGCCTTCAATTCAACATTTGCAGCTTCAACCGTTAAAGTTGAAGATAAATATTCTGCTGGAGTCATTTGACATGCAACAAACTGGCGCCAGATCAAATCATATAAACGCTGAGCATCACGCTCTACACCCGCAAGTTGATCACCTGTAAGTGCAACATTTGAAGGACGAATCGCTTCATGGGCTTCTTGAGCACCTGCTTTGTTCCCATAGCGGTTTGGCTTTGCAGGTAAATATTTCTCACCAAATTGGCTTTCAATATGAGCACGTACCATGCTTACTGCATCATCACTCAAGAACGTTGAGTCAGTACGCATATAGGTAATAAAACCTGCTTCATATAGACGCTGTGCCAGCATCATAGTTTTCTTTACAGAAAAACCT
Source organism: Acinetobacter sp. JADD-222 (assembly GCF_049310645.1). NCBI lineage: Bacteria > Pseudomonadati > Pseudomonadota > Gammaproteobacteria > Moraxellales > Moraxellaceae > Acinetobacter > Acinetobacter sp. JADD-222. The sequence continues at coordinate 177,824 of NZ_JBMOWI010000002.1, read as the reverse complement.
AGACGTGTACTTGCAGCCTGTTGCAGCGTTGAAGTGATATACGGTGCACTTGGATTTACCTTAGTCGGTTTATCTTCACGCTGTGCAACTTTATATTCAGCACCTCTTAAAACATCCAATAAAGCATCAGTTTCAGCTTTATTTTTCAGTTTAAGGGTTTTACCAGCTTGCTTAACTGCTTCAAGACGAATGTCATCTTTCTTGGCTTGCGTGTCTGCAAAAACTTGCCAGTATTCTTCTGGAATAAAAGCACGAATTTCTCTTTCACGCTCTACAACCAGTTTCACCGCTACAGACTGTACACGACCTGCCGATAAACCACGGGCAATCTTTTCCCAAAGTAATGGTGAAACCATAAAGCCAACAACACGGTCTAAGAAACGGCGTGCTTGCTGAGCATTAACTCGGTTTAAATCTAGGCGCGTAGGTTGTTTAAATGCTTCTTGAATGGCATTTTTAGTAATTTCGTTAAATACCACGCGATGATAACGGCTGTCGTCACCACCAATAACTTCTCTTAGGTGCCAAGCAATGGCTTCCCCTTCTCTATCCAAGTCCGTTGCGAGATAGATTGCATCAGCATCTTTGGCAAGTTTCTTTAGTTCAGCAACAACATTTTCCTTACCTGGCAGAACTTCGTAATGAGCTTCCCAACCATGTTCAGGATCGACCCCCATACGATTAACTAAAGCCTGACTGGCTTTTTGTTCTTTTTCTGCTTCAGTGAGTTTCGTCCGGGCAGCCGGCTTTTTCTCAGTTGATTTACTGCCACCTGTTGGCAAATCACGCACGTGACCTACAGAAGACTTTACAATGTATTGCGAACCCAGATATTTATTGATGGTTTTCGCTTTGGCAGGCGACTCCACAATCACTAAGGCACGTTTATGTGCAGCAGGTGCAGTAGATGCTGTGCTTTGAGATGCAGAGCGCGAGGTATTCGCCATATAAAATGTTATTCCTATACCAATAAATTTAAAAATCAGGCTTTAGCCAAGTTCAACAGATAAGCCTTCATCTCATCTAATTGTGTTGCTCTCAGGTCTGATTCCTCATCCCAATAAAGCCCTACACAGTTTGCCTGCATATCAATAGCATAAATCCCTTTTAATGCAATGGGAGAATCATTAAATTTCTCATCACCCTGAACCACTTTTAATTTGCCGTCTACAACACGAGCACGCATTAAAGATAAACGGGCATCGGGAATCAATACACTATAATAAGCAACCATGCTGGCACGCTTTTCAGTCGCCATTGGGACATGTGTCCATTCAGGTGCAGCGATTACACGCGGGTGTAAACCCATTTTACGAGCTTTATCACGCATAATACCAAGTGCCTTTTCACGTGGGCTCACTCTTAAACCAAAAATGGAGCCTAGTACGAAAAGAACAATGATAACGGTAACCCAAATTCCCATATTGTCCATAGCAAAACCTATTAATCTCTTTTATTAGAGTTGCATAAGCTGACCAGAAAACGCAAGTTTCATCATTAAAATAATGCCCGATACAGGGGCAAGCTTCAAAATAGTCAGATTTCACAGTGCAAATTGCGATGAGCTGACACAAATATCATTAAGGATTCGGATGTCCATCAACAAGTGTCAACTTTCCAAACTGGTCAATATGAGCATCCCCCCACTGTTTTAAAGCAAACAGAATTTTCTCAAGACTTTGTCCCAAATCAGTCAGGCAGTATTCTACTTTAGGTGGTACCTGAGGATAGACTTCCCGATGAATAATTCCATCTTGTTCCAATTCACGTAGCTGATTTGTCAGCATTCTTTGGGTAATACTCGGAACACGCTTTCGAATTTCGTTAAACCTCAAGGTGCCTTCATTAAATAAATGCCAAAGAATGACGCATTTCCATTTCCCATCAATCAAGCTAATCGCAGCCTCCACTGAACAACCCGGAGAGCAATCAAAACTTGAGTGTCTTGCTTTTGCCATTTTACAGTATCCTTTTTGACACTATGAGCGTTATTTGTCTGTAGTCACTTATTTTAAGCTTACGTTATGATCAAACTCTCAACAAGAGGAATGATAATTATGAAAGCTGTGGCATATCAAAAAGCTGGTCCCATTACATCGCCAGAAGCACTCGTTGATATTGAACTCGATGCACCTATTGCTGAAGGACACGATTTACTTGTTCGTGTACAAGCTGTCTCAGTAAATCCGGTAGATACTAAAATTCGAAAGAATGTAAACCCTGAGAATAATCAGTGGAAAACGCTTGGCTGGGACGCAGTAGGTATCGTTGAAGCGATTGGAGATAAAGTTACTCAATTTAAGATTGGCGATATCGTTTGGTATGCAGGTGCTCTTAATCGTCAAGGTAGTAATAGCGAATTACAACTCGTTGATGAACGCATCGTTGGCCATAAACCAAAAACTTTAGAAGCAACCGAGGCTGCAGCTCTCCCTTTAACTGCAATCACGGCTTGGGAGATGTTATTCGATCGCCTGCAAGTTCCAAAGAACGCGCCAGAAAACACAACAATATTAGTGATTGGTGGAGCTGGTGGTGTTGGCTCAATCACCATTCAACTTCTTAAACAGCTGACTAACCTAACAATTATTGCAACAGCTTCACGAGCAGAAACTCAAGACTGGGTTAAGCAACTTGGAGCAGATTATGTGTTAGATCACCGTCAACCTTTAGCAGCCCAAATCAAGCAATTAGGTTTAACTGCACCTTTATATGTGTTCTCGACTACTCAAACAGATCAGCATTTAGCAGATATTGTAGAGTTGATTGCACCGCAAGGCCGTTTCGGACTTATTGATGATCCTGAACAGTTAGATATCAAACCGTTTAAATCGAAGTCTGTATCTGTACATTGGGAATTTATGTTTACACGTTCAATGTTCCAGACCGAAGATATGCAAAAACAAAGTGAACTATTAAATGAAGTCAGCAAGCTGGTTGATGAAGGAAAAATTAAGACGACTGTGACAGAAGTTATAAGTCCAATAAATGCTGAAAATTTAAAACGAGTTCATCAGCAAATTGAAAGTGGGACAACAAAGGGTAAGATTGTCTTACAAGGTTTTTAAACAAAATTGTCAATATTCCTAAATAAAAAGGCAAGTATTGAACTTGCCTTTTTATTAATAGTGGGGAGGTTTATTCGTTAATGGATCAAAAGGTGCAATGCCTTCTGATAAATCCGACGATTCAACACGTTGATAAAGAAATTGCATTTGTTTTTTCAAATCAGCTATTTCTTGAGTTTGAATAGCGAGTTGTTGATTTAATTGTTCAACTAAATCATCCAAAAATGTAATTCGCACTTGCAAATCTTCAATGGGTGCGGAAAATGACGCTTGATCATCATGATATGGTGGTTTAGTCATTTAAATCCTCATTTGAGATTCTGGAAAACATTATGGCCTATATTACCCTAAGGGATGTCCAACTTGCTTTTGGCGGACCTGCCCTGCTCGATGGCGCGAACTTTAATCTAGAACGTGGCGAACGAGTCTGTTTAATTGGTCGTAATGGTGAAGGTAAGTCTACTTTACTTAAACTGATCGAGGGAAGCCTATTACCGGATTCTGGTGAAGTTTCTATTCAAAATGGTTTAACTGTTTCAATGTTAGCCCAAGACGTTCCAATGGATTCAGGTAAGGTTGCTGACATTGTGGCTGATGGCGCAGGCGAAGCTGCCGAAGTACTCAGAGCTTATCATGAAGCAACTGATGCTTGTATGCTGGGAGATATGGAAGCTTGTGACCGTATGGGCAACCTACAGCATAAGCTCGACCAACTCGACGGCTGGGCACTCGAAAATAAGGTCAATGCCCTGTTAAGTAAAATGGGACTCGATCCAAATGCAGATTTGGCAGATCTTTCAGGTGGACGTAAACGCCGTGTTTTACTCGCTCGTGCTCTTTTAACACAACCAGACGTATTACTTCTAGACGAACCGACCAACCATCTAGATGTTGAAAGTATTGAGTGGCTAGAAAAATTCCTACTCGATCAAAATAATTTAACGCTTCTATTTATTTCGCATGACCGTTCTTTTGTAGACAGCATTGCGACTCGAATTATTGAACTTGATCGCGGCATTTTACGCGGCTACGAAGGCAACTATTCACGCTATTTAGAGCTTAAAGCTCAGCAAATGGAAGCAGAAGAGAAACAAAATGCTTTATTTGATAAAAAATTAGCTGAAGAAGAGGCTTGGATTCGCCAAGGGATTAAAGCTCGTCGTACGCGTAATGAAGGTCGTGTGCGCGCCTTAAAAGCTTTACGTGAAGAATCGAAAGCTCGCCGATCACAACAAGGCAAAGTGAGTATGGCGACTCAAGAAGCAAATCGCTCTGGTAAATTAGTATTTGATATCGAGCACTTAAGCGTATCTTATGACGACAAACCACTGATTAAAGATTTCTCTACACTAGTCATGCGTGGCGACCGTATTGGTCTAGTCGGCGATAACGGTGTTGGTAAAACAACGTTAATTAAAGCCATTTTAGGTGAAATTGAGCACGGTGGTTCTGTTAAGACTGGTACACAGTTAGAAGTTGCTTATTTTGATCAATTACGTAATGCCTTAGACCTTGAAAAGACAGTGATGGCAAACGTTTCAGAAGGTTCTGACTTTGTTGATGTAAATGGTAACCGCCGTCATATCTATAGCTATTTACAAGATTTCTTGTTTTCACCTGAACGTGCACGTACACCAGTAAAAGCCCTTTCTGGCGGTGAGCGTAACCGTATTTTGCTTGCTAAATTACTACTTAAACCATCGAACCTGATTGTGATGGACGAACCAACCAATGACTTGGATATGGTAACTCTTGAGCTACTTGAAGAGATGCTTTCTGAATACAAAGGTACCCTATTACTCATTTCGCATGACCGTGCATTTATGGACAACGTTGTAACATCGACTTGGGTCTTTGATGGTAAAGGCAATATTGCAGAGTACATTGGTGGCTACCAAGACTATTTGCTGCAGCGTCCAGATGATAAAGTTGTAGACCAAAAGTCTGACGTTAAAAAAGCTCAGGCAAAAGCCGAAGCTGAAAAAGCCGCAGCTCAAAGTAACGTGAAAAAGGTCAAACTAAGCTATAAAGACCAACGTGAACTTGAACAACTGCCTGCCGAAATCGAGAAACTGGAAGTTGAACAAGCAGAGCTTTCTGACAAACTTGCAGATGGTTCATGGTTTGTCAGTAATGCCGATGAAGCAACCAAAGCAAGTCAACGCCTCGCAAAAATTGAAGAGGTATTACTTGAAAAATTAGAACGTTGGGATGAACTTGAACAAATGAGCAAAGGAAATTAATTCGCGTTCTTTCCTACAATTTAAATAACAAAAAAGCCTCCTTAAATTAAGGGGGCTTTTTATAGAATATCTATAAATTTGAAAGCTAAAAATCTATGAAAAATACATGATGAGTGATTAAATGTAGTCAGCCTTAATAGCTTAAAATATAGCTCTAATTGAATATAAGACTTATAAAAATAATTATGTTATATCTACCAATATAATAATATTCGAGTATTTTTCATGCTAGATCTTTCTCAAATTTTAGCATTCGGATTAATCTGCTTGGCGATGGTGCTTACCCCTGGCCCAAACATGATTTACCTTATTTCTCGTTCAATTTGCCAAGGAAAAACGGCGGGATTTATTTCACTCGCTGGTGTTGGCGTTGGCTTCGTATTTTATATGCTTTGTGCTTCTTTCGGGATTACAGCGCTTATTATCGCAGTCCCTTATGCTTATGACACTATACGCATTGCAGGGGCAATTTATTTACTCTGGCTAGCATGGAAAGCACTACGTCCCAATGCATCCCCTATTTTTGATGTAAAACAATTATCAGTAGACTCTCCAGCTAAACTATTTTTAATGGGTTTCGCTACAAATCTACTTAATCCTAAAATTGCGATTATGTATTTATCGTTATTGCCACAGTTTATTCACCCACAACAAGGCAGTATTTTATGGCAATCCATTCAGCTCGGTACTATTCAAATTTTTGTTAGCGTCTCGGTAAATGCTCTGATTGTGCTTTCTGCGGGTAGCATTGCCCTTTTTCTTCAACAAAAACCCCTTTGGGCAAATATACAACGTTGGCTTATGGGAACGGTACTAGCTGGGCTTGCTGTTCGTATTCTTTTAGAAAATCGTCGATAACCGCGCTTTACTTCTTCATATTAACCGCTCAATTCAACAGTGTATTACGACGATAAATTCAGTTCGTGATACACTTTTGCCAGTTTTAATTTTGAATTCTTTATATCGTTATGAGCCAAAAGCAGAATTATACGCCCGGTGAATTTCAATGGTCCTTTTTATTGCCTAAATATTGGGGTATTTGGATTGCCATTGTTTTTTTAATGCTTTTGGCTATTTTGCCGTGGGCAATTCAGTGGCGTCTGGCTCATGGCTTAGCAAATCTGGCTTGGAAATATTTAAAATCTCGCCGAAAAACGACTATTCGTAATTTAGAAGTCTGCTTTCCCGAATGGTCAGCCGAAAAAGTACAGCAACAAGCTAAGCAAGTTTTTGTAGATATGATGCTGGGTATTTTTGAGACATTAAACGCATGGTATAAGCCTTACTGGTTTAAAAACCGTGTCACCATTGAAGGCTTAGAACACATTACCAATGCCCAAGCTCAAGGCAAAGGGGTTTTATTATTGGGTACTCATAGTACGCTTCTTGATGCGGGTGGCTATGTTTGTGCTCAATATTTCGAACCAGATGTTGTGTACCGCCCTCAAAATAATCCATTGCTCGATATGCTGATTTATCGTTGCCGTGGCACCATTTATAAAGCACAAATCGACCATGATGATATGCGTGGTTTAATTCGCCACCTTAAAGATGGTGATGCAATTTGGTATAGCCCTGATCAAGACTTCGGACTCAAGCAAGGCGTTATGGCACCATTTTTTGGTGTGCCAGCTGCTACAGTAACTGCTCATCGTCGTTTACTAAAAATCTCTAAGGCAGTTGCCGTTCCTTTATATTTTTATCGTCACGGTGATGTACAGGACCCTAAATATCATATTTTGATTGAACCTGCGGTCGAAAATATGCCAAGTGAAGATGAAGTCGATGATGCAACTCGAGTTAATAAAATTATTGAAAATCAGCTTCGTATCGCACCGACTCAATATATGTGGTTCCATCGTCGTTTTAAGACACGTCCTGAGGGATATGAAGAGATTTACTGAAACCTTCAATAATTACCGCACTATAGTTATAAATATCTAAATAAACTCCAGTATGTACTATCGTGCGAAGGCGACATGGATGTCGCCTGTTGGACTACGACATCAGGGATGGGTCGTTAGTCCAACAATTGGTTTTGTTACTTTTGCCAAAACAAAAGTAAGGAGTAAACTCCATCTATTGAATGAATAAACCGCAAGCCCCCACTTTGCTACAACCTAAAGGCAAAAACAATGAAAGTGATGCAACTTCTCCCAGAACTTAATAGCGGTGGCGTAGAACGCGGCACGCTAGAAATTGCACGCGCACTTGTTGCACAGGGCCATCAATCTCTGGTTGTGTCTAATGGCGGACGATTAGTGTCTCAACTTGAAGCTGAAGGTTCTATTCACTTAACGCTACCAATTCATAAAAAATCACTTTCAAGCTTGTGGCAAATTCGTCCTTTACGCCGGCTGATTGAACAGCATCAACCTGATATTGTTCATGTGCGCTCTCGTGTACCAGCTTGGCTTACTCACTTTGCCTTAAGAAAAATACCTGCAAACAAACGCCCTCACCTCATTAGCACTGTACATGGTTTCTATTCAGTTAATCGTTATAGTGCGATTATGACTCAAGCTGAAAAAGTGATTGCTGTTTCTGACAGCGTGGTTAAATATATCACTGACCATTATAAAAACTGTCCACCGCAAGATATTGTGCGAATTTATCGGGGCATTGACCCAACGGCTTTTCCACATAATTACCAGCCCTCAGCACAATGGTTTAACCAAGTTTTTAATGACTTTCCTGAGCTTGAAAATAAGTTTTTACTTTGCTTACCTGGTCGTATTACACGCTTAAAGGGGCATGAAAGTTTAATTGAACTGATGCAGCAACTTCAGACGCAATATCCTCAGCTACATGTGGTTGTTGTCGGCGGTGCTGATGCCAAAAAGCAAGCCTACTTAAGTGAATTGCAAAGTACTATTCAAAGCAAAGGGCTCGCAAATAAAATTACCTTCGTAGGTCATCGCTCAGATATTCGGGAATGGCTCGCTTTTAGCGATATTGTGCTCTCCCTATCCAATCAAGCCGAAACATTCGGTAGAACAGCCTTAGAAGCGCTTTCAGTGAGTACACCAGTCATTGGCTGGAACCGTGGCGGTGTTGCCGAGATTTTATCGAATGTATACCCACAAGGTCTTGTTGAAGCAGAAAATGAAAAAGCCTTAATCGAGACTGTAAAAAATCATATTGAACAACCTCAAATCGTTGCTCCTGTCACTATGTTTAGCTTAAAAGATATGTGTGATCAAACACTAGAACTATACCAACGCGTTTTGAAATAACCCCAATAAAAAACCCGCAATATTCGCGGGTTTTTTACAACTAAAAGAAAGCCATCTTATTTAAATGTTGCTTCATAAGCAGCAGCTTTTTCAGAGTCGTATTGTTTTTCCCATTTACTGATTACAAGTACAGCAAGTGCGTTACCAACAACGTTCAACGCAGTACGAGCCATATCCATAATACGGTCAACACCAGCAATAAATGCTAAGCCTTCTACAGGAATACCAACACTACCTAATGTCGCTAACAACACAACAAATGATACACCAGGAACACCAGCAATACCCTTAGAAGTAATCATTAATGTTACAACCAAAATAACTTGTTGGCTGATTGACATTTCAATACCGTAAAGCTGTGCAATAAAGATTGCCGCGATACTTTGGTAAAGCGTAGAACCATCAAGGTTAAATGAATAACCAGTTGGAATCACAAAGCTGGAAATTGCTTTTGGCGCACCGTAAGCTTCCATTTTTTGCATAATACGCGGTAATACTGTTTCCGAGCTTGCCGTTGAAAATGCCAAAATCAATTCATCTTTTAAAATCTTAAATAAGATAAAAATATTGATTCCAAACATTTTTGCAGTCAAACCAAGCACAACAAATGCAAAGAAGAAGATTGCACCGTAAACTAATACAACTAATTTACCTAATGGAATGAGTGAAGCAAAACCGAAGTTTGCAACAGTTACAGCGATTAAACCAAATACACCCACTGGTGCATATTTCATGATGATATGCGTTACGCGGAACATCGTTTCTGAAACTGCATGAAATACATTTAACAATGGGTCTTTAGTGGTTGCTGGTAAAGAAGATAAACCAATACCAAATAGTACAGCAAAGAAAATCACAGGTAACATTTCGCCATGAGCCATTGAACTAATAATGTTCGTTGGAATAAGCGATAATATTGTTTGAATTAAACCATGTGACTGAGACTGAACTTCTTCAGTTGTATGCTTATATTGAGAAATATCTGTTTGAACCAGCTGAGACATATCAATGCCTGAGCCTGGATGGAAGATATTTGCTGCAAACAAACCAACTAAAATAGCGATAGTCGTAATAATTTCAAAATAGAGAATGGTTTTAAAACCAAGTCGCCCTAAACTTTTCGTACTGCCAACACCTGCAATACCTAAAATCAAGGTAGAGAAAACGATTGGAATAACAATCATTTTAATCAGGCTAATAAAGATCTTACCGAGTGGGGCAAGAACATTATTCACAATACTGTCTCTGATTTCAGGCTGGTTATGTAAAACAGCCCCGACAACTATCCCTAGGATTAAAGCAATTAAAATTTGCCAAGCAAGGCTAAATTTAAAATTCTTCATAAGACAATCCTTATGCACCGCAAAGTATCAAATATGAGAGGGAGAAGACCACTAACTAAGAGTGAAACCTCAACATGCACACTAATTCCCAAACAGAAATTTAAATGTACAAACAAATCACAACCCGCCGATCCGGCGAAGTAAAAAACAATGCCTGTTGACGATCCAACATGTCAACGATCGGCACATTCTATTGAGATTTATTAATTAAACAACCCCAATTTATCTTTAAATAAATCAAAGCCTATATTTATCCCTTAATAATCTATAAAAACAAAAACTTAGATAAAAAAATTTTTATATCTTTTTTCACTAAAAATTGCGCAGATGTATATGAAAACGTATGGAGGCTTAACGCGAATTAAATAGATTTTAAAAATAAGATAATCTTGGAAATATTTATGTGATTTGCAATAAGTTTTATAAGGTATATAAAAATATCAACCCGAGTTCTGCGTCCTGCAAAACTCGGGTAAATGAGGTTGTGCTTTCAGGTTAATAATTATTTTTATCGTTTCCGTTCCAACATCTGATCCGTGATGCTATTCCATATCAGCGTTGTGTATCCTTACTTGGGACTATCCATTCCCGGTTCCGTGTGCCGATGAATGTAGAATAAGGTTTTTATAACCCTCTGCCTATTCGCCCTAGACTCAAATCTTTGTACGATATTGCTTACATCACTTTTTATATTCTTTTTATTTATAAGGCTGTGCAATTTTATCAGTCACCACTTTTTCTTCGGCTTCAGCCTTTGCAATTCCTTCTTGGATAGCTCTTTGTGCCTCTTCTTCATCATCTTGAGTTTGTTCCAATTCCTCTTGAATATGCTCAAATATTCGACCAGTCTGCAAAACCACATAGACAGGAAAATGATCAGATCCAACATGAGGTAAACGCTGCATCTTCACCAAACCGAAATCGGTACTATGGAAAATATGGTCTAAAGACCAACGCAACAATGGATAATCTGCATGAAAAGTATTAATGAAATGTCGCCCAACACGCGGGTCAAGCAATCCACTAATCCGTTGAAATAACCGTGTAGTACGTGACCACGCTACATCGTTTAAATCACCCATCACAATACAGCTTTCATCTAGATCTTTAATTTGGTCGCCCACAATTAAAAGTTCAGCATCGCGTAAAGTCGAATCCTTCGCCTCAGTTGGACTAGGGGGCTTAGGATGCAAACAATAGAGTTGAACTGGCATACCAGACCGTAAAGTCACAGTGGTATGAATAGAGGGAATTTCATCACTGAGAATAAATTTAACTTCAGTATTTGATAAAGGTAGACGGCTATATAAATGCATGCCGTAGAGATTATCTAAAGGTACAGGAACACGATAAGGATAGTCACCTTCGATCTCCCTTAAAGCATTTTCCCATGTCGTATCGCTTTCTAATGTAAGTAGTAAATCTGGTTTTAATGTCCTGATCTGTTCAAGCAATAAATGATACTTATCATTAGGAGTAAGGACATTCGATACGATTAATGAAATCTGCTTTTGTGGATCTAATTGAGATGTCTTCACCTGTTTAACCTGTTTTTTCCAAAACAAGGTATAAGGCAAAATCATTTTAAGCTGATAGGCAATGGCAGCAATGAGCGCAGCCAACACGACTTCACGCCAGAGATTCCATTCGTTGGGCCAAAACAGTATTCCTATAAAGGCTAAAAGACCAACAAATAGAATCTGCAACCGAGGGAAATCGGCACCACGAAACCACCACTCATCACGAGGAATAAGTGACCAGAAACTTAACCAAATCACCAGACCAGCTAGAACTTCGATATAAATCATTGAATTTTCTCTTTTAAGATGATTTGTTTTTTAAAGTTTTTGTCATCTTTATCAATTTTGTATGTAACATAAACAAGATATTCTACTCAATAAAGATGGTGTTTTGTTTCTGTAACGCTTGCAGTTGTGGACACTTTTGATACACTCAACTCCCCCTAACAATTTTAACGCACCGAGGCAAAATGACATGAAAGTAGGTCTGGTCGGTTGGCGCGGGATGGTCGGTTCCGTCCTTATGCAACGTATGGTTGAAGAGAATGATTTTGCTCATATTGAGCCATTTTATTTCTCTACCAGTAATGCAGGTGGTGAAGCTCCTTCATTTGGTGGTAAGACTGCCCCAGCACTTATGGAAGCTACAGACATTAATAGTCTGAAGCAAATGGATGTCATTATTACCTGTCAAGGTGGTGACTATACGTCTGAAGTTTTCCCACAGTTAAAAGCGACTGGTTGGGATGGCTACTGGATTGACGCAGCTTCAACTTTACGTATGTCAGATGATGCAATCATCGTTCTTGACCCAGTAAACCTTAACGTCATCAAAGACGGATTGGTTAACGGCACCAAAACTTTCGTAGGTGGTAACTGTACAGTATCACTTATGTTGATGGGTGTAGGTTCACTTTTCCAAAATAATTTGGTGGAGTGGATGACTGCTATGACTTATCAAGCAGCATCAGGTGCTGGCGCACAAAACATGCGTGAGCTAATTACTGGTATGGGCTACTTATATAACAATACCAAAATATTGTTAGATGATCCTAAATCTGCAATTTTGGATATTGATCGTCAAGTTGCTGAGTTACAACGTGGTGAAGGTTTCCCATCTGCTAACTTTGGTGTGCCATTAGCGGGTTCATTAATTCCTTACATTGATAAGCAACTTGAAAACGGTCAATCAAAAGAAGAGTGGAAAGGTCAAGTTGAAACCAACAAGATCTTGGGTAACTCACAAATTGTTCCTATTGACGGTCACTGTGTCCGTATTGGTGCAATGCGTTGCCACTCACAAGCACTTACAATCAAGTTGAAAAAAGATGTACCGCTTGATGAAATCGAAGATATGATTCGTACTTCAAGCCAATGGGCGAAAGTTGTACCAAACACTCGTGAAGCGTCTATGACTGACCTTACACCTGTTGCTGTAACTGGTACCTTAACTGTGCCTGTAGGTCGTCTACGTAAACTCAACATGGGTAAAGAATATCTAGGTGCATTTACAGTGGGTGACCAGTTACTCTGGGGTGCTGCTGAGCCTTTACGTCGTATGTTACGTATTTTAGTTGAATACAAAAGCTCATAATTTGATTTGAATTATTCAGTCAAAATAAAAAGCCGATCACATTAGATCGGCTTTTTCGTAACTGGTTTGTGAAAATTTTACAATTTATTTACATTTCATTATTGTATAATTTTGAATGACTTTACGACTTATTAGGTCATGGATTGAGATGACTGTTTATAACAAATTAAAAATTGCCATTTTCACCATTATGTCTTCGCCTTCTATTTATGCGATTACATTAGACCCTATACAAATTCAGTCCGCACCTGGCGATTTGTTATATGCCGAAATGAATTTTCAACAAGCTGACCCCAACGCTACCCTACAAGTCAGTCTAGCGACTCCTGAAGATTTAAGCGCGTTAGGCGTAACTCATCAGCCGCCCGGAAATCTTAATTTTTATACACGCCAAAACGGTCAAGGCTCAGGGGTTATTGTGATTACCTCATCTCGCCCTGTGATTGATCCTGAACTAAATATTGTAGTAAAAATTAGTGAAGGTTCTGCTACACGTTTGCAGCATATCAAAACCGTAATTAAGCCTTCTTCTATAAAAAAGACTGAAAATAACGAAAGTACTTTGTCACCTCAGTTTATTGTCAATGAAAAAGACATTGCTCTAAATCTGCCAGAAAGTACTCGATATGTATCACCAACTTCCGCCTCAACTCCAACTGATTCGAATGGTGAACATAGCATTAATATTAGCTCTGGAAATGCTCCTGCTATAAACACAAACTCACCCAATACATCTAGCGAAAGCTCTTCTAGTCAGGTTGCTCAACAAGTTGCAGCTAGTGCTACTTCTGATCAGGTAGCAGCAAAAAATCAAAGTAAACCAAGCAGTGTCAAAACAGCCACAAACAGTTCACCAAAAAACATGGTCAACAAACTAACAGCGCAAAAGAAATCTGCACCTCAAAAAATGCTCAACCAAAATCCTGCAAAGAAACAATCGTTAAGTTCCTACAAAGGACCAGCATCATCAGGTAAATATGTGGTACAGCGAAATGAGTCTTTATGGAGCATTGCTAATCGTATTGCCGCGGAAACAAAACAACCTGTTGCGAAAGTCATGCATGATATTCAAACACAAAACCGACATGCTTTTATTCAAGGTGATGTAAATCGTTTGCGTCAGGGAATCGCACTTAACCTAGCTCACTCTCCTGCAGCTAAACCTCAGCAAAACAAGTCAAAAACAGATATCGCACATACTGCAAAATCAACTTCTGGCAAAGCAAAATACCGTTTACAACAAGCCGAAATGAGTATTGTGGCTGAAAACAGTCAAAATTCTACGCATGGAAGTGCTAAAAAGAGCACACAACAAAGTCAAAACAATACTGAGTTAGCAGTAAAAGTTATGACAACAAGAGAAAAAACCGTTACATTACAAAGGAATGTAACCAAACTAAATCAAACTTTACGTTTAAAAGACCAACGTATTCAACTTCTGAATGCACGTTTGGCAGAGTTACAACAGCAGTTACAAGCACAGCAACAGACTCATAAGCAAAAGCATTAAGTTAAAACCAGAGTCAGCTCGCTTTATATTGCAAATATTTATTTTTTAAGGGGAAAGTAATGTTATATGTGATTCCATTCATCATATTGCTCGTGGTCGCTGTCATTTTAAAAAAACGCGAAAATAGCCAAAAGCAAGAGTCGAATTCCCCTAAAACAATAAATAGAAAAACCAATAAAAAAGCGAACTCTAAATCAAGTAAAAACTCGCGTGAAAAAACTAAAGTAAATGTAGTTGAAGAATCTATTCCCTCTACTCCACAAAGCAGTCCTGTTCCAGAGGCTGTTCGTCAGAAGATTCAGCTACTTATTCAAGAAAAACAATTCTCAGCCGCTGAAGCTCAAGTCAATCAGGCGCTCAAAAAAGATAATACGCAACATGAACTTTATTTATTGCTACTTGAGATTCATATTGCACAAAAAGATGAGTTTGCAATAACTCAACTGATTAGCCATATTCGTAGCTTAGCGCTCAATGAAATAGCCATTCAAGCAGAAGCCAGACAAAAAGAATATGAGTCATCAAGACAACCAGATGCGATCGATTTTCCTCAAGCTCAAACATACCAAGAGCCAAAAAATACATCTGATGCAACAGCTCAGTTTGACCAATTAACAACAAGTTCTTCTGAAACTTCTTTTGATGAATTGCAGCAAGACTATACCCCTGTAAAGCAAGAACCTGCTGTTGAAGTTGAACCTTTAGAGTTTAACTTTTCATTTGAGCAAACTACGACTACCGAAAGTACCAGCCAACCAACACAGAAATCAGAGTTATCGCCATCTCAAGAAACAAATGAGCTAGCTGACCTAGAGTTTTCTTTTGACTTGGCACCTCTGCATGAATCTGAGGAAAAAAACCAGACAATAGCGGCACCAGCAGCTCAAGAGAACACCAATGCTTTGGATTTTAATCTTGAATTAACCCATGAAAATCCAGAAGTAAAACCTAATGAACAGATCTCATCATTAGATGAGCTTCAACTCTTAGAACAAGTTCCATTAGAGTCGAATTCAATAGCACCTCTTGAGTTTTCGCTAGACGAACCTACATTAGTTATAGCACCAGAGATTGAAACTCAGAACCTTGTAGACCTAGTAGGCGAAGAAACTACCCCAGATCAAACTAAAGATCCCCTTGTAGAAGCTTTTCCAGAATTAAAACAGTTAGATGAAAATGAACTTGATTTAAAACTAGCTGAGCAATACATCAAGTTAGGAGCTTACCCAGCAGCTCAAGCCTTATTGGCAAGCAATGAGCAAAAATTCAACACAGAACAACAACAACGCGCGAAAAACTTACTTAATCGCATAGCTTCTTAGAACTGTTCGATTTACCATAAGCAGTCAGAGATGACTGCTTTTTTATGCCTGCAAAAATATGAAAAAAATAGCCTTATTTTATATGGGTGGTACTTTTGGTTGCATTGGTGAACCTCTAGCTCCTATGCCTTATGAGCAATTCTTGCCTCAACTTGAAAAAGTGATTCCCCCACATTTAACAGTTGACTGCTTTGCTGCACCCAATATTGTTGATAGCAGTGCATGCACGGCACCTGACTGGTTACGCCTGATTCAACGTATACAACAACTACAACTTGAAGGTTATCAGCATTTCGTTGTTATTCATGGTACAGACACACTCAGTTATGCGGCTGCGACCCTAGCCCGCTTTTTGGGCCAAAGCTGTCATATTGTGATTACTGGTAGCCAATACCCATTACTCAATATTCAAGGCGATAATACCCGTGAATTTACTGATGCAATTGAAAACTTATATCTTGCATTAGAACAAGTGATTGCTTTACCTGTGGGTGCTTATCTCGCATTCCACCATCAAGTATGCCATGCGCAAACTGCATTAAAAACGCATACGACTGAACTCGATGCATTCTCAGGGCTAAGTAGTGAAGCTGAGTTTACGCCTCAGCAAAATGAATTGATCGTACAAGATGCCCAAATTGAACGAGCTGCTTCCTTCCAGATTTTAAACTGGATGATGCAACCCATTGCGACACAGCACTTAGTACAACAATTACGTCACTTACTTTCAGCCCCACCACACTTTTTAGTGTTACAAGGTTTTGGTACTGGCAATATTGCAGTAAACCAAGAATTACTCGCAACATTAGATGAGCTTTACGCACGTGGCTGTGTTCCAATTCTTACCACTCAGGTGACATTCGGTGGTATTGATCAACGTTATGCGATTAGTGCCTGGACCAAAACTGCAAAAATTGTCATCAGTGATGCTCATAGCCATGCAGATCTCTATGCAAAAGCCCTTCAAATCTATTTAAAATACCCAACCCCAGAACAATGGCTCAGCCATTGGAATGAAAATTAGCATTAAATAGAGGTGAAGCTATGCAACGTTATGCAGTCGGTATTGAATTTAGCGGAGTTCAATACCGAGGTTGGCAAACACAACAGCCAGGCGTTGCCAGCGTTCAGGAAACGATCGAGCGTGTACTGAGTAAAATTGCAGATGAGCCCATTGCACTTCACGGTGCGGGTCGTACTGATGCGGGAGTACATGCAACGAATATGGTGGCGCACTTCGACACGAATGCTATTCGTCCAGAAACGGGGTGGTTAAGAGGGGCAAATAGTCAACTACCTAAAGATATTTCCATTCAGTGGATTAAACTGATGGATGAAAATTTTCATGCCCGCTTTAAAGCGACTGCTCGACGTTACCGCTATATCATCTATAACGCACCGCATCGCCCAGCACTATTACACAAGCAAGTTACGCACATTTACCAAAAGCTAGACGTACAAAAGATGATTAAAGCTGCTAGTAAGTTCGAAGGAACGCATAACTTTGAAACTTTCCGCGCAGCAGCATGCCAATCAAACCAGCCTGTTCGACATGTAAAACATTGCCGTTTATTTGAACATGGACGCTATTTAGTTTTAGATATTCAAGCAGATGGTTTTTTACACCATATGGTGCGTAATATTGTCGGTTGCTTACTCGAAATTGGTCAAGGTATGTATGAGATTGATCATATCGATGCAATGTTTGCGGCGCAGGATCGTAAGGCAGCTGGGGTAACCGCCCCACCCGATGGACTTTATTTCATTCAGTGTAATTATCCTGAGCAGTTTGATTTGCCGCAGCCACCACTTGGACCACATTGGCTAAACTTACCAGATTAAAATATTTAAAACTCAGTATCAAAATTAAGCATTAAATAAGATACGCGACAAAGTCATACGCAACCTGCCCTAAATATATAATTATATGTTTTTGCGATGCATTAGATATTGATAATTATCTAACAGGTTTTGCGTATGACAATGGTTTTGGTTACTTTTCCCGAAAGAAAAGTAACTCTAGCTGAAAGCCAATCCAATTATTAAAGCCTCAATGGCACGACTCCGTCATGACATAGAATAAATTAACGGTGTTGTTTACGCTTACGGTACTCCACAGGTGTTTCATTCGTCCAACGCTTAAATGCACGATAGAACGTACTTGGTTCAGAGAAACCAGTTAAATATACAATACGCTCAACACTCTCGTTGGTATTTGCCAAAAGCTTTTTAGCCAAACGGCAACGATAGTCAGAAAGTATTTGTTGAAAACTGGTATTTGCCTCACTGAGCTGAGTACGTAAACGACGCGGCGTAATATTCAACTGAGCAGCAACCGTCTCTAAAGTTGTTTCTCCACTTTCAAGTGTCGAACCAATCGCACGACGAACCTCACCCACCAAATCATAACGGGCCAGTTCCTGCAATTTTTCAATTGCGAGCTGCTCATGCAATTGCAATAACTCAGGCTCTGCTTGCCAAAGCTGGAAATCTAAAATAGCTGGGTCAAAATATAAACGTGTCTCTTTCTGACCTAAGCTAACTGGACAGCCAAATACACGGAAATATTCATCCTCAGAAGCTCCTTCGCTAAAATTAAAATCGATGAAGATAGGATGAAATTGTCCTTCAGTAATGAACTTAAAAAATCTAAGCACGCCCGAAATCGCACATTCAGAGAAATGACGATTGACGAGATTGTCAGCACCAATCTGTTCGCCATTGGTTAAATAACAACGTCCTTCTTCAACAACTAGTTTTGCATCAAATGCATCACTAATCAGTCGTTGATAAGCTAAGGCTCGTTTTAAGCCTTCACCAAAGGTTTCACTACTAATAAATAGATGTTCAATCACTTGCCCTCGATATAAAGGCAAATGTTCACCTAAATGCAGACCGATGTCTGGATCTTTACTGACTTCCTGAGCGGCAGTCCAAAAGGCGTATTGTGCACTTAACGGTGTACGTGCATTGGTATCGACCTGATTTAAAGCAACTCCCGCTTTGGTTAATATTTCTTCTGTTGGCAAACCCGCACGACGAATCGCTTGGTAGCCAAAGCGTAATACAACTGATGCATCTGTTAGCTGACCCACGCAGTGCCCTTCCATGTAGATACTTCATTGATATTTAGGGCTGTTGACCTTTATGCAATTAACAGTCCCTAATAACTATGATTTTAGATTAGCGTTGATTGACCAAACTGACAACAGAATTACACTTCTTTTGTGAAAAAAATTACATCTTTTTTGATTAGTCATACTTTAACCAGATGCTTTAGCAGAAGTGTGTCTATCTTGTTTTTTTTAAAAAAATTGACTATAATTTGCGCCTTTCCAATTTGATCATCAGGTAGGCTATGGCCAATAAAGAGGAACTCATTGAGTTCGAAGGCGTTGTCACCGAAACGCTTCCTAATACGATGTTCCGTGTACGTCTTGAAAACGGTCACGAAGTTATTGCACACATTTCTGGTAAAATGCGTAAACACTATATTCGTATTCTTACTGGCGACAGTGTAAAAGTCGAAATGACTCCATATGACTTAACTAAAGGTCGTATTACGTACCGTGCTCGCTAATTAGTGAATGCAAAAAAGCCACTTTATGATGTGGCTTTTTTATTGCGTTATTTATTCACTTAAGCGACTGGTTTTACATCCCACCGTTTGGCATTCACGCAATCTTTCTTGCAGCCAATGGTTTCTTTCTTGCGTTGTCTGTAAACGACATTGCACGTCTACACTATTCCTATTTGAATCTGTACACTCGGCATCACGTTGACGTATCCATGCAAGCTGAGACTTCTTAAGAATATTTTTCTGCGCGGTGTTTAACTTTACTCGCAGTGCTTGATAATTCTTATTCAGATCAGCATCAGCACTCGCATAAATTTTATTTGTACAGTAAATATCATCGTAAGTATTGCGGGCACTATCACAGTTATCTGCATACACTACAGTCATGCCAAAGCTGCATAAAAAAGCAAAAACTATTTTTCTCATACTATTCTTCCTTAAGTTTTCTATGAAATTATTATTAAAGTGATTCGAATGTAATTGATAAATCGAAAGACAAATTAACCTTCTATTTATCATAATCCTCCTTTTTTACTTTACAAGCTTGTAAATACAACCTATTGTTCTTTAATAATAAATATAATTTCATATAGTGAGAAAAATGAACATATATACCCGCTGCCAAATTGGCTTATTATCTTTCACCATTATTTGTCTTAACGGTTGTGCTAGCCACCCACGTCAATCCGTAGATTTACAGGAATATTTAAAAGGCTTTTTAGGAAAATCATCGGCGACCATTCAACAAGATATAAATCTACGTAGTCTTGGTTTTCAAGTCGCCGATACACCGCAAAAAACACCCAATCAGCTCATCTATACGATTTTGCGTCCTTTAAGCATTCCTATTCCGATGGTGAGTAATGTTGATATGAGAGGAAGCTCTATTCCTGTCCAATCAGGAAATCTGAGCGGCAATTCTTATGATATTAATTTCAATTGCAAAGTGATTTTCCAGCTTAAAAATGACATTGCCGAGTCAATTCAATATGAAGGTAAAGCCTGTTAAAACATAGGCATAAAAAAACGCAGCTCAACGCTGCGTTTTTTTATAATAAGCTTTTAAGCAAGAGCAGCTACAACAGCCTCACCCATTTCAGCCGTACCTACTTTTGTCATACCTTCAGACATAATATCTGCTGTACGCAAACCTTGATCAAGCACTTGACCTACTGCATCTTCAATTGCTTTTGCAGCAGCTTCTTCACGGAATGTGTAGCGAAGCATCATTGCAACTGAAAGAATAGTTGCTAATGGGTTTGCCACATTTTGACCCGCGATATCAGGTGCAGAACCATGGCAAGGCTCATACATACCTTTGCCATTTTCATCTAACGAAGCCGATGGCAACATGCCGATTGAACCTGTAAGCATTGCTGCTTCATCAGATAAGATGTCGCCAAACAAGTTACCCGTTACGATCACGTCAAACTGTTTCGGTGCACGTACAAGTTGCATTGCAGCGTTATCAACATACATATGTGAAAGCTGAATATTTGAATAATTTGCTTGCTGTAAATCAGTAACTGTTTGCTTCCAAAGTTCTGTAACTTCCAAAACGTTAGCTTTATCTACGGAACAAACCTTTCCACCACGTAAGCCTGCAAGTTCAAAAGCTACTTTTGCAATACGCTTAATTTCGCTTTCAGAGTAAACGTCGGTGTTATAACCTTGTTTTTCACCGTTTTCAAGTTCACGGATACCACGTGGCTGACCGAAATAGATACCGCCAGTCAATTCACGAACAATTAAAATATCTAAGCCAGCAACAATTTCAGGTTTTAAGCTAGAAGCATCTGCTAATTGCGGATATAAAATCGCTGGGCGCAAGTTAGCAAACAAGTTAAGTTCACTACGAATTTTTAAAAGACCACGTTCAGGGCGAATAGAGCGCTCAATAGTGTCCCATTTTGGTCCGCCTACCGCACCTAATAAAATTGCATCAGCTTTTTTTGCTTGTTCACTTGTTACTGCTGGGTACGGTTCACCATGCGCATCAATTGCCGCACCGCCTAATAAACCATGTTCCCAAGTTAACGATAAATTAAATTTTTCATTTACTGTATTTAATACTTTTTCTGCTGCCCCAACAATTTCAGGACCAATACCATCACCAGCTAAAATTAAAATCTGTTTAGACATGAACTTTTTTCCATTTTCCAAAGACAAGCAGTGCTACAACTACCGCGGTGTTAGTTTTTTCTGCTCAAGGAATTCACCTAGTCCTGTTGTAACATCAAATGGTCGACAAAAACGGCGAATGACATGCCCATCTTGTTCTAAATCGACACATAATGGATCTGGTACAGAAACATTCAGCAAACTACCCGAACGGTTAGATTTGTCTCGGTACATTTTAAATGTATAACGATGGTTAGCATTAAACTGGTGAATCACATGAAATGTTTCTGCACGATCCGGAGAGATCGGATAGAAACGGATCACCATTTCATATTGTTTAGCAGGCACAGATAAATATAAGCTGTTAGTTTGGCTAAGCACTGAACCTTGTAATCTCACAATCCCTTGATGAATTGCCTGATTACTAATTCTTCGTGTTTGCGCATCCACTACAGTAATATCATTTAGTCGTTCAAATTCACAACTCTTCGCGCCCGAACAATATATTGCTGCATTCTGCCCCAAATTTTCTTGTTCAGCCTGCTTAATGCGGACAGTATCCACTACATTGTAAGTGCTTTGACAAGCACTGAGTGTTATTGCGCACAGGCTCAACAAAAAGCTATGAGTAACGTTCCTCTTCATTGTTCAAGCCCAATCCTCATCTAGTGCATAATTCTAAGGTGTTTTTATGCTTTAGCATGTTAGCAAGAGTTTGAACGCTACGCCATGGCTATGTTTAAAATGTACCGAAAGGTTAATTCAACTCTTGGAATACCCAAGGACGAACTTGTTTAGTTTTTTCTTCATAAGCGCGAATTGCGTCCGCATTTTGAAGAGTTAAACCAATATCATCCAATCCATTTAACAAGCAGTGCTTACGAAACGGATCAACTTCAAATTTAAACGCTTCACCTGTTGGCGTACGTACTTCTTGAGCTGCTAAATCAATTGTTAATTGATATCCCTCATTAGCAGCACATTCTTTAAATAACTGCTCAACTGTTTCTTCTGGCAAAATGACAGGTAACATGCCATTTTTAAAACAGTTATTAAAGAAAATATCAGCAAAGCTTGGTGCAATAACGGTACGGAATCCATATTCATTTAATGCCCAAGGCGCATGCTCACGACTTGAACCACAACCAAAGTTAGTACGAGCAATTAAAACAGTTGCTCCTTGATAACGAGGCTGGTTTAAAACAAAGTCCGGATTTTTTGGACGTACTGAATTGTCTTGCCCCGGATAACCTTCATCTAAATAACGAAGTTCATCAAATAAGTTGTCGCCAAAACCAGTGCGCTTAATCGACTTTAAAAACTGTTTTGGAATAATTAAATCTGTATCAACATTGGCACGATCTAATGGTGCAACGATACCTTGTTCAACTGTATAAGCTTTCATGGTTTGCTCCAGACCGAATTAAAATGAACGAACATCAACGAAGTGACCAGCGATTGCAGCCGCTGCCGCCATTGCTGGGCTCACCAAGTGAGTACGACCACCATTGCCTTGACGGCCTTCAAAGTTACGATTAGACGTCGATGCACAGTGTTCACCTGGTTGTAACTTATCAGCATTCATTGCTAAACACATTGAACAACCCGGCTCACGCCATTCAAAGCCAGCTTCCAAGAAGATTTTATCCAAGCCTTCTTTTTCAGCCTGTTGCTTAACTAAACCAGAACCCGGAACAATCATGGCTTGTTTAATGGTAGATGCCACTTTACGACCCTTAACCACCTCAGCAGCAGCACGAATATCTTCAATACGGGAATTCGTACAAGAGCCAATAAACACACGATCAAGCTGAATATCAGCTAATGCTTGACCTGCATTTAAACCCATATATTGATAAGCACGTGTCCAGTCATTGCGTTGAACGTCATCTTTCGCTTGTTCTAAAGTTGGCACAGCTTCAGTAACAGGAATAACCATCTCAGGTGAAGTTCCCCAAGATACTTGTGGTTCGATTTCTGCGCCATTTAACTCAACTACAGCATCAAACACAGCATCTTCGTCTGAATGCAAGGTGTTCCAGTAAGCAACTGCTTGATCCCATTGCTCGCCTTTTGGTGCGTAGCTACGGCCTTTCACGTATTCAATAGTTTTGTCATCAACAGCAACCATACCGACACGAGCACCGGCTTCAATCGCCATGTTACATACCGTCATACGCCCTTCAATCGACATATCACGGAAAACTTGACCACCGAACTCGATTGCATAGCCCGTACCGCCAGCGGTACCAATTTTACCGATAATCGCCAACACCACATCTTTTGGTGTTACGCCTTTACCCAATACGCCATCTACACGAACTAACATATTTTTAGATTTTTTCTGAATCAAGCATTGTGTTGCTAACACATGTTCAACTTCAGATGTCCCAATACCATGCGCCAAGCAGCCAAAAGCACCGTGAGTCGCTGTATGTGAATCACCACATACGACCGTCATGCCCGGCAAAGTTAAACCTTGTTCAGGTCCAACCACATGCACAATACCCTGACGGATATCATTAATACTAAATTCAACAATATTAAAGGCTTTACAGTTGTCATCTAAGGTTTGAACTTGAATACGAGACGTATCATCTTCAATACCAGCGATGCCTTGGTCACGTTCCTTTTTAGACGTTGGAACATTGTGGTCCGGTGTAGCAACGTTTGCACTTAAACGCCATGGTTGACGATCCGCAAGTTGCAACCCTTCAAATGCTTGTGGACTTGTCACTTCATGCAATAAATGACGGTCAATGTATAGTAAACATGAGCCATCATCACGCTGTGAAACAACGTGGTCATCCCACAATTTGTCATATAAAGTTTTGCCTGCCATGTCGTCTTGCTCCATTGGACTGGGTAATTCTGATCTTTCTTCGATTATAGCCAGAGTTTCGCATAAATCTAATTTATCATTTTTATAAATTAGAAAACTTTTTGGAATAAATTGTGATTTCCGCAAGGTACATCAAATTTAATAAATCGTTTTTGTTAATGATTATCATTTGCATAATCAATTTTTAATCTTATACTCTAATGCCTATACTAAAAATATCTAAAGTGGCTAAAGAGAATGATCATGGCTAACATTCAAAAATTCGTTATAAATAATCAACGTACCTTAAAGAAAACCTTAAGCTATTACATTATGCATATTACTGTCGCAATGCTAGTCGCATACTTTGTAACAGGTAATATCTGGATGGCTTTAACATTAAGTATGCTTGAACCAACCGTACAAGCTTTTGCTTTTTTCTTCCATGAAAAAGTTTGGGCTGCTAAAGATCGCCGCATATCAGCCTTAGCTGAAAATGAAACAACGGCTTAGGCTAAGATTAGTGCGGTAATTCACAACTTTCTCACTCGTTTTGCTGCAAGCATGATACGATTTTGGCTCGGCAACTTTAGCCCCTCGATTTTTTTATTCCAAGTTGAGTTGTATTATGAATCTTGCAGCCTTTGAAGCTTTTGTAAAAGTTATGGAAACAGGGTCTATCTCTGTGGCAGCAGATCAGTTATTTATTACTCAACCTGCTGTTACCAAACGAATTCACAGCTTAGAAGAATATTTTGGCGTAAAACTATTCGAATCTGCAGGTCGAGGTGTTCAGGCAACTCATGCTGCACATTCCTTACTTCCTAAAGTTAAAAACTGGTTAAATGAGCTAGGTGATATTCACCATACGCTGAGCCATGAACAAACTCAGGTACAAGGCCGCTTAAAAATCGGTACGAGTCACCATATTGGTTTACATCATTTACCCGCACCACTTAAGCATTTTGTTCAGCAATTTCCTCAAGTCACCTTAGATGTGCATTTTGTTGACTCAGAGCAAGCCCATGAACAAGTATTGGCTGGTGATCTAGAACTCGCATTTTTAACGCTTCCTCCTTTAGGAGATGAGCGTCTTAACTACATTACAATTTGGAATGATCCTTTAGTTTTTGTTGCTGCCCCTTTTCATCCGTTGGCGCAAAAAAAGAATCTCACCTTACAAGATTTAATTGAATATCCAAGCTTATTACCCGCTGCACAAACTTATACTGCTCAAATCACTTTAGCTGAGTTTGAAAAACAAGGACTTAAACCAAAAATCACCATGAGCAATAACCCTCTTGAGTCTATTCGTATGTTGGTGTCAATTGGTTTGGGTTGGTCAGTTTTACCAAAAACTCTGTTGAATCAGGATATGCAGCAGCTTGATTTAAATGTTGAGATGAATCGTCAATTAGGCATGGTATGGCATCCTGCACGTACTCAATCTAGAGCCATGCAGGAGTTAATTAAAATGATGCAGGATGCATAAAAGGCTCTTATTTAAGCATCTACTCTAATTTAATTTATCCAAGCTTTAAGAGGCTTCGAATTTGTTGCACCATTTGGTTTTCATCAAGTATATGATGTGGAATCGTCATCGTTAATAGCTGATCTGATCGAAAATGGCGGTCTACTTCAAGCATAACGTGAGTTTGGTTAGGTTCAGCAACGAAAGAAACTTCAACCTCATTAAATCCGCTAAACATATGTGAAGAGACAAATTCAAGCTCTTGGTAACAACCAATGGTTGATCTAAAATTTCGCGCAGTCAGCTGCCCTTTTTCTACATCTACTGTCGATAAAACGAAGCCACATCGCTGCATAGCCTGTAGAAATATTTGCATGGCTGGAGTTGGCAGAACCTTTAGATAATCACGATCAGTTGCATCTAGCCCCCAATCAACATCCATATGGGTTTGAATCCAAACACGTGCACCATTTCGTCGACATGCAACCTCTGTAATCGGTGTCTCAAATGGTAGTTGAATACTAAAAGGGAAAGAATGCGCTTGATGTGCCGGCAAGAGGAATCGAGAGTTCACTAACCACTCTTGTAAAACTAAAGGTTGGTTAAACTCATGATCACCAGATTCGACTTCTGCCATCGTCACCAATTGCAAATAAAGACCATTAATCTCTTTATCAGACGATCCACCTTTAAAGCTAATTTCCCCATGCAATGTGCTGCCTGCTTGCAAGCTTGAGTTCTGTAAAACAGTTTCTACCGTCACACCTTGAAGGCCCAAACCAGACATAATTTTACTAAACATTTTTTCTCTAACCTTTCGAATTATTTCCTGTCATCTGTAGCAGCATACTTATTATTAAAGTGCTTCATCTCCAGCGAGTTGAATCTTACCATCTGCAACTTCATTCATAAATTGGTCATAGTCATTTAGATTACGTTCTGCATATTCTTCTGCATACGTTTGTAATATTTCTACTATCGTATTACCTTCGCCAAGATATCCCATAAGTACATCTGCATTTCCAGATTTAGCGTGGGCATGAGCTAAGGCTAAACCACAACTTTCGGCATACTCATAGAAATACTCATCATCCATGTCACTAAGATCAACCGAGATTTTCATATCACGTAACTGACGTACATGAAAATGTTGATTTGATATTGAAGAGAATCCAAGAAATATATCACTTGCGGCCTGCATAAGCTGCTGACCATGCACTACGCGCTCACCTTCGTGATTTACCTTGTCTACAAATAACGGGCTAAGAATTGATGGATTCGCTTCTTTCATTTGTAAAATTAACGGTTCCCGATCTGCATCCTGAAATAATGCAATCGCTGATCGTGTACCAACACTTCCGACACCCACCACTTTCAAAGCTACATCTGTACGTTGATAACGATCAAAAAGTACTTGGCGATCATATTTTAAAGAATCACGGTATTGTTGAAAGAATACATCAACATCTTTACCAAATGGCTCATTTGCACTTGGATGCCATAATAACGGCGCATCATCCACAAAATGACGAAATCCTGTATCTTGATCTTGCTGCGTAAGCTTCGGCAAAACAGAGTACGCCGTTCTTTTCTGTGCTGAATCAAGATGCTTCTCGCGTTTCTTTTTTAGTTTTCGACACTCAGTATTTTCTAATAACGTACTGGCATCAACTTTTTCATACCAAACTTGGAGTGGTGAAAGTTCTGTAATTTCTAATAAGTGCTGACGATAACTATTCAGCATTATTTTAATTGCTTTTAACCCGACTTTCTCTGCAAGATGAATATCACGTGCCGCGATTACAAAACTGGTTGCTAAGCGCTTTACATCCCATTCAAATGGGGCAACTAAAGTTTCGTCAAAATCATTAATTCCAAATAACAGGTTACGTTCGGGACTTGCAAAACCGCCAAAATTACTTAAATGACAATCCCCACAAATCTGTTGAAATAAGCCTGAGTTTACCGGCTCCCACGCTTGATCAAATAGCATCAAAGAAGGCATGCCACGATAAAATGTAAATGGAGAAACACTCATCCGTTTTGCACGAATCGGTTTGAGTTTTTCTAAACGACCTTGGTTACTCCAATCATAGATCGTTAAAGCAGTTGTACCTTTTGGTCGTTCAGAAAGTTTTGATAGGTGTTCACGTGGAACTTTTTTACGTTGAGCCTTACCTAATTTGAAGCCTTCGCTTTTATTTAGTAGTTTCCCCTCATAGCTATGACGTGTTAAATCAATACTTTCATCATTCCAAAGTTGTTTTGGTAATTTAATTTGTGCTGTTTTTGACATTATTTCCTCATTTTTAAATTAAATTTTTTTATATTCTGAAATCTTTGCCAAGATAGAATTTATTTTATTAATCATAGCAATATCTGTTTTTTTAGCTAAGATTTATAAGAAATATTAAAAAATTATTTTAAATATAGTTAAGAGTTGGAAGACCTCAAAACTTTTTAAACTGTTTTAAACTGTTCTTCCAACTCCACAATTTTAAATCGACCAGTCCTGAATGTCCCAGTTATGTTCTTGAGCCAGTTTTTCAAGACGATCATCAGGGTTTACTGCAATTGCATGCGTTGCATATTCAAGTAAAAAACGGTCATTAATTGAATCGGAATACGCCCAAGACTCAGACACGTTACGGCCTTCCAACCATGCATCTAGACGTGCAAGTTTGCCTTTTTGATAACACGCTAAACCAGCAACTTTACCCGTATATTTTCCGTCAGCCACTTCAGCATTGGTTGCTAAAATTTCGGTAATCCCAAATTCACGGAAAATGGGCGCAGTAATAAAATCACTCGTTGCCGTAATACCCACAATAGTATGGCCTAAATCTTGATGTTTTTTGATTGCATCAAAACCTTTTGGACGCATTTGCGGACGAATGACTTTTTGCATGAACAATTGGTGGAGCTCAGTTAAGTAGTCGTTGTCATGCTGCGTTAAAAATCCAAAAACAAATTCATTATAAGCATATGGGTCAAGTTGCCCTGCTTTGTAATCTTCATAAAATTTATCATTCATCTGACGATGATGAACCGGATCAACCAAACCCTCATTGACTAAAAATTCACCCCAAGAATGGTCTGAATCGGTATTTAACAAGGTATGGTCTAAATCAAACAACGCCAGTTTCATGAAAATTCTCGTTTAAACTGAAATTTAAGAAAAAAAATGTAAATCTATCTCCGCTAGTCGATAGAAATTCGTTAAGATCGTAGCAATTTAAACATTTTACTTTGATCTTTTCGAGCTGGACATAAAAAAGTGTTTGTCCCCGCGATTAAAGTCAACGATATAGACAATATTTAGGTAGCCAAATGATCGATTCAGAAGGTTTCCGACCGAATGTCGGGATCATTTTGGCAAACGATGATGGACAGGTTTTATGGGCAAAGCGCATTGGTCACAATGCTTGGCAATTTCCACAAGGAGGCATCCAGTTTGGAGAAACCCCTGAACAGGCACTTTTTCGAGAACTGAGAGAAGAAATCGGCTTATTGCCCGAACATGTCCAGATTATTGCGCAAACCAAAGGATGGCTGCGTTATCGTTTGCCACATCGGTACATTCGGTCAGACTCTGACCCCGTATGTATCGGACAGAAACAAAAATGGTTTTTACTGAAGTTAACTGCGCCTGCAAAAAATATTCAGTTAAACCTCTCCGACCCGCCCGAATTCGATGAATGGCAGTGGGTTAGCTATTGGTATCCTCTTGGACAAGTGGTGAACTTCAAGCGTGATGTTTATCGTAAAGCCATGGTGGAGTTGTGTACACAGTTGCCGATGCAACAATTACCCTAAAAATCATTTATCTAGCAAATGATTTTTATTAAAAGTGCTGTTATAAATACATTCATAGTCTAAAAAAATACTGGAGTATACATCCATGTCAAACATGCAACTCGACACTCTACGGCGCATTGTCCAAGAGGTTAATGCGTCCGTCAGTTTGCATGAATCATTAGACATCATGGTTAATCAGGTTGCTGAGGCCATGAAAGTGGATGTTTGCTCTATTTATTTACTCGACGAACGCAATCAGCGCTATGTATTGATGGCCTCTAAAGGCTTAAATCCAGAATCTGTAGGCCATGTTTCTTTGCAACTCGGTGAAGGCTTGGTTGGTCTGGTCGGGCAACGTGAAGAAATCGTTAACCTTGACAATGCGCCAAAACATGAGCGTTTCTTGTATTTACCTGAAACAGGCGAAGAAATTTATAACTCTTTCCTCGGCGTACCGGTCATGTATCGTCGTAAGGTTATGGGTGTTTTGGTTGTCCAAAACAAACTTCCTCAAGATTTTAGTGAAGCTGCCGAGTCCTTTTTAGTTACACTGTGTGCTCAGCTTTCTGGCGTTATTGCTCATGCTCATGCAGTAGGTAATATTGACGTATTCCGTAAGCCGAGTAATGGACCTGCCTACAAAACCTTTCAAGGCGCTTCAGGTGCAGGCGGTGTTGCCTTAGGTCGCGCTATTATTTTATATCCACCTGCCGATTTGGGTTCTGTGCCTGATCGTGAAGCAGAAGATATTAGCGATGAACTTCGAATTTTAGATCAAGCCATTTCATCAGTACGTTCAGAGATTCGTTCTCTGGATGAAAAAATGCATGATTCACTCATGGCCGAAGAGCGCGCTTTATTTAGTGTTTTCTTAAGAATGCTAGATGAAAATGCATTGCCAGCAGAAATTAAAGAACTCATTCGTGATGGACATTGGGCACAAGGTGCAGTACGTCGTGTCATTGAAAAACACACTGCCCTTTTTGCACAAATGGAAGACGACTATCTTCGTGAGCGAGTTTCTGATCTTAAAGATTTAGGGCGACGTATTTTAGCTTCTTTGCAAGAAGAAGACTCTAGCCATCGTGACCTGAGTCCAGACAGTATTTTAATTGGTGAAGAAATTAGTACTGCTGCTCTCGTTGAGTTGCCAGTAGACAATATTGCAGCGATTGTGACATCCGAAGGTGCAGCCAACTCACATATGGTAATTGTGGCTCGTGCATTAGGTATTCCCACTGTAGTTGGTGTAACTGAACTGCCAGTTAACACACTTGATGATGCAGAAATGATTGTGGATGCCTATCAAGGCCGTGTTTTTGTAAACCCTCCACGTCGTTTACGTCAACGCTATAAAGAAATCCAAAAAGAAGATGAACAAATCGCAAAAGATCTCAAACAATACGAGACCAAAGAAGCGATTACTCCAGATGGTGTGTCTGTTCAGCTCTATGTGAATACGGGCCTCATGATTGACGTAGTACGCGGAGTACAACGTGGCGCTCAAGGTGTCGGTCTATACCGAAGTGAAATTCCATTCATGTTACGGGAACGTTTCCCGGGTGAAGAAGAACAACGCGCAATCTACCGTCAACAGTTGAGCCATTTCGCCAACAAACCTGTGGTGATGCGAACTCTGGATATTGGTGCCGATAAAGACTTGCCGTATTTCAGTATTGAAGAAGAAAACTCGGCATTAGGCTGGCGTGGCATTCGTTTCACGCTTGATCATCCCGAGATTTTTTCTTCGCAAATTCGCGCCATGCTCAAAGCCAGTATTGGTTTAAATAATTTGCATATTTTATTGCCAATGGTCACTACAGTCAGTGAAGTAGAAGAAGTACTTTATTTACTTGAGCGTGACTGGATTGCAGTGCAAGAAGAAGAGCAAGTTAAAATTACCAAACCAAAAATTGGGATTATGGTTGAGGTGCCGAGCGTACTGCTACAAATTGATGAGTTTGCCGAACTCGTCGATTTCTTCTCGGTCGGTTCAAATGACTTAACCCAGTATTTACTTGCAGTTGACCGTAATAATCCACATGTGGCAAACGTTTACTCACACTTTCACCCATCCATTCTACGTGCGCTAACCCGCTTGGTTAAAGAATGTCATGAATACAAAAAACCTATCAGTATTTGTGGTGAGATGGCAGGTGATCCATTATCAGCAATTCTGCTCATGGCGATGGGCTTCAATACCCTTTCGATGAGTTCGAGTAACATTTTGCGAGTAAGAAAAGCAATTTGTCATGTCCCTATGACAGATGCACAAAAATTGCTGGATGATGTCATGAAAATGAATAATCCACTCATCGTGAAAAGTTGGCTTGAGTACTATTTTAAAACTCACGGTTTAGCTGATATGGTGAAATCGAATCGAATCGTAAATGTTTAATATATAAACAATAAAGGAGAGCAATGCTCTCCTTTATTCATTTGAGATCGCTTCTACTACAACTCAATATAAAAAATTTCATCTCACTATTGCCGCCATCTTAATCTATTAAATAAACATATAATCGGTTTTTTAAATCAATATTGACAGTTTAATCCATTTGAAAAATAAGACTCCTACTCCTAGTATATTTACAGAGCGTTATTAAAAGATCTTACGTTGTTCCAACAATTGAAGAGGTAATTCTATGCATCGTTATTTACAAGTTTCATCTTATTTTTCCTCTTGTTTTTTAACCTTCATGCAGTAAATTGGAGGAATAACAACTAAACGAATCTGATGCATTATTAAATAAAAAATAATGGCCGACATCTCAGTGAAAAGACTTTTAAACGGTTTCTCTCACCATTTGTTCTCCCATTTCTTTATTTAGTAAACATGAGTTTTTAAACCAGAAGTCCAGGAAAATGAGCCCTAACATTTTACGAAGAGCTCAATAATTATTACCCAGAGAGAATATAACCATGTCAGACGAATCAAAATGCCCTTTTTCAGGCCATAAATCAAAATCAGAGGTAACGGTCGGTGGTGGCACGCCTAGTTTACACTGGTGGCCAAAACAACTACGCGTCGACCTACTCAACCAACATTCAGAACGCTCTAATCCACTCGGTAAAGAATTTAATTACCGTCAAGAATTTAAAAAACTCGACTACTACACCCTCAAAGCTGATATCAAAAATGTATTAACCGATTCTCAAGATTGGTGGCCAGCCGATTGGGGAAATTATACAGGCTTATTTATTCGATTAGCATGGCATGCTGCCGGTACATATCGCATGGGCGATGGCCGTGGTGGTGCTGGTCGTGGTCAGCAACGTTTTGCGCCATTAAATAGTTGGCCTGACAATGCAAGCTTAGATAAAGCGCGCCGCTTATTATGGCCAGTTAAACAAAAATACGGTCAAAAAATATCTTGGGCAGATTTATTTATTCTTGCTGGAAACATCGCACTTGAATCTTCAGGTTTCCGCACCTTCGGTTTTGGTGCAGGTCGTGAAGATGTTTGGGAACCAGACAACGATGTAAACTGGGGCGATGAAAAAGAATGGTTAGCTCATCGCAACTCTGAAGCATTGGAAGGCAGCAATCTAGCTGCAACCGAAATGGGTCTAATTTATGTAAACCCTGAAGGCCCGCAAGCCAGCGGTGATCCAAAATCGGCTGCACCATTTATTCGCGCGACTTTCGGCAATATGGCAATGGATGATGAAGAAATTGTTGCCTTAATCGCAGGCGGTCATACTTTAGGTAAAACTCACGGCGCTGCCTCTGCTGACCATGTTCAGGCTGATCCTGAGGGAGCTTCAATTGAACAAATGGGCTTTGGCTGGTCAAACAGTTTTGGCACTGGTGTTGGTAAAGATGCGATCACTTCAGGTTTAGAAGTGATTTGGTCACAAACACCAACACAATGGAGCAACTACTTCTTTGAAAACCTCTTCAAATACGAGTGGGTACAAGAGCGCTCACCTGCTGGTGCAATTCAATGGGTAGCAGCAGATGCTGAGGCGATCATTCCAGATCCATTCGACCCATCAGTTAAACGTAAGCCAACAATGCTTACTACAGATTTGACCTTACGTTTTGATCCTGATTTTGAAAAGATCTCTCGTCGTTTCCTTAACGATCCACAAGCATTTGCCAATGCTTTTGCTCGAGCTTGGTTCAAATTAACTCACCGTGATATGGGGCCTAAAGCACGTTACTTAGGTCCTGAGGTTCCGGCTGAAGATTTAATCTGGCAAGACCCATTACCTGCTGCCAGCGCTATACCATCTGCTGCTAGCATAGATGATGCAAAAGCAAAAATTGTTGCATTGGGATTATCTGCTGGTGAGCTAGTTTCCCTTGGTTGGGCTTCGGCATCCACGTTCCGTGGTGGAGACAAGCGTGGCGGTGCAAACGGAGCACGTATTGCTTTATCACCACAACGTGAATGGGACGTAAATAAAAAAGCAGTTGAGACTTTAACTAAAATTGAAGAACTCAAAGCTTCTACTCACTTATCATTAGCTGATTTAATCGTGCTTGCAGGTAACGTTGGTGTAGAGCAAGCTGCTCAAGCGGCTGGTTTCAATATTAGCGTTCCATTTGCTCCTGGTCGTGTTGATGCATTACAAAGTCAAACTGATGTCGAATCTTTCCAATTACTCCTTGGCCTTGCCGATGGTTTTAGAAACTGGAAAAAAGAGGGTGTCAGCGCAACAACTGAGGCATTATTAATTGATAAAGCACAACAACTGACTTTGACTGCACCAGAGTTAACTGCATTGATTGGTGGCTTACGTGTACTGGGCACCAACTGGGATGGCTCACAACACGGTGTATTTACTCAGCAAGTTGGTGTACTTAGCACAGACTTCTTTACGAACTTACTCGACATGTCTACTGTATGGGCACCTGTTGACTCAACAAGCGAAGTATTTGAAGGTAAAGATCGTAAAACAGGCGCAGTAAAATTTACCGCAACACGTAATGATTTAGTCTTCGGTTCAAACTCAATCTTACGTGCATTAGCCGAAGTTTATGCTCAGGTAGATGGTAAAGAAAAATTTGTTCAAGACTTTGTTGCTGCATGGACTAAAGTCATGAATCTTGACCGTTTTGACTTAGCTTAATTTAAGTCAAAATAGTAAAAAGCCAGTTCAATTTGAACTGGCTTTTTTAATATCAAACATCGTTTTTTAAACAGTCAGTTTGTGTCCTTCCCGAATGCAATAAAAAGGATTTGCAAGCTTTGAAGAAGCTTTAATTGCCTGCGCTAGAGCATGCTCTGGGTCTTCTCGGTCTTCATCAGTCAACTGGAAAGTTCGATAATGAATCGCAATAGAACGATGAGCTTGTAAATCGAAGTGCGCATGTAGCGCATCTTGCGGGTTCATATGAACATAGCTCATCAGTTCACGTGGCTCATACGCACCTATTGGAAGTAAGGCAACTCGCGGTGCGCCATAACGGGCATGTATTTGCTTAAAATGACCCGCATAACCGGTATCACCCGCAAAGAAACAATGACCTGTTTTAGCCACGACCGAAAAGCCGCCCCAAAGTGCCTTATTCTGGTCGCGTAAACCACGACCTGAACCATGCTGTGCAGGTGTATAGATTATTCTTAATTCGTGATAGGGAATTTCTTGCCACCAATCCATCTCAATGACATGAAACTCTTTAGGTAGATAAAAACCATTCCCGAGTCCAGTGTAAATTGGCATTGCGAATTTTTTATGTAGCCATTCAAGTGTCGCCAAGTCCATATGATCATAATGATTATGGCTGAGCAAAACTCCATGAATCGTCGGTAATTGTTCTAGTGCAAAACCTGCCGGGCATACACGGCGTGGGCCACGCCCTTGTGAAGGACTTGCATAATCACACCACACTGGGTCGGTAATAAAGTTATAAGGGCCAATCTGAACCAATACCGTTGCATGCCCAACGAACCAGACTTGCCAATCATCCAGATCTGCCTGAGGTCGATTTTGCGGCAAAGCTACAGCCGTATTTACACGAGTTTCATATTCATTTTGAATATCCACTTTCCATGTAAAAGACTCACGCGTAACCAACCAACGCAATAACTCTTTTGAGCCACGAGCAGGTGACTTAGGCTGTTGATTATAAAAACGTGTATCCGTTTCATGCCCAGACTCGGGATGACAAAAAGGAGGTTTTATCCATGTATGCGTCCAACAGGACTGAGTCGGCAATTGATATGTTAATGTCGGCTTGTCTTTCATGGGCTTTTCTATGTTTTAGCATCAGCAGAATGGATGTGATCAGGTTTCTATCTTAACGATTAAAACAAATTAAGCTATGGCACTTACACTTATTTATCATATAAATATCCATTTTATCGTGGTCATAGCCAACCTAAGTTAAATTAGAGTGCCATAAAAAACACTTAGATGTGTTGAGTTTATGCGTCAGTAATTACCATTCTTACTAAGACTTCTTGTATAACATAACAATTAGAAGATGCCGAAAGCCGCCATAGAACCTGTCTATTTCATCTTTGTCACCCGTAATTTTTAACTTAAGATTCTTCTGTGCAATGAAAACAATATATTTAGTAACAATTACATTTGGGTAGATCTTAATGACCTATAAGTTATAAATTTATTTTATTATTCTAGTTTTTGCATAATATGAGAATTTCTTAAATGAATATTTAAATCCTTTAGAAAATTCTTTGATTAATTAAAAATAATGTATTTATTATTTAATTATTAATATATTTTATGAATTATTTGAGCTTATATTCCCATATTAAATCTTTAATGAAAATTAAAATTCCATTTATTTTATAAATACCTAAATCACCTTCACGCTATATCTATTTATGCTTTATACTTCACTTAAATCATAGTAAGACATTTTTTGGATTAGTCTTATGGAACTACGCCATCTCCGATATTTCATCACCGTTGCTGAAGAATTAAATTTTAGTAAAGCCGCTCTTAAACTTTTTACCGCACAGCCCTCTCTTAGCCAACAAATTAAAGATTTAGAAGAAGACGTTGGTGTACGACTTTTAAACCGCACAAAACGCAAAGTTGAGTTAACAGAAGAAGGCGAAGTATTTTTAGAACATGCTCGACTCACTCTCGCTCAGGCTGAAAAAGCGGTCGCTATGGCACGACAAGTTTCTAAGGCTAAACAGCAATTGTTACGTATCGGTTTCGTTCCCATCGCAGAAATGAAAATTTTCCCTTATGTACTTCCTAATCTTCGACTACAACACCCCGACCTCACCATTGAATTATCTAATTTAAACAATACTGAACAGCTTAAAGCCTTAAAAAAAGGAGAGCTGGACATTACGTTTACCCGTGAAAATACAGATAGTGATGAAATACAAAGCCAATTTGTTTTAACTGAACCCCTGATTTTCTTACTTCCTAAAAATCATCCACTTGCTCAATATGATCGAATCCCAGTCCATGCTTTACAAGGTATTGACTTTATTATCCCAGCAGCCGAACAATCACAAACCTTACATAACACCATTTTAGATTTCGCTAAAACTCATAACATCGAACTGAATATTGTTCAAAAAGCAGACAGCATATTATTCAATATTAACTCTCTTGGTTCTGGATTAGGCTGTACAATTTTACCTGCCTATGTTGCGCCTTTAGGCATCAAAAACACGATAGTTCGTCCACTTGATGTCGACTTACCAACACTTGATTTATTCGTAAATTACCGTAAAAACTCACAGTCTTTAGGCGTTCAAAAATTCATTGACCAGCTCACTAAAGTATTTCATTTAGATAAAAACTTAAACCACGCTTAATTATTACGAATAATTTTATTATTAAGCGCATGATTAATAAGATCATCTTTATAAAAAGTATAAATAAATATTCCTTTTATTTATTTTATACTTTTTATAAACAGTTTAATCCACGGTAATGTCCTATTTTACCTAATAGGTAAAATTAAATATCTCATGAATATAAATGAAAAGAATTGAAATAAAATCTATATAAAACCATATATTATTTTCACCATTTAATAAAAAATAATATATTTCCCGTGTAATAAAGGAGACTAGGAAAATGGTTGGCGTATTTCAACATCTAGGACGTAGTGTACAAAACCGCCCACATTTCTTTATTGCTTTATTCATAGGTATTGTCACAGCCGGTATTTTGACATGGTTAACATCATGGAAGTGGTCAACTATTTTATTAGTCAGCTGGAATGCTTCCGTTAGCATATATTTACTACATGTTTGGCAACTCATGAAAAGTGCCGACCATTCACAAATGCAACAGCAAGCTAAAAAACAAGATGAAAGCAAATGGGTCATTATGCTAATTGTTTTATTGGCATTAATCATGTGTCTGGTTGCTATTCTAATTCAACTGTCACAGCTTCCTTCTGATAGTTCTGCAAAGTTAGGCCATGTGGCTTTAGCTTTACTCACCATTGTTTCTGCATGGCTTTTTATGCATACCGTTTTTGCTCTACATTATGCCCATGATTTTTATATGGCTTTATCTAGAAATGAGGAAAATGGAGGGTTAGATTTCCCTGGCACAAAACAGCCAACTTATCCTGATTTTCTATATTTTAGTTATATTATTGGTACTTCTGCTCAAACTGCGGATGTGTCAATTACCACCAAGCACATGCGTCTTTTAAACTTATTTCACGCGGTGTTGTCTTTTGGATTTAATACCACCATTTTAGCGATCTGCATTAACGTTGCTGCTGGCTTTCTTACCAATTAAAACCTTTATTTGAAAACAAAAAAGCCACCCTTTTGGGTGACTTTTAAGAATATTAGGTTTACAGCAGTTGCCCCATAGTACTTTGTTTTAAGCCTTCACGCTGTTTGATCGTTTCAACATAACGGGTAATAGCAGGATGTGATTCAATCGCATTCATTTTTAACTGCCATAAAAGCATTGCTCCGACACTTACATCTGCTGCGGTAAATTGCTCACCACATACATACGGATTCGCTTCACTCAATCCCTGAACTAAAGCTTGATAAGCATCGTTGTAATCGCCATAGCCAACAAACATTTTTTGCTCAGGTGATACTTCTATGCCTAAAGCTTTATCAACACCCGCAGCTTCCCAAGGGCCCGCCATCACAAATAACCAACGATAGTACAAACCACGTTTCGGATCATTCAAGGCTGGTGCCAAACCTTTATCACTAAACTTATCAGCCAAATAAGCACAGATTGCACCCAACTCATAAATAACCACATCGCCATCTACCAATACCGGTACTTTTCCAAAAGGATTAAGTTTTAGATATTCAGGTGACTTCATTTCAGTCTTATATGCGACTTCAATTCGTTCACATTCAACACCTAACTCGACCAAAAGCCAGTCAATAACTACACCACGCGACTCTTTGTTAGTATAAAGTTTAAGGCTCATTCTTATTGCTCCTTGTTTATCGTAGTTCCTAGTTTACAAATAACTTTTGTCAGTTTTTGTCAGTAGTCCTTTGCATTTCTTGTTTCCACCATCTTTGAAACAGATGTTTTTTAAATTCAGGATATATTTCCTCACTCATTTGCAAGTCATGGATACGATCTATCCGAAAATGGCGAAATGCCTGCCGTAATTCACACCAAGCAGCAAGTACAACTTTGTCATGTAAATATCCTAAAGCAAAAGGCCAAAGTGAACGTTCACTTAACCGTTTTTGTTCATCGCAATAATCGACTTTTATTTTTACTTGTTTACGAATCGCTAAACGTACTTGTTCTACTAAAGCTTCATCAACCGGATGCCAGTAATGTGTAACGCCTAGCGTCATGTCATCGATCAAATATTTCCGGTGCTCAGGTAGAACTGCATAAAGTTTAGAATAGATTGAAACGGCTGCCGATTTCATTGCCTGATCTGGAACGTCTTTCAACCACTCTAAAGCTAAAAATAGAGCTTCGGCTTCATTCTCATTAAAAGTAACCGGTGGTAATAAAATGTCTTCTTTAAGCTGAAAACCTAAGCCTGCTGAGGCATCAATTCTTACACCTTGCTCACGTAAGCTATCAATATCTCGATAGACACTTCGAACACTAATGTTTAAGCTTTCAGCTAAGACTTGTGCTGTGATTGGGTAACGGGCTTCACGGAGCTGTTGTAAAAGATTTAATAGACGAATTGAACGGCTCATTTTTCTCTTCTTATTGTTTTGTTATTCAGCTTAAAGAAAGAGGGAACGTATTCCCTCTTTAATACTATTTCAATTTAAGCGACATCTACAGTAGATAACTGAGCATACCCTCTCAAAAAGCTGTGAAGCTCTTGTACATTTTTAGCAATCGTTAAAGGTTGAAACTTTTGCAGAACTTCAACCGAATGTACGCCATAGCCTACTCCAATACGCGGCATCCCTAAACGCTGTGCCATCTCAAGATCATAGCTGCTGTCACCAATCATGACTGCTTGCTCAACACTCACTCCAGTGGCTGTTAAGATTTCTTGCAGCATGAGCGGATCTGGTTTTGAACGTGTTTCGTTGGCTGCCCGAGTCACATCAAAAAGATGAGTACTTTGTGTTTTTGCGATTACACGGTCTAACCCACGGCGATTTTTACCCGTCGCAACTGCAAGTTTTAAACCTTGGGCTTTTAAATCATGGAGTAGTTCAGAAATACCCTCAAACCATGCATCACTAGTCGAGTTCGCAATATAGTGATCGCCATATGCCTTTAAGATCGAGTCATGCAATTCTGGCGCTTCTGGAAATAAGGTCTGCATCACCTCAGGCAAGCCTAACCCAATAATACTTTTTGCGGCTTCATCGCTTAGAGGCAGTTCATGTTGCTCTGCTGCATGTTGTAGGCTCGCAACAATCTGGCCAACAGAGTTATATAAAGTTCCGTCCCAGTCAAAAATTACTAATTCGGTTTTCAGACTCATTTTGCTACTCTCAAAGCCTTTAATAACTGGGTCATGTCTTCCGGTAACGGCGCTTCAATCGGTGGATAACCCGGAATATCTAAACGCATCGCGTGTAAACATAAACGTCGTGCCTGCGGACCTGCGTACTCAGTGGTATGTCCATATTTATCATCACCCAACAACGGATGTCCAATACTTAAACCATGTACACGAATTTGATGGGTACGACCTGATAACGGCGATGCATGAACCAAAGTGGCATTTTTAAAACGCTCTGCAACAACCCATTCGGTTTTACTCGGTTTACCTTCTTTAGACACACGTACACGACGCTCGCCATTGGCTAACTCATAACGAAATAAAGGGGCATCAATGAGTTGTTTATCGAGACTCACCTGACCTTTTACAATTGCCGCATAAGTCTTACGAATTTTGTGCTCACGCAACATATCTTGTAGCAGCTTTAAAGTACTACGTTTTTTGCTAATCATGACCAGACCAGAGGTATCACGGTCAATGCGGTGAATCAGTTCTAAATATTTTTTACCTGTCGCTGCGCGTAAAGCCTCAATCAAACCATACGCCACACCACTACCGCCATGTACAGCAATACCTGATGGTTTATTAATGACTAATAAGCCTTCATCTTCATAAACCACACGGCTGAGTAGGCTCTGTGCTACACTATCACTCACAGGAGCAGCGGTTTCATCCTTTTGTTCATAGCGAATAGGTGCAACACGAATCTGATCTCCAATCTCTAATTTGGTCTCAGCTTTAATACGTTTTTTGTTTACTCGAACCTGACCTTCACGAATCAAACGATAAATACGACTCTTAGGTACACCCTTTAAACGCGAAAACAGGAAATTATCAATTCGCTGTCCTGCTTGATGTTCATCCACCTCAAACCAAGTGACACTTTGCCATTGCTGTGTAGAATTCATACTAATATTTAAACCTGAAATTTTGCTAAATTTGATTAATAAATGACCGATTAGCTTAGTTTTTTCACAAGAAATCTAAGCTTAGCCCATAGGCAGATGCTGCAAGGTTTGATATAGTCAGCGCACGGATACCGCCGTAAGTGAACATCTAATAGGGAATTTCCCTGATTGAAACCTCAATCAAAATGATGCTTTCATCACCAGCTCGGATTGGTCCTAAAGAATTATGCCGACGCCGAAGGCTTATTATATCGGCAAAATGACAAACTGTTGCGTTTAATTCAGTTTGTTCAAAAAAATATGTTACCAACTCTAGTTGGTTATGGAACGTAAACTGATACACATCAGACAAATCGCTCCTTAATGTTGCCTTCAGGCTAAAGCGTTGATGCATTGGAACTGCCGAAAGCACCGATACGATGAGCATTCCGTATCAAACTTCCAAAAAGAAGTCACTTCGCGCCCAATGACAGTGAAAGTCATTAACCAATGCACCGCTCACCCGCCAGTGAAGCACTAAGGAAGTCCGATTTAAAGGTTGAAGCAGTATTGCCTACATCACAGACGAGAATCGAAGCTAAGGCTAAATGTAGCCGGTAACAGATGACTCAGACCACAAATATTTTGAGATCTGGGAAATGATCCGTCATGTTCGATGTTCGTTCAGAACCTTTAAGTTTGTGCGATATGTTTGTGTGGGTCACTATTAGGTGTCACACCCATGAAACGTATGTTGATTAATGCAACTCACGCAGAAGAAGTCCGCGTTGCACTTATCACTGGTAATCGTCTTTACGATTTTGATTTAGAGAATCGTACCCGAGAACAGAAAAAATCCAATATCTATAAAGGCCATGTAACCCGCGTAGAACCCTCTTTAGAAGCTGTTTTTGTTGAATACGGCGCAGGCCGTCAAGGCTTCTTGTCTATGCGCGAAATTGCTAACAGTTATTTCCAAGCAGACCCACGACAAACTTCAAACATTCGTGAACTTATCACCGAAGGTACTGAATTACTTGTTCAAGTCGAAAAAGAAGAACGTGGCAATAAAGGTGCAGCCCTTTCTACATTTATTTCACTTGCAGGACGTTATTTGGTTCTTATGCCAAACAATCCGAAAGGTGGCGGTATTAGTCGTCAAATTTCAGGTTCTGTACGTGAAGAATTAAAAGAAATTTTAGCTTCTTTAAATTTACCACGTGGTATGAGCGTTATTGTACGTACCGCTGGTATTGGCCGTACCCAAGAAGAATTACAGTTAGACTTACAGCATTTGCTTGACCTTTGGGCTCAAATCCAAGGCACAGCGAGCTCTGGCCCTTCTCCAATGCTAGTTCATCAAGAAGCTGGTGTTGTTACTCGTGCTATCCGCGATTATTTACGTGATGATGTTGCAGAAATTTTAATTGATAGCGAACAGGCTTATAACGAAGCTTACAACTTTGTTAAAGCAGTGATGCCTCGTCAATTAGACAAGCTCAAAACTTATACTTTAAACGAGCCATTATTTGCTCATTTTGGTATTGAAAGCCAAATTCAAACTGCTTATGAACGTGAAGTAAAACTTCCTTCTGGCGGTTCAATCGTGATTGACCAGACCGAAGCTTTAGTTTCAATCGATATTAACTCTGCGAAATCGACTCGTGGACATGACGTTGAAGAAACTGCGCTTAATACTAATTTAGAAGCAGCAGAAGAAATTGCTCGCCAACTTCGTCTTCGTGACATTGGTGGTTTAGTTGTAATCGACTTCATCGATATGACTAAAGAGCGCAACCAACGCATGGTTGAGGCAAAACTTCGTGAAGCAACTCAAAGCGATCGCGCACGTATTCAGTTTGGCCAACTTTCTCGTTTTGGCTTAATGGAAATGAGCCGTCAACGCTTACGTCCATCTCTTGAAGAAGCAACAGGTTATGTGTGCCCACGCTGTCATGGTACAGGCATGGTTCGTGACTTACGCTCACTTTCGCTTTCAATTATGCGTAAAGTAGAAGAGATCGCGCTTCGTGAACGTCATGGTGAAGTACAAGTAGAAGTACCTGTTGAAATTGCAGCATTCTTGCTCAATGAAAAACGTCATAGTCTTGTTTATTTAGAACAAACTTCTAGTGTTC
The DNA here is from genome assembly GCF_049310645.1 of Acinetobacter sp. JADD-222. NCBI lineage: Bacteria > Pseudomonadati > Pseudomonadota > Gammaproteobacteria > Moraxellales > Moraxellaceae > Acinetobacter > Acinetobacter sp. JADD-222. The sequence continues at coordinate 134,296 of NZ_JBMOWI010000002.1, read as the reverse complement.
GTGTGACTGTTTTGCCTCACCCGCACTTAGAAACACCTCACTACGAAATTCAGTACAATCCAGATGGATTTGCCCCATCTAGCTACGAACGTACTGAAGCAACTCGTTCAAGTGAAAAAGAGTTAGGTTATGAATCTTCTGAATGGCATTTAGAAGAAGCTGATCATGGCCATACTCATGCAGCCCCTGCTGCCAATAACGCAGCCAACCAAAAGAAAGCAAATCAAGCAGCTCAACCTGCTGCTCAGGCAAGCGCTCAAAAAGCAGCAAGCCCTTGTGCATGGTTAGAAAACCTTTTTGTGCAAAAACAAGCTCAAACAGTTGATCAATCTCGCTCAGCACAAAATGCTGCTGCCGCAATTGAACAAATGGTGAATACAGGCGCTGTTAGCCGTGGGCAGTTTGGACAAGTTGTAGCACCAGCTGTTGCTGAAGTTACTTCAGCTCCATCTAACAATGCTTATATTTCTCAATCTCCTGTTAAGCAGGAAGCACGTGAGAATGTTGAAAAAGACGATAAAGTACAACAGCAACGTCCAAACAACAAAAAACGTAAGCACAAAGAGCAACGTGAACAACATCAGCACCACCACAATCAAGAACCACAGCAACAACAGGTTCATGAAGAGGTTGTACAGTTATCACGCCAAGAGCAACGTGAATTAAAACGTCAACAAAAGCGTCAACAACAAGATCAGCCGCATGCGCAACATCAAAATGATGGGCAACAAGCTGAACATGCTGTACCGCGTCGTGACCGTAATAATCAACAACGTCCAAACCGCCCGAATCGCCACCGCGATCCAAGCGTATTAAATGAAAATCAAAATACGCCAGCACCAGCAGTTGTTGATGAAAAACAAATTAAGGTTGATTTGATTGATGCTCCACAGCATGAAGTCATGAATACAGCCTTAGTCATCAATGTTGATCAAGCACAAAGCGAAATTATTGCTTTAACGCCTGAGCAACCTGTTGAACGCACTGAAAAAGCACCTGTTGTTGAAGCTACTCAAGAATCAGCTCCAGTACCAGTTGTGGCAGTGGAAGAGACTGTAACTGCTGAAGCAGAAGCTCCTCAACCAAAAGCTGAGAAAACTCAACCGCAAGTTCAACGTGCAAGTAATGATCCTCGTATGCGTCGCCGTGAACAACGCAATGCAAAACGTGCTAAAGCTGCTGCACCATCAATTGCCCCATCGCAAATTCCAACGTTGGCGCAATATACAATTGGCAGCTTGATCCGTCATGTTTACGGTGAAGACTGCACAGTACTGATTGAACAGTTTGGTTTAGTTCCAACATTCAATCGTGCATTGCAGAAATTTGCAGAGCAATACGCAAGTACGCTAGTGACTGAAGTCGCAGCTGAAGCTGAAGACAAAAAGCCTGTTACTCGTGATGCTGAGCTTCCAAGTAATAAGCCTTCACAAGAAGCAGAACCTGCGCCAGTACTTCCGTTGACGCCACCGAAAGAAGCGACACCACGTGTTGCTAATGATCCGCGTGAACGCCGTCGTTTAGCGAAACTTGCAGCTGAACAAGCTTTTGAGCAAGTTAAACAACAACATTCTGCACCAGAAGAAGCTGCCCCTGTAGCTGAGACTGTAGAAGAAGCCGTTGTTGCTCCTACTGCTGAAACACAAGCACCTGTTGAATCAAAACAACAACCGCTTGAGCTTGATCAGCAAGTTGAAGTAGTAGCTAATGTAGAAGAGACACCAGCTGAACCTGTAGTAGAAGCTCCGGTTGCAAAACAGCCAAAAGCAGCTGCAAAAGCCAAAGCAGTTACAGAACAAGCTGTAGAGCCAACTGAAGCTTCTGCCGAGAGTGAATCAGAAGATTCTAAAGCTGATAAGGACAAACCAAGTCGTCCTCGTCGCCCTCGCGGCCGTCCACCAAAGAAAGCAAATCCTGTAGCTGAGTAAATCATTTGCTCAATTGCAGCTAATTTAAACAAACCTAGTCATTTCGATGACTAGGTTTTTTTTGTTATTTTTAACCAATTAGGTTGATTGCACTAGAAGAAAAGTTTTAAAAGCATGGTGAACCATGAAAAATACTGTACTTTTGCCAACGCAACCTTTTTTGGATTGATCGAAAAATAAATAGGATTGATATGAGCCAGACAACACAGACCGATATCATTACGCTTGGGGATGTTGCCACTAGACTTCCTAGCTTCATTCCCAAAGTACCCCATATCCTGAATGGTCTTAAACAGGCTTATTTAAGAACAGCAAATACACCAACTGGATTAGGTGTAGCTTTTGAGAAAGCTGTTAAGCGAAATCCGAAAGGTATTGCTTTATTATTTGAAGATCAAAGTTACTCATATGAAGCTTTAAATGAATGGGCTAACCAGATTTCTCACTATTATTTATCTCTCGGCGCACGTAAAGGTGATGTGATTGCCGTAATGGTTGAGAACCGTTCTGAGCTTATTGCCACTATTGTGGGCTTAGCTAAAATTGGGGTAACGATTGCGCTTGTAAATACATCTCAAGTCGGTAAAGTTCTCGCTCATAGTATCAATCTTGTAAAACCAATTGCAGTCATTGCGGGTGAAGAAGTTCGTGCTGCAATTGATGAAATTCGTCAAGACTTAAACGTTCCTAAAGACCGTTTCCACTGGTTTGCAGATCAGGCTACTCGTCAAGATGCAGGAACAGCACCTCAAGGTTATGCCAATCTTGCAATAGAAATTGATCAATTCCCGAAATTCAATCCATCAACCACACATTCCGTTCATGGAAATGACGGCCTGTTTTATATTTATACTTCGGGTACAACGGGCTTACCAAAAGCAGTTATTTTTAAACATAGCCGCTGGACACTTGCCTACGGCACTTACGGCCACATTTTAAACCTTGGCCCAAATGATGTGATGTATGTCACTTTACCGCTGTACCATGCAACAGGTGTGGTGGTGTGCTGGTGTGGAGTGATTGCAGGAAGCTCTACGCTTGCCATTCGACGTAAATATTCAACCAGTGCTTTCTGGAAAGATGTTCAGAAGTTTAATGCGTCTGCAATCGGTTATGTAGGTGAACTTTGCCGTTACTTAATGGATGCTCCAACTACAGAGCTTGACCGTGCTCACCGTGTAACCAAAATGATTGGTAACGGCATGCGTCCAAACATCTGGGATAAATTCAAACAGCGTTTTGGTGTGCAAGAAGTTCTAGAGCTTTATGCCTCAAGTGAAGGCAATGTCGGCTTTAGTAATATTTTCAACTTTGACAACACAGTAGGCTTCTCCCCTACGCCATACGCAATTATTGAATTTGATAAAGAGAAAAACGAACCGATACGCGATAAAAATGGCTGGTGTAAAAAAGTTAAAGCGGGTGAAGTCGGTTTATTGGTAGGTAAAATTACCACTCGCTCTCCATTTGATGGCTATACTGACCCAGAAAAGAATAAATCTGTGATTATGCAAGATGTCTTCAAAAAAGGTGATTCATATTTCAACACAGGTGATCTTGTTCGTAATATTGGTTTCCGTCACGCTCAGTTTGTTGACCGCTTAGGTGATACCTTCCGCTGGAAAGGCGAAAATGTATCTACCACCGAAGTTGAAAACATGGTGTGTGAATATGACAAGATCGCTGAAGCTGTCGTTTATGGTGTAGAAATTCCAAATACCAATGGTCGTGCAGGTATGGCAGCAATCACACTTGCTGATGGTGCCGAGTTAAATGACGCTGATTTAACAGAAATGGTGACTGTATTTAAAAAATGCTTACCTGCTTATGCGGTACCAGTGTTTTTACGTATACAAGCTAAAGTTGAAACTACAGGTACTTTTAAGTACCAAAAGAATAAATTGAAGGAAGATGCGTTTAATCCAAGCAAAACTTCTGAACGTTTACTCGCTTTATTGCCTGGTGAAAGCAGTTACTGTGACATCACAACTGAAATTTTTGACAACATTCAGGCATATAAATACCGTTTTTAGTTCATTTTTTAGCTAAACAAGAGGAAATCGTGCTTTTTATAGGCAATCATGCAAATGTTTTTAAATTTCCTCTTGTGTTAGTTGAATAACTTGCTAAAATACGCGACATCAAAACGATACGGGTCGTTAGCTCAGTTGGTAGAGCAGCGGACTTTTAATCCGTTGGTCCCGCGTTCGAGTCGCGGACGACCCACCACTTATCTGTTTTGAACCTATTTGGGTCGTTAGCTCAGTTGGTAGAGCAGCGGACTTTTAATCCGTTGGTCCCGCGTTCGAGTCGCGGACGACCCACCAAATTCTAAAAAGCCTCTCAGTTCGAGAGGCTTTTTTTATTGTTAATGTATTTTAGTTTTATGACTAAAAGATGACGATGCACTTCTTATATAGAACATCCCTAGCCCATTCCATAAAGATTTCCAAACGTTTAGGAATATAACTCCGGTTCGGATATAAAATATTAAGTGGAAGCGATTGAGCAGTATAGGCGCTTAGTACTTCAACTAAAGTTCCCTGCTCGATTTTATCCTGAACATCGTAGTATGGAAGTTGAATAATTCCCAAACCTGCAATAGCCGCTGCAATATAGGCTTCCGTATTATTCACGCTTAAAGCACTATCCATCATCACAGCTCCATCTTGATATGAAAATACGCCCTGTTTTTCTCCTACGGCTCCCGCATAGTTAATGAGTTTGTGTTGAGATAGATCTTCTAATTGTTCAGGAATACCGTACTGTTCTAAATAGTCAGCACTTGCACAGTTCACCATAATCAAGTTACCAACGAACTTCGCAATTAAACTACTATTATCTAGCTGCCCCACCCGAACAACACAATCGATTCCTTTCTCGATTAAGTCAGTGATGTCATCAGAGCTATGAAGTTGTAAATGGATATCTGGATAGCGACTATAAAAATCGGGAAGTTCAGGAATAATCACTTGGTGTACGATTCGGCTGGGCATTGAAATTTTTAGCGTGCCACGGTAATGCTGCTTTTGTGCCTGTATAAGCTGTTCGAGCTGTTCATAATCAAATAATAGATTTTGACACTCAGGTAATATTCGTTGTCCATCTTGAGTGAGACTTACTTTACGCGTAGTACGATGAAATAAGCGTACTCCATAGTGAGTTTCTAACTGTTGAATAGCACTCGTTACTGTCGAGCGAGGTAAATCAAGCTGATTTGCCACTTCACTAAAGCTTTGTCGTTTAGCGACTTCTGTAAAAATAAAAAATTGCTGCAACCGATCCATTTAATTGTTCGTATTTTTTGAATAGTTAAACCAAACTAGCATAATTGATCAAAAATTACCGCCAATCTAGACTAAAAACACATTAAAACAAGTCATCATAGAAACAACCATCATGACAACTCATACTCTGAAAGATAAAGTTGTACTGATTACGGGCGGTGCAAAAAACTTAGGTGGACTGATTAGCCGCAGGTTTGCAGAACAAGGCGCAAAAATTGCAATTCACTACAATAGCGCTGAAACTCAAGCAGATGCAGAACAGACACTTGCAGATGTAACAGCATTCGGTGTAGATGCCGTTTTAATTCAGGCAGACCTAACGGATATTGATAATATCGAAAAGCTATTCTTAGACACTAAGCAGCATTTTGGCGGAATTGATATTGCCATTAATACAGTTGGAAAGGTTTTAAAGAAATCTTTTTTAGATACCACAGAACAAGAGTTTGATAGCATGAGCGATATCAACTCAAAAATTGCCTATTTCTTTATTCAATCGGCAGGTCGTCATTTAAATGACGGCGGCAAGATTTGTTCAATCGTGACTTCTCTTCTTGCAGCCTACACTGGACTCTATTCAACTTATGAAGGCTTAAAAGCACCTGTTGAGCATTACACTCGCGCTGCATCAAAAGAATTTGGTGATCGTCAGATTTCTGTGACTGCTGTTGCACCCGGACCAATGGATACACCATTCTTTTATGGGCAGGAATCTGCCGAGGCAGTGGCTTACCACAAATCAGCCTCAGCTTTAGGTGGGCTTACCAAAATTGAAGATATTGAACCTCTAGTTCGATTTTTAGTGACCGATGGTTGGTGGATTACCGGTCAAACAATTTTTGCAAATGGTGGCTACACCACTCGCTAAAATCAAAAAAGCCGCATTTGATAATGCGGCTTTGACTTTGCTTTATCACAAGAACTCTTCTAGTACTGAGTTCAAGAAAATATGCCCCTGCTCTGTACAAGCCAAACGAGAACTATCCTCTACCAGTAGCTTTCTAGCTCGAAGTGAAGTGAGTACCTCATTTAAATGATCTAAGCTTAAGCCTGTACGCTGTTCATATAATTCAGCTTTTACCCCGTCATTTAGACGTAAAGCATTCATCATAAATTCAAAAGGTAGCTCTTCTACTTCAATCTTTTTCATTTGCAAATGTTCGGCTGGAACCTTAGCCAAATAGTCTTTCGGTAAACGAGTCTTTTGGAAACGATACACGCCATCTGGTCGGGTTACTTTGCCATGTGCTCCTGCACCAATTGCAAGGTAATCACCAAATTCCCAGTAATTTAAATTATGGGCTGAAGGTTGTTCTTTACGCCAAGCCGACACTTCATAGTTTACAAAGCCATTTGCTTTTAAATATGCTTCGCCTTGCTCTTGAATATCTTCTAACACGTCATCTTGAGGTAAAACAGGCTGAGTTCGGAAAAATACGGTATTTGGCTCAATAGTAAGTTGATACCAACTGATATGTGTCGCACCATGCTCTACAGCGACCTTTAAATCATAAAGCGCTTGTTCTAGGGTTTGCTCAGGTAGGCCATGCATTAAATCGACATTAACTCGCTTAAAGCCTGCTTGTCGTGCCTGCTCAATTGCATCCATAGCATTGTTGGCTGAATGAATACGCCCCAGTTTTTGCAAGTGCTCTGTATTAAAAGTCTGCACACCAATCGATAAACGGTTAATACCTGCGTCTAAATAGCCTGCAAACGGGTCATGTTCTAGTGTTCCGGGATTTGCCTCTAGGGTGATTTCACAGCCATCTTCAAATTTGAGCAATGACTTAAGCTGTTCAAACAGCCAGGCATAGCCTTTAGCAGAAATAAGTGAAGGCGTTCCGCCACCAATAAATACACTATGAATTGAACGTCCCTGAGCCATCTCAACTTGAGTCTCAAAGTCGGCCACCAATGCTTTTAAATAGGTTTGCTCGAGTTCTGCCGAAAGCGCTCCATCTGGTACGGCATGCGAGTTAAAGTCACAATATGGACATTTACGCACGCACCAAGGCATATGGATATATAAAGATAAAGGAACAGAAGCAGGATTTAATACGGCCAAGGAGCAGGTCCAATTTACACAATATTTCTATTTTAACATGACTGCATCAATGGGCTTATGAAAACATACCTTAATTGCTTTAGACTGTTTTTAAACATACTTAAATATTGATAAAAATGATGAAATTCTCTAGTCAACTTTTCCTGATCTTACCTCTAGCTATGGGAATCGGTGTTGCCATGGCTTTTCAGACTGCAATCAATGCTCAACTGCGCGAGCAACTACACTCACCCTTGCAGGCAGCTTTATTATCATTTTTCATAGGTACTATTGTTTTAGCCGTTATGGTTTTCTTTCAAAGTGCCGAGAAGCCCACTTTAAGTGAAATATCAAATATTCCATGGCTTCTTTGGACAGGAGGATTCCTTGGGGTTTATGCAATTAGCATGAGCATTTATACTGCACCTAAACTTGGTTTTTTAACCTTTACAGGGCTAGTCGTTTTTGGGCAATTGCTCATTTCAATGTTGCTTGACCATTTTGGTTGGTTAGGTACAGAAAAGACACCTGTTACATGGCAACGGTTTCTGGGTGGCGTGATCATCTTTGTCGGTGTATTACTCACTTTGCAACGTTAGCTTCATTTTTATATTTAAAAAGAGTACCTTTTGTGTCGAATGTCACATCTTTTCGGTCTGAATTAAAACAACTCTTCCACTTAATGCTACCGATTTTAATTACCCAGTTTGCTCAAGCGGGATTTGGGTTAATTGACACTATTATGGCTGGGCATTTGTCTGCAACCGATTTAGCAGCAATTGCGGTAGGTGTGGGCTTATGGATCCCAGTCATGCTCCTGTTCAGTGGCATTATGATTGCAACTACACCTTTGGTCGCTGAAGCAAAAGGTGCAAGAAATACAGAACAAATTCCTGTCATTGTCCGTCAATCCTTATGGGTCGCCATCATTTTAGGCGTAATGGCTATGCTCATTTTGCAGCTCATGCCGTTTTTCTTGCATGTGTTTGGCGTACCAGAAAGCTTACAGCCTAAAGCAAGTTTGTTCTTACATGCGATTGGTTTAGGTATGCCTGCTGTGACCATGTACGCAGCCCTACGCGGTTATTCAGAGGCTTTAGGCCATCCACGTCCTGTAACGGTCATTAGCTTATTGGCCTTAGTGGTTTTGATTCCTCTTAATATGATTTTTATGCATGGATTAGGGCCAATACCTGCATTAGGTAGCGCAGGCTGTGGTTTTGCAACCTCCATTTTACAGTGGCTCATGCTAATTACTTTAGCTGGCTATATTTATAAAGCTTCGGCTTATAGAAACACGTCTATTTTTAGCAGATTCGATAAAATTAACCTGACTTGGGTAAAAAGAATCTTACAGCTTGGCCTACCCATCGGTTTAGCCGTGTTCTTTGAAGTCAGTATTTTTAGTACAGGTGCATTGGTACTTAGCCCACTAGGTGAAGTCTTTATTGCAGCGCATCAAGTTGCAATTTCAGTTACCTCTGTGCTGTTTATGATCCCGCTTTCACTTGCGATTGCCCTGACCATTCGTGTGGGAACCTATTATGGTGAAAAGAACTGGGCTTCCATGTACCAAGTACAAAAAATTGGTCTGAGCACAGCAATATTTTTTGCTTTATTGACCATGTCTTTTATTGCTCTAGGTCGTGAACAAATTGTCTCAGTTTATACTCAAGACATAGACGTAGTTCCTGTTGCCATGTATTTACTCTGGTTTGCAATGGGTTATCAGCTGATGGATGCATTGCAAGTGAGTGCCGCAGGCTGTTTAAGAGGTATGCAAGATACTCAAGCACCGATGTGGATTACACTCATGGCATATTGGGTGATTGCTTTTCCTATCGGACTTTATTTAGCACGTTATACCCATTGGGGTGTAGCTGGCGTTTGGTTAGGCTTAATTATTGGTTTAAGCATTGCTTGTGTTTTATTACTTTCAAGGCTTTATTTAAATACCAAACGTTTAAGCAAAACCTAATAAAAAAGCCGATAAATATCGGCTTTTATTTTATGCAGACTTGGCCCGCGGGCTTGCTCCAATTTGCCAGACAAAGGGCAAATCTGTACGGTTAACTTCCCAATCTCCAATCACCTTTTCTTTATAGATGAGTGGATTATGTGAAGACACCGTCCGAGCATTACGCCAGAAACGGTCGAGTTGTTTCACTTGACTACTTGCCGATGCGCCTAAAGCATTAAATAATTGGCTGGTTAAATCCAGTACCAAATTAGAAATCACCACCTGTCCTTGCGCCGACTCAAGCTCTGCATCTACGTTAAACTGATGTTCTTTTACCTCTAACTCACTAAAGTGACTTTCATAAGCCTTCTGCAATGCTTCAGCTGTTTTAATCGTAATTGCTAGACTTCCATAAGCTTGAGCAGAGGCTTTACCCACCACCTGTAAAACTTGTGGATCGTGACGAACAAGGTCGCCATTACCATGACTAAAAATACGTTTTCGCTCACGAATCTCCTGACTAAAAGTTTCTACTGCCGCATGTGCAATACCCGTTAAAGTTGCAAGATGGACGACTTGATAAAAAGCGGTTTGATATTTAAAACGCTGGTCAAATGGAATGAGATGCGAAGCTGGTAAATGAACCTGATGCACTTTTAAAGTACCGCTACCCGTTGTCTTTTGACCAAAGCCATCCCAATCATCAATCACACTCACGCCCGTTTCATGGCGATAAATAGCAGCAATCACGTGGCGGTCATTTACTTCATCATAAGCAAATAAATCTATCCAGTCGGCAAAGATACTTCCGGTTGAATAGTACTTTTCTCCATTTACCACCAAGTTACCCGAAGCATCTTTGGTTACTCGTGTAACGACATCACCAATCTGTACATTTCCAACTTCGGTCCATGCATTCCCGACTAAATCACCCTGCACAAAACGCTGAAACCAGACCTCTTGTGAGTGCTCTTTATGGGCAACTAAGCGGTCTTCGACAAAAGCGAAGTGTCCACGCAAAGCTTGCACAATATTCGAGTCTGCTTGTGCCAATTCTGCTAAAAGTTGGAAAAGTTGCGGTAATGACACCCCATCTCCACCATATTTAACCGGAACACGTACCGCACCTAACTTGAGTTCTTTTAACCACTGAATCGGTTCAAAAGGCAAGATTCGTTCTTTTTCTCGCTGAATTGCACCTTGGGCAATTTTTTCAAAAACTGGGCGAAATCTACTTGCGACCTTTTCATAATCGGCGCCTACAGACAGTTCTTCTAATTCAATTTGGGTAATCGTCATCTTTTTTCTCCTAATCTTATTTTTTATTCACTTTAGCTCCATGCATGACGAGGTGGATGGATGCCATTGAGGTAGTAATTACCGACAATGTGATATTTCCAACGCACTGGATCATGCAAAGTGTGAGTGCGAGCATTACGCCAATGACGGTCCAAATTAAGCTCAGACAAGGTCGATCGTGTTCCCGACAATTCAAAAAGCTTATTCGCTGCTAAAATTGCAACTTCTGTAGTGAGTACTTTTGCTTCAGCAACCAGTAATGTCGCTTGGTTTACATGCTCTTCTGTCGTGTCAGCAATTGCTTGATCGATCGCATCTCCTGCTAAATCTAATACCGCTTCTGCTGCACGCAGCTTAATTTTTAAATCACCAATATTTGCAATCGTATATGGATCATCACTCGCTTTTTCCAAACCTGAGTCGACCCATGCGCGGCTATAATTTTTGACATAGTGAATTGTTTCTTCAATTGCGCCACGTGCAATACCAGCATCGACAGCAGCTTGAATAAATTGTGAAATTGCACCTGCTGGAGTAGGACGTTCGAAAGCCTGATAAATCGGAATTAGATATTCTTCACGTACTGGAACTTGATTAAGTTCAACGGTACCACTGGCCGTAGTTCGTTGTCCAAAGCCAGACCAGTCATTAATAATATTCACCCCTGAAGTTTCCCGAGGAACTAGCGCCGCATAAGGTTGCCCCTCTTCATTTACAGCGACAATAGGAACCCAATGCGCAAGCAATGCACCTGTTGCAAAAAACTTCTTGCCATTAATTTCATAACCGTGCTCGGTCTTTCGTAATGTGGTAGTGAGGTCAGCCACCGTTTTGCTATGTTTTTCTGAAAAGGCATTGCCAAAACGAATCCCTCTCAACACTAAGTTAAAGAAAAATTGTTGTTGTTCTGGGCCTGCATCAAGGCGTAAATGTTCAATAAAAGCCAAGTGATTTTGAGGAAGCTGTGCAAGAGATGGGTCAACACTCGCAATTGTTTTGATGACCTCAGCCAAGGTTCGATATTTAACTTGGGCACCACCAAATTGCTTGGGAACCGTAATAGCCCATAAGCCACTTTGTGAGAACTGTTGAATTTCGTTTAGAGGTAAACGGCGCTCTTTGTCTCGCTCAGATGCTTCTTGTGCAAACTCTTGAGCAAGTTGTTTGGCAAGCTCAATTGCCTCTTCATCAGAACGAATAATATGCGCATCTTTTGACTGCTCAAACACAGATAAAGGAACCGCCTGAGACCGCCCATGAGCCGAACTTAAACTTGTCATAACTTTTGTTATCTCTATTTTTATTTAACCTGTCATTCACATTACCACCAAAAAAACAGGCACTTTATAGATATTAAAGCTTTGTTTATGAAATGGATTTTCACAAGCTTTTCATATTTTTTACTATAAAAATAACATTTTGTTTTTCGAAAAATTTCTTACATGAGATAAACAATTTCATATAGGCTTTTTAAGCTTTGTCACCTATGATCAAAACTAGGCAATATTATGTTGTAGTCAATGAGGTATCGAAGATATGGCAAAGAATGCAAGTTCACCCGGCAAACGATTTATGAAACTTGCAGGAATGACCGCGAGCATTGCAACGAAAACCGTTTCTAACTCGATTCGAAACTTGACCGCAGATGAAGAACAAAAGCTGGCTTCAAAAACCAAGTTATTTCAGGATATTGGTTTGCAAATTGCCGACACCTTAGGCGAAATGAAAGGTGCCGTCATGAAGGTCGGCCAAATTGCATCACAATATAAAGATATTTTCCCACCCGAGGTCGCTAAAGCAATTTCTAAGTTACAGCGCCAAGCTCCACCTATGCCCTTTGCTGCTATTCAACAACAAGTTGAACGTGAGCTTGGAAAGCCGCTGAATGTTGCCTTTAAATCTTTTGATCAAGAACCTTTTGCAGCTGCTTCAATTGGACAAGTTCACAAAGCTGTCTTGCCAAGTGGCGAGCAAGTTGTTGTTAAAGTGCAATATCCGGGTGTTGATGAAGCCTGTGAAAGTGACTTAAAACAAGTACGTTTGGCACTTCGTTTAATGGGTGTGCTTAAAATTGATAAAAAGCTACAAGATCAGCTTTTTGCAGAGATTCAAGATAGTCTGTCAGCAGAGCTTAACTATGAAATCGAGGCTCAAAACCTTGAAGTTTTCAAAACATTTCATAGCCAATTAGATGACAAAATTATCATCCCGACTGTTTATAAAGATTACTCTTCAAGACGTATTTTAACCTTGAGTCTCGAACAAGGTGACAGCATTGAAACTGCCAGCGCTTGGCCTATCGAAATTCGAAATACCATTGGACGCCGCTTGATTCGTGCTTTAGGTCAGGAAATGTTCTTTTTAAAACGTTTTCACTGTGACCCTCATCCGGGTAACTTTGCTTTCCGCCAAGATGGCAGTGTCATTATTTATGACTATGGCAGTGTTAAAACGCTTTCAAATGAAATCGTGCAGCACTTTAAACGCTTAGTAAATGCAGCTCGCCATGAAAATATCGATTTGATCGAAACAGAATTATTTGAACTACATTCACTTGCTGAAAAAGGCAAATTCCCGAGTGATCTATATAAACTCTGGATTGAAGTATTGTTACGTCCGCTTACCACCACTTATAATTTTGCAGAGAACTCATCACATCATGATGGCATGTTACTTGTGAAAAAATCTTTGAAGTATTGGGATGTCTTTAAACCATCACCAGATACTTTAATGGTCAACAGAACCATTTCAGGACATTACTGGAACCTGATTCACTTAAAAGTTCATGACAATCTAAACGATCTATTTGAAGAGCTTGTTCCACCTTCTAACTAACTTAATTTACTGATCAGTGTAGCCTTTTATGGGTTACATTGACTTTTTAATTGTTATGTTATAACATTTCTTTAATCAAAAATAATTTAGGACAATCTCTCATGCGTAAAGATATTCATCCTGCTTATCAACAAGTGTTATTTCATGACACCAATGCAGACGTGTACTTCTTAATTGGTAGTACTCTTCAGTCTAAACAAACCAAAGAATATCAAGGGAAAGTTTATCCTTATGTGACTCTTGATATTTCAAGTGCCTCACACCCTTTCTACACAGGTGAAGTACGTCAAGCAAGTAACGAAGGCCGTGTGGCAAGCTTCAATAAACGCTTCGCTCGCTTTAATCGTAAGAGTTAATCTTGCGTTAAGATTTGATCAATACACTTAAATCATTGGAAGCCTAAGACTATCTCCTCCACTTAGGCTTCTTTTTTTATGTATGTTTTTCGGTCTTTTCTAAACTGTGTATAAAAGAAAACTTATCCACAATTTGTCTAAAAACTCTTCTGCTTTTTTTCAATAACTCCTCAATTTTTATAATTGCTAAGCTTTCAAAGCATGTATTCAATGCTATGCTTAAGCCCCATTTGATAGGAAGTTAAGATTATGGCACAAGAGTTACTTGCCCAATTACAAGCAGGCACAGCAAAATTTTCAGACGTTTTAGCTCATATTGAAGCACGTTACCAACATACTCCAACGGCTTTTCAAAATGGTGCACAGCATAACGCTGCTACTGAAAATCAAGGCAGTGCAAAAGTTTTCTCTTTTGCCAAGTTACAAGGTTTAGACCAAGCACAAACTTTAAGTTTATTTGCAGAACACTACGCATCTGTATTAGCTACACCAGAAGGAACTGATCATCAAAATATTCGTCAGTTTATGCAAAATGGTTGGGATGGTGTGAAGTTTGAAGGTCAGGCTTTAACTGAAAAAGCTTAATCATTTTTTAGCACAGCCTCAAATTATGAGATTTTCTAAAGCCTATTAATAGACAACACCTCACTTTTGAGGGCAAAAGTGACAAAACCCTTTGTTGCGCTGATGCTACATCCATGTAGCACAGCGAAACGACGGCATCCATGCCGTCTGTCACGATAGTAAATGACTAATTATTAATTAAATTATTTGATCTATCTCTTATATTGGATACTCGGAAAATCATCAACAGCCTGACTCAAATCAGCAATATAATGTTTTTGCGACATATTGGATAATTGTAAACAGATAACAGGTTCTGTTGATGAAAATGGTTTTGCCTACTTTTGCCAAAACAAAAGTAGGTCGAGCCGACGGCTAATCCAGACATAAAACTTTATTGAAAAGACTCCGCAGTAAACATTTCAGCCAGAACAAATACTCAATGTCCCGCTACCCAATGATAAGCCGCCAAACCCAAACACGTAAAAATTAACGATCCAATTAAATGGATGGAAATCCCCAACATCGCCATTCCCAACTTACCACTTTGCAATAAAGTCACAATCTCAATCGAGAACGTTGAAAAGGTAGTTAAAGCACCACAAAAACCGGTAATCACAAAGAGCTTATAGTTTGGACTTAAATCACTTTGAGCAAAATAGGCAATTGCAAAACCAATAATAAAGCCGCCCACTAAATTAACAGTCACTGTACCAAGTGGAATTTGCGGGTAAATCGGGTTGAGTTTTAGACCTAAAAACCAACGCAACCATGCCCCTAGAACTGAGCCTAAAGCAATTGAAAGTAGAGAGTAATACATAGGACAACCCCTTTAGATAGACGCTAAAAGAGCAAAAAATAATGAAGGGAAATATGACACAGCGTACTCCAAAAAATAAGTAGAGTACGCAATAACCTACGTACCCAGCGATATAAATACATGAGGGTAACGTAGGCATCATTAGCCAATATGGCGGTTTTTCAAAGGAGGAATGCCATCTCCCTGTTTTAAGTATATTAGATCATCTTGAATTTGATTTAAACATACTTTTTAAAATCATGGGCGTTCAGCAAATTGTGGTAAATCGTCACAAATACTTTCCCATTCTGCCTTAGAAGCAGCAAAAATATGCATTGTCGGCTTTTGGTCTAGTGGTGTATCAAGGGTCCCAATTCTTAAACGATACAGTTCAGGCTGAGCATCACGCGAGCTAATAAGCGGTGAACCACATTCGCTACAAAACCAACGGTACACACCGTTCACAGCAAATTTTTTGACGAGATCTTCACCTTGGGTAATTTTAAAATCTGTACTTTTAACAGGAGCATTTGTTGCAAATGCTGTTCCATTGGCTTTTCGGCAGCGTTGACAGTGACATTGAATAATATCTCCGATATCGCCCTTAATTTCATAGCGAATACCCTGACATAAACAACTTCCTTCATAAACTGGTGATGCTTGAGACATGTTCTCGTAAATCCTATTATTATTGATCGCTCAAAAATAACACTTTTCACATATCAAACATAGCACCAAATTATCCTGTTATTTCTCTAAGAATGAATGCACGCCTTCACCAGCCGTTCGCCCTGTAGCAAAGCATGCTGTAAGTAAATATCCGCCTGTAGGAGCATCCCAATCTAGCATTTCACCACAGCAAAAAACACCTGAAGTTTGTTTAAGCTCTAAGCTTTCAGTTAGTGCATTCTGCTTAACACCACCAGCACAGCTAATCGCTTCTTCAATGGGTCTAAACCCTTCTAGCTTAATTTGAAGCGCTTTTATTCGCTGAGCCATAGCCTCTGGTTGGTTCCATAGTGCTTTATCGACCACTTCTCGAATTAAGTTAATCTTGGCTGTGTCTAAGCCTGCTTTACGCCAGATATTGGTGAGCGATTGTTTTTTGCTAGCCTGTAATTTTTTAACTAACTGTGACAACTCTACATCAGGCAATAAATCTAAAAACAAATTTAAGCTTTGCCCTTGTTTTTGTTGTTCTCGTAAAGCACGTCCGAGTTTATAAATAACACCACTTTCTAACCCATAGTGAGTAATCACAATATCACCATGAGTAACTTGGCTGGGTTCAACCCATGCATTGATACGTTTTAAAGGTTCACCAAAACAGCTTTCCATAAAAACTGACCAAGTGTGAAGTACACCTGCATTACTTGGCTGGAAAGGTTCAATATTGGATTGATCCATCCATTGCTGCCAAGCACCATCACTACCTAATTGTGACCAAGACACAGCACCACAAGCCAATACTACTGCATCGTATTGCTGGGTAAAGGTTTCAGTGCTTTGATTATTTTGGTTTTCTAAAGTTACCGTTGTGCCTTGCAAATTAATACAACGATGACGATAAAAGAATTTAACCTGCTGTTCTGCTAAACGTTTTAGCCAAGCACGCAGTAAAGGTGCCGCTTTCATTTCGACAGGAAAAATACGACCTGAAGTACCCACATAAGATTCAATTCCCAGACTTTTCATCCAGTTTTGAATCCAGACTGCATCCCATTTTTCAACCCATGGTTTAAGCCATTCTGCATGGTCATAGCGCTCAATAAACTGAACTAAAGGTTCGGCATGCGAGATATTTAACCCCGTTTTACCTGCCATGAGAAACTTACGCGCAGCTGAAGGCTTTTGCTCGTATACATCAATATCATAAGCATATTGGCTCAGTACCTCAGCTGCCATTAAACCAGCCGGACCTGCACCAATAATGGCAACCCGCTTATTCGCCATGCACTTGACCTTGTAATGGGGCAAACTCATCAAAACGTGTGCTGTAACCTTCAGGTTTAGTGATCACAAGCTGTTGGCAAAGTTCTCCACGTTCCAAATACTTAATTTCAAAATGAGTACGTGCAGATGTTTGAGCAATTTTTTCTTTTTGATAAGGCAGTTTCCAGACATTAATTAACTGTTGTTCTGCTTCTTCAATATATTCAGGAATATTACTTGCCAAAGTAATGGTTCCACCCGTGTGTAGGCGTGACAATAAGAACTCAAAAAATGGCATATTCAACCAGCGCTGTGCTGGATTATGGGGTTCTGGGTTTGGATAGAGAATAAAGAAATGTTCAACTTGAGCAGGATGTAGTGCATGTACCACCCACGGCAAAGCATCTGCATGTACAGGAATTAAATTATCTCTTGGTTCCAGACCGTGCTGTTTTTGCATTGCCAAGAATTTTTCTCGGGTTCGTTCAATTGCATACAATGTGTGCTGCGGCTGTTGCCCGCTAAAAAGCAAAGCATGTTTACCCTTGCCCGCTCCAATTTCTACACAAATCGGGGTATTTTCAATTGGGGTAAAATCGCGAGGCGCTTGCATACGTTGTGCTTGAAATTGACGAATCTGCATAATCACATCAAACTAAATAAAAATCGGCATAAGTCTAACAAGTCACCTGACTTTTGCCTAATCTATTTCTCTTCACTTTGAGGATATCGCTTTATGCCACGTACATTCCCCTGCCCACGTTGTGGTGAACCAAGTGTTTGGGAAGGTAACGAATTTCGTCCATTTTGCTCTGAACGCTGTAAATTAATTGATTTAGGTGCTTGGGCAAATGATGAATATAGACTGCCTACCCAAGATGCGCCTCAGCATAACAAGGGTAGTCAAAATGAAGATGATTACGAGGATTAACCTGCTTTACCCGCGACAAACGGGTTAAATTGTTTTTCATAGCCAATGGTACTCATCGGACCATGTCCCGAAATAAACTGAGTATCATCTGGCAAACTAAAACACTCTCGTTTAATCGATTCAATCAACTGATCATGGTTTCCACGCGGAAAGTCTGTTCTTCCAATCGAACCTTTAAACAAGACATCACCAGTCCAAAGCAAGCCATGATTTTTATTATAGAAAATAACATGTCCGGGTGTATGACCCGGCGCAAAACGCACCTCAAACTCATCTTCACCCAGTTTTAGCACTTCACCGCCTTCAAGCCATTGATCGACTTTAACAGGCTGTGGAATTGGAAAGCCATAACGTGCTGAAACTTCCTGAATCATATCTAGCCAGAACTGATCTTCTTTATGGGGACCAATAACTGGAACGCTCCATTCTTTGGCAAGTTCACCCACCGCTCCAGCATGGTCTAAATGTCCGTGAGTGAGCCAAAGAGCTTTCACTTTTAAACCTAAGGCTTCTACTTCTTTTTTCAAAACCGAAGCGTCACCACCCGCATCAATCAAAACTGCTTCTTTGGTTTCACTGTCCCAAACAAGAGAACAATTTTGGGCAAATGCAGTAACTGGAACAATTTTGACTTGCAGCATAAGAACCTCTGGCTAAAACGCAATTAACGGTGGGCTAAGGTATAAGTAAGGGCATCAAGATTAGCCTGAACTAACCCTGCAAGCAAATCAATATGAGCTTGATCGCTATTTAAAGCAGGAATATAAGCATAGCTACCACCACCCGCCTCTTGAAACAACTCTGCATTTTGAATGGCTAACTCTTCAAGTGTTTCCAAGCAATCAGCAGAAAAAGCTGGGCTTAATACCTGTACTGACTTAACACCTTGCTTCGCCCAATCTTGTAAAAGCTGATCTGTATAAGGTTTAACCCACTCTTGTTTTCCAAAACGTGACTGAAAGCTAATCGCCCATTCATCATCTTTCAAATGTAAGGCTTCAGCGACTAACTTTGCTGTGATGCGACAACGGTCTGCATACGGGTCGCCTTTGTCTGCATAAGGCTGTGGAATACCATGAAATGACATCAACAGTTTTTCAGGCTTACCATGTTGCTCTTGATAAGCTAAAACACTTTCTGCCAATGCCTGAATAAACATTGGATGCTGATAGTAGTCTTTAATAATTGTTAGACCCGGCAAGTTTCGCTGGGCTGGAATCCACTTGGCAAATGCATCGTATAGCGGTGCTGTAGAAGTGGCTGAATATTGAGGAAATAAAGGCAATAGAATGACATGCTCTTGCGGGTTAGCGGCCAGTTTTTCTAAAACTGCATCAATACCCGGATTACCATAGGTCATCGCCGGTATCACGGTTAAATCAAACTGATTATTTTCTCGCTGCAAATAAGCCTGAATACGTTGAGTTTGCTCAAACACAATTTCACGCATGGGCGAATCTTTTGACCATACCGAAGCATAGGCATGTGCTACCCTTTTTGGGCGAAAAGGTAAAACAAACAGATTTAAAATAATCCACCAAATGAATTTCGGTATTTCAATTACACGTGAATCAGATAAAAACTGCTTTAGAAAACGGCGAACCGCAGGAACAGTGGCCTCATCCGGTGTACCTAAATTCGCTAAAATGACAGTAACTTTCGGTTTTTGTTCAAACGACATGTGTAAATGCCTTTCAATTCATCTTATGTCACTAATGTAACAGCTTTTATTGTCATATATAAATTGAATTGCTCTAAGCTTTTAATCGAATGCCCCGATGGCTCCATTTATAGCTAAGTAATAACTTTTGAGCTTTAGCTGTGACTTTCCATAAGCTATAGGATTGTTCAGTCTGAGTTGGAACAATCCAGCCCTGTGACTGCATTTGCTTTTTTATCCGAAACAATGCCTTATGGTTAATCTGAGCGCAGGCGACCGCATGAGCACGAGGTAACTCCTGACGAGCATCTTCTAGGCCAGCCTGATTTAAATATTCATTTAAACATGTCCCAAAATTCTCTTCTGGTGTCGCTGTTTCAAACTGCTTTGCCAATATGCTTAACAACTGCGACCAAGTCATTTGTCGTTGTCGTTTCAGCTCTTTAAAATTGCCATCCTGAAATGCTTGAATTTGATATTCAAATGCAAAAACATCTTGAGGAGCAACTTCGTTTACTTGAGCTGATGACTCTGTTAATTGCTGTTCTAACTGTAAAATTTTACTTTTTAATAGCTTAATTTCATCTTCTAAGTGATGAGCCTGATGAGCAGGAACCCAACCTTGTCCCATATGCTGTTCAACCATTAAAGGCATATTTAAACGGACAGCCAACTCTAGTTCACGTGGAGTTTTAAAGTAAAAAATATGATTTACATCAAGTAATAATTTTTTTCTAAATGCGAGAAATTTATCTTTAAGCTGTGGATGTGTTTCTTGTAAATGTATTTCACGACTTTCGGGCTGCTCATGCATGAACACAATAATGGGTTTAGCCTGACTTAACGCATATTCATATTCTAAAGACAAATAACTCACACCCGAAATCGACTGCTCTCCATACTGGCTACCTAAAAGTAGGATTACATAATCACATTCATCAATTTGTCGACGTGCAAGCGTAGTGGTGAGGGGGGTTCGATGTTCTAATCCCCAAGCAAAGAAACCCATCCCTACCAAGGTTTGAGACAGAACCATCCGCTCTGGCTGCATGTCGCGGCCGGATGTTGAAATAAAAATCTGATAGCGTGTATCGAGCATAACAATACCCTTTCGCCCCATGATCTGTCCGTGACTTAATATCAGCCAAGATCATGAACCGCCCCAAATAAAATAATAAATCTAAAAAACACTGCTTTCTAAATGATGCTAAAAGATCAGTTCAGATTATGAAGTGTCCAAGTTAACTCTTGTGGAATCATATGTTGTAAAACAGGTTGCAGTGCCTCAGCATTATTACCGCTGACATAACATTCAATACGTGCAACATTCTGACCTATTTTGTCACATAATAACTCATTTTTTATTAAAATACGGGCTGTTTGTCGGGCAACTGCCAACCCAGAATCAACCAGTGTGAATTGGTTATCAAAAAGATGATGAATTGCTTGATTTAAGAAAGGATAATGCGTGCAACCGAGCACTAAATAGTCGGCACCTTGCTCAGCAGCGGGCTGTAAAACTTCTTTTAATGCCTTTAAACATACCTCACCCATTTGCTGACCTGCCTCTACACAAGGAACGAGTTCAAGGCTAGTTAAAGTCATCACCTTAACGCCTGCTGGAACAGCAAACTTCTCGACTACATCTTTAATAAGCTGGCCGCGAAAAGTAGCAGGCGTTGCCAAGACGGCAACCACTTTAGAACGTGTCTGTAATACTGCAGGTTTTAATGCTGGCACCAATCCAACAATTGGAAAGTGTTCACCATAATGCTCACGCAAATGATCAAGGCTAAATGCAGAAGCCGTATTACAGGCTACGACTGCAATTTTACAACCTTGACGATATAGCCAATCGACTGCTCGAGCCGTGAGTTCTCTGATTTCTTCATCCGAGCGTGGTCCATAAGGAACGTAAGCAGTATCGGCATAATACACAATATGTTCATTTGGTAAATATTTGGCAATTTCTGCTGCAACTGACATCCCTCCAATTCCCGAATCAAAAATACCAATTGGGGCATCTGCTGATGCTTTAGGCATAGGTTCTAGCTCGGAAAATAAAGGTTGTATGGCGGTCATAGCTGTACTGAAGTGTCAGAAAATTTCACTCCCTAAAGCTTAAACCTCAAGTGCCTAATTGCAAGAGCAAATTACCACTTTTTAGCTCTAAAATGGTTTCACCTTTATCGTTTTCAATTAGTGTTCCATAGCTCACCAAATGATAGAAAGCCTGACGTTGAATCAGCGCATTAATCCCAAAACGGACATGCACATAAGGACGCAACTCTCCTGCATATTCACGCATAAAAATAGGATGTTCTGCATCAACCAAAATTACATCTTGATTGGTGGTGGTCAGTTGTAAAAACTGCTCACCTGAAATTTCGACCTGATCTGCCTGATTGACTAATAAAGGTTCATCTTCAACTTCGATTTCAATTTGTTCTACAGGGGTTTTCAGGTAGAATTTGCCTTCTTCTTTCCATAGGACTTTGGTAAACAGATCTAATAGAGCTTGGCGCCTGATTAATTGACCTTCGTGCCACCATTCTCCATTGGATTTCACTGTCAAATCCATTTTGCCGCAATGCTTTGGATGCCACTGCTCTAAAGGTGGAATTGACCTTTTGTGACTTTGCTGTACACCTTTTAAGTATTGTGCAATGTTCATTAAGTTTTTATCATCAGATAACGGTATTTTTCCCATATCCGATGGTGAATTATTTTGATTTACCATAGTTTATGCCTTGCTGACGAAAAAATGTTACGACTCAGCCAATTGGCTAGATCATGGTTTAAAACTATACTAGCCCAAACGATAAAAGGCACAATAGCATATTTGCGCCTATGGATTAAAACACTCACGGCAGCACCGAATTATCTGAATATGACGGTTGCCACCTTTAAGTATTGAGGAGTCCTACATGGAACACATCGAACGTGAATCGATGGAGTTTGACGTTGTCATCGTAGGTGCAGGACCTGCAGGTCTATCTGCTGCGATTAAGATCCGTCAATTAGCGATTGAAAAAAACTTACCCGATCTTTCTGTTTGTGTAGTTGAAAAAGGCTCTGAAGTAGGTGCGCATATCTTGTCTGGTGCTGTGCTTGAGCCACGTGCCATCAATGAACTTTTCCCGAACTGGAAAGATGAAGGCGCGCCTCTTAATGTCCCTGTAACTGAAGACAAAACTTTCTTCTTACTTTCAGACACCACTTCTAAAGAAGTACCTCACTGGATGGTTCCTAAAACCATGCATAACGATGGTAACTATGTGATCTCTTTAGGTAACGTAGTTCGCTGGTTAGGGCAAAAAGCTGAAGAGCTAGAAGTTTCTATCTTCCCTGGCTTTGCTGCATCTGAAGTACTTTACCATGAAGACGGTACTGTAAAAGGTATTCAAACAGGCGACATGGGTATTGGTAAAGATGGCGAACCAACGCATAACTTTACTCCAGGCTATGAGCTTCACGCTAAATATACCCTCTTCGCTGAAGGTTGCCGTGGTCACTTAGGAAAACGCCTAATTGCGAAATACAACCTTGATAAAGATGCTGATCCTCAGCACTACGGTATCGGGATTAAAGAGCTTTGGGAAATTGACCCAGCAAAACATAAACCGGGCTTAGTCATGCACGGTGCAGGTTGGCCTTTAGCAGAAACAGCTTCTTCAGGTGGCTGGTGGTTATACCACGCTGAAAACAACCAAGTTACTTTGGGCATGATTGTGGACTTGTCTTATGAAAATCCACACATGTATCCATTTATGGAAATGCAGCGCTGGAAAACTCACCCACTGATTAAACAGTATTTAGAAGGCGGTAAACGTATTTCTTACGGCGCACGTGCGGTAGTGAAAGGCGGTTTCAACTCTCTTCCTAAATTAACTTTCCCGGGCGGTTGCTTGATTGGTGATGATGCAGGTTTCTTAAACTTTGCAAAAATCAAAGGCTCACACACTGCCATGAAATCAGGCATGTTATGTGGTGAAGCTGTATTTGAAGCAATTGCTGCGGGTGTAGAAAAAGGCGGTGATCTTGCGATTGCACGTGTTACTGAAGGCGAAGATTTATTCGTTAAAGAATTGACTTCATACACTGACAAATTTAACAACAGCTGGTTAAAAGAAGAGCTTTATAACTCTCGTAACTTTGGCCCAGCGATGCATAAATTTGGTCAATGGATGGGTGGTGCATTTAACTTTATCGACCAGAATGTCTTTAAAGTGCCATTCACTTTACATGACTTGAAGCAAGACTTTGCTGCATTGAAAACTGTTGATGCAACAAGCTTTAAGCCAAACTATCCAAAACCGGATGGCAAACTTACATTTGACCGTCTATCTTCAGTATTTATCTCAAACACTGTACATGAAGAAAACCAGCCAGCTCACTTGAAGCTTACAGATCCTTCAATTCCAGTGAATGTGAACTTACCAAAATGGGATGAGCCTGCACAGCGCTACTGCCCAGCTGGTGTTTACGAAATCATGGAAAATGATGATGGTTCTAAACGCTTTCAGATTAACGCAGCGAACTGTGTTCACTGTAAGACCTGTGATATTAAAGACCCATCTCAAAACATTACGTGGGTAACGCCTGAAGGCGGCGGTGGTCCAAACTATCCTAACATGTAATAAAAAAGCCCCGATTATTCGGGGCTTTTTTATTAGTATCCACTTATTGAAAAGGCGGTATTTTTGCTACGTTTAAATTAAAATTCTTTTTATAGAAAATAAATGTGCCTAATAAAAATAAGCCAAGAAAACCAAAGTTCCGCGCTAAATCGTAGTACCAAACCGATTTACCAAATAATAAATCAAGAATTAACATCAGCCCGAGAAACCTTGTATGCAAGATCAAACTCATCTTTATCTTTGGTTCAGGAGCAAAATATGTATTTCTATAACCGAGTAGAATTGAACCTAAAATAATAAGAATAGATATAATAATGATAGCAACAGTTTCAGATAGCCAAGTGATCTCTAAATGTAATAAACCAGCAATAGTGAAAAACCAAAGACAGATTAATAAGCTTCGTTTCACAAAATAATCATTCATTTTTATACGTCATTTATATACTTAATTTTATAAATTATATAACGATTCTTATTTGTAAAAAATTATCATTTCAAATTAAAGTTAAATTATTCATGGCTTCTAATCTTCTTTATTAGAAGCCTTATTATTCTATTAACCTTTCTTCACTAAATAATGAAATTCTTTATGACCATTTTCATCTAAGCGTTCTTCTTGCAACAATAACTCATGTCCTAAATGCATACAAAACTTAGGAATATCCCACGAGGTCGAATTATCTGTTGCGAAGACTTCAACCACATCCCCAGACTTAGATTTGCGGATGGCTTGATGCAACATCATGACAGGTTCCGGACAACGTAAACCACGCGTATTGAGTTGTACAGTAGGTGAAATGGGTTGCTCTGACATAACAAACTCGAACAAATAGAATTTTCACATTTTAGCATAAACAAATTACTGAGCTGTTAACTGTAACTGGCTTTTACATAACAATATACGTTTTGTCTTTTAGCTTGTTTTATAGATGCATAAGCATCTTTTCTTCGGTATGATCTGTGTATTCATTTGATACATTGAGTCTTTAGGAAAGATCATGCAAGAGGAACCAAGTCCGTCGTGGGGAATGCGAGGCTTACGAAAATGGTTAGGTACAGCGCCAGAAACCCGTGATGAATTATTAAAATTAGTCCAAAATTCACGCCGCTTTTTAGAACCAGATACTGTTGCTATGCTTGAAGGCGTTCTTGACCTTCCAGCTACAAAAATTCGTGAAGTCATGACACCACGAACAGCAATGATTAGTTTACAAGAAGATGATCAATTACTTGATATTCTTGATGTACTGGTTGAGTCTGCTCACTCACGCTTTCCAGTCTTCTCTGCCGATCAGCCAGACAATGTTGTCGGGATTTTGCTCGCAAAAGATTTGTTGCCGTTTCTAACTGAACCGAATACCAAAGTTGATATTCGAGTTCTTATGCGCCAACCGTTGTTTGTTCCTGAAAGTGCACGTTCCGATCAAGTACTACGCATGTTAAAACATACTCAGACTCACATTGCGATTGTGATTGATGAATATGGCTCAACAGCAGGTCTTGTTACGCTCGAAGATATTCTTGAAGAGATCGTTGGCGAAATTGAAGATGAGCACGACACGGTCGATGAAGATGCTCAGTACATTATTCCTGACAATGACCATACGGTAGCAAATGCGTGGATGGTGCAAGCACTTACACCAATCGAACATTTCAATACTGTTTTAGATGCTGATTTTTCTGACGATGAAGTAGAAACTGTCGGCGGTTTATTGCTTCAAGAGATTGGTCTGGTAAGTGATTTACAAGGTCAAACTGTTGAGCTTGGAAATTGGTTATTTACAATCGTTGAAGCAGATGCCCGCACTATTCATCTGATTCGAGCTGTACGTCAATGAGAGCATACTTTGAAAAGCTGTTAGATTCTTCGCAACAACAAAAACAGCTTCCTTTAATTTTTCCTTTACTCATTGCTTTATTTTCAGGTGCCGTGTTCAGTTTTTCACTGGCACCTTATTATTGGTGGTGGTTGGCAATTTTATCTCCAGCCCTACTCTATGCAACATTACATAAGCGCTCAGCTAAACAAGCCTTTGCGATTGGTTGGAGCTATGGCTTTGGCTTATGGTTTGTAGGCGCTTTCTGGCTCTACACTTCCATCCATGTATATGGCGATACCAATGCATTTCTAAGCGTGTGTATGATTGCTATTATGGCCCTTGTGATGGGTTTATTTACGGCATTTCAGACATGGATTTACCGACGATTCTTTCCTGAAACACCACTTACTTTTGCCCCGCTCTGGATTGTTTTTGAATGGGCGAAAACTTGGGTATTTACAGGTTTCCCATGGTTATTTGTAGGTTACGCTTTTACTGAACGCTTACTCGATGGTTATGCACCGCTATTTGGTATTTATGCAATTTCCTTCGTCGTCATTGTATTAGCGTGTGCTTTAGTCGAAGTCCTGCGTAAACGTATTTTCTGGGTTATCCCTTCTGCTCTGTTAGTTTTGGGTGCATGGGGAGCGTCATATATACAGTTTGTAAAACCTAAAGATGCCAAGCCGCTTAGCGTTTCGCTCATTCAAGGTAACATTCCACAAGATTTAAAATGGCTGACTGAATACCAAGTTAGAACATTAGAAATTTATGCTGGTTTGACACAATCTGAATGGGGCCGTGACCTCATTGTATGGCCTGAGTCTTCAATTCCGCTTTTCCAAACCGACATTGAACCGTTTTTGGATGCAATGGATGCACAAGCTAAAAAGAACCATACTGCATGGGTAACCGGCATTCCTTACTGGGATGTTGCAAAATCACATCAAGTCGGCAGTCCGCTTTATTACAACAGTATTATGGCTTCGGGGAGCGATTCAAGCGGTCTCTATAAAAAACAGCGTCTTGTTCCTTTTGGCGAATATATCCCGCTTGCTGGGTTACTTTCTTGGGTATTACCCGCTATGCAAAATGATGTGAGCATGAGCGGTTTTACACGTGGTGAGAGCGACCAGAAACCACTCTTAATTAAAGGGCATGCGCTTGCTGCTGCAATTTGTTATGAAGTGGCTTATCCAAACCTGACAAGACGTAATGCAGAAGACAGCGACTTCTTGGTGACTGTATCGAATGATGCTTGGTTTACGGGTACTGCTGGGCCTTGGCAACATTTACAAATGGTGCAGATGCGCGCGAAAGAAAATGGCCGCTGGTTTATTCGTGCAACCAACACAGGTGTAACAGCGTTTATTGATCAAAATGGTCATATCACTGAACAAGCACCAATCGATAAAGAGTTCGTCTTGAGAGGGGATTTACCTGCTATGCAAGGCCAAACTCTTTATAACCGTTTAGGCGATTATCCAATTTTAGGATTTGCGCTCTTATTGCTGATTTTAGGTTGGGTTTACCGTCCACGTAAAGTTGACGTTTCTTTTAAATCTCGTCGCTAAATCATAATAACTTTGTACCCAGAGGCACTTCAAACTCTGGGATACAAAGTGCTACATCACCATCTGCGTTATGAAATCCTGTCACCAAACATTCTGACTGAATAGGACCAATTTGTTTTTTGGGAAAATTCACTACAGCAACAACTAACTTACCAATCAAATCTTGTGGCTGATAAAGCTTTGTAATCTGTGCACTTGATTTACGTACACCCAATTCCTCACCAAAATCCACATGCAAAATATAAGCAGGTTTACGCGCTTTTTCAAAAACTTCAGCTTGAATAATTTTACCAACGCGAAGCTCTACTTTTAAAAAATCATTCCACTCGATTTGTTCCATTTCATATTTCCCATGTTCTTAAATTACTGATTTGAAGCATATAATATGTACAAATGAAGAAACACCCTGTTTTTAAGTCCAGTTAAAAAATAAAACGTAGATGTTTAGTCTACGTTTTATCTAAAAATTTGTTTTTAAAATATTATTAAAAAGCGATTGATAATTGCAAAGATAAATAAGCAACTAAACTCGATAAAAAGACCATAGGTACATAACGGTAAGCTTTAAAAAGAAATTGCTCATATTTAGTTGATATTTGTTTAGCTTGCCAGACGCTCGCTTTTAATGCTGTAAAGAAGCTCACCATTAACCATGCGCTCACAATACTTAATGCGAAGAAACCAATCATAATTTGGCTACTTCCCTCTGTACTCAGCCATAACTTTAATGAAACTTCAGCAATCGGCAACAAACCCAAAATCAATAGGACAGACTTGAGCATTACCCAATGAAACTGCGTCATTTCATCTAATATGAGAAATGCTTTCATTTAATCTCTCCTTTTAATTGAATAAAGTGCTTTTTAATTATTATGCAAAGGTTTTATTTAAATATATAGCTTATTTTTCTCTACATTTTAACTTTCTTGTAACTATTAAATATGGGAATAATTCTTATTATAAATCTCAAATATCAATATTAATTTTAGTTTATAATTTTCAATTATTTATTATATTTTTCTGATTGAGAGAGATTATCAATTCGTATTATCATTTTAACTGTTTAACTGAATTGATAATCTCCATTACATTTTAATTAAGGTTGATAATAAATATCTGCATCATTACCTTCACCACCTTCTTTGCCATCTGCTCCAAATGAGTACAAATCAAAAGCTCGCCCGTCTGCCCCAGGAATGACATATTGAATATCATTTTTCCAGCTGTCTTTAGGATAACCACCTTTTACATAGCCACCTGGCATCCAGTTTTTCGCTGTAGCTGGCTGGTTAACCAAAGCATCTAGCCCACCTTCTTGCATGGTTGGGAAATGGCCATTATCAAGCTTGTACTGATCTAAAGCACCCGCTACACCCTTTAATGCAATTTGAGTTGTATCAATTTTGGCTTTTTCACTACGTCCCATGACATTTGGTACGATTAAAGCTGCTAACACGCCTAAAATTACAATCACAACCATCACTTCAATGAGCGTAAAGCCTGAGGCACGTTTCATTCGAGCACCGTTCGAACGTGCCGCAAGTCCGAAAGCTGTGCTTGAGGAGCAAACATCTGATAGAGAGCTATGCTCGGAATGGCACGTTGGCTCAAACTGATTTGAAACCGCAGATTCACTATGTTGTTCCATCGCTGTTTCGCTTTGAATATTTTTTACTTTCATCATTATCTCTAATATCAAAGTTATTAAATCATATTGTTCATATTTACGATTGGCAGCATAACCGCGATTACAATAACCAGTACAATGCTTGCCATTAAAACCAGCATAAGCGGTTCAAGTAATGCCAGTAAGGTTGAAATAAATGTCGTCACCTCACGGTCTTGCATGGTCGATGCTCGTTCTAACATTCTGTCAAGCTCGCCTGATGCCTCTCCACTTCGAATCATTTGTACCATCATTGGTGGGAAATAACCACTGCGCTCCAGTTGCGTACCCAAGTTACCGCCCTCGGTCACACGCTCAGCTGCGTGGGCAATTGAATCGCGAATAACCCAGTTGTTGGTCACTGCCGCACCGATTTTTAAGGCGTCGACCAAAGGGACACCTGAACGGGTCAAAATAGATAAGGTACTGGCAAATCGTGCAGCATTAATACCACGTGATAGTTTACCGAATAATGGCAATTTGAGTGTTAATCGATCAAAAGCATAATGTCCAGCAGTGGTTTTTAAAAACCGAACGAATGCGATAACACCTACCACCGCAAAAAGAATAATAAACACCCACGCATGTCGAATAAAATCACTGGCTTTCATTAAAGCGACTGTAATCCACGGTAAAGCATCTTTATTTTGATCAAAAGTTTTTACAATCTCTGGCACAACATAAGTCATTAAACCCATCACAATACCAAAAGACATCAGCATTAAAATGATTGGATAAATCATGGCGCCCTGAACTTTCTTTTGCATTGCAAAGCGGTTTTCGGTGTAATCCGAAAGCTGATCTAAAATGAGATCTAAATGTCCTGAACGCTCACCAGCAGCCACCGTTGCAATATAAAGGTCAGGGAAACGTCCAGATTGTTGCATACCTTGTGCGAGTGAATGCCCTTCTAAGACTCGAGAACGCACAGATAATAAAAGATTTTGTACATGTGTTTTTTCGCTTTGCCTACTCACGGCGCGCAAAGCTTCTTCAAGTGGAATAGCAGCTGCAACTAAAACCGAAAGTTGTCTGGTCATGAGCGCCAAATCGTAAGCACTGAACTTTTTTTGGAATAACCCCTGACTCTGATGTTTATCTTTTTGTTCAACAGGATCGACACTAATGGGAGTCCATGCTTTATCGCGTAATTGTTGGCGAATCTGGCGCGCTGAGTCTCCCTCAAGCACCCCTTTTTGCTGCTTCCCTGAAGCATCAATGGCAGTAAATTGATATGCAGGCATGGTAATGTTCTAATTTTCCAAAAATAATAGTCGCTGCTGTTGCATCTATGCTACGCAATCATTCATATTCGTTCTATAGCCTGTGTAGAATACCCAAGTCCTCTTCACGACGCTATGCCGTTTTTTAAAATTGACGAAATGAGCCTCTATGACCATAACGCCAAAGCCTGATTCAGTTGTTTATCGTGTGCGTGTAGCCGTACCTGTACATCTGTACGACACTTTTGACTATACACTCACCCAAGCACAATATGAACGGGCTCACGTAGGCTCACGCGTTGCTATTTCATTTGGACGACAAAATCTGATTGGCATCATTACTGAAAAAGTTGACCCAAATGAAACATTTACAGGCACCTTTCAGCTTAAAGCCATTTCTGACCTTTTAGACGAACAGCCTATTTTAGATGAACAAGTTTTAAGTTTATTGACATGGTCGGCTCAGTATTACCAATTTCCAATTGGCGAGGTCATGCAAACCGCCCTACCCGCATTATTGCGTCAGGGCAAACCAATGGATGTTTTGTTCCATCTTTGGAAAATTACACCATGTGATAATGTTGAAG
This sequence comes from Acinetobacter sp. JADD-222, assembly GCF_049310645.1. NCBI lineage: Bacteria > Pseudomonadati > Pseudomonadota > Gammaproteobacteria > Moraxellales > Moraxellaceae > Acinetobacter > Acinetobacter sp. JADD-222. The sequence continues at coordinate 103,188 of NZ_JBMOWI010000002.1, read as the reverse complement.
CACTTCTTAAACGTTCTGTTAAGCAACAAGACGCATATCAAATTTTAAAGTTACACCCTGCCGGAACTACAGAGAATATTCTTAATTTAAGTGGTGTAGAAACGGCTACGCTTAAAGCACTTCAAAAGAAAGGACTGGTTGACTGTACGCTTGAACCACACGATTTTAGCCCATCGCCCGTTCAATTGGCACAAATGCCGCTCACGCTAAATGAAGATCAAAAGAAAGCAACTCAGCACGTCGTAAACGCACAGCATCAATACCAAGCTTTTTTGTTAGATGGTTTAACAGGAAGTGGTAAAACTGAAGTTTATCTGCACATCATGCACGAAGTGCTCAAGCAAGGTAAGCAAGTACTGGTGTTAGTCCCAGAAATTGGTCTAACCCCTCAAACGATTTCTCGTTTTAAGTCTCGTTTTAACTGTGATATTGCTCTATTACACTCGGGCTTAAATGACTCCAAACGCTTGCAGGCATGGCAACAGGCCCAGACTGGCAAAGCATCTATTATTTTAGGGACACGCTCTGCCATCTATACGCCACTGCCACGTTTGGGCTTAATCATTTTAGATGAAGAACATGACCTCTCTTATAAACAGCAAGAAGGCTTCCGCTACCATGCACGTGATGTCGCTCTTTATCGAGGCCACTTACAAAACTGTCCTGTTATTTTAGGTTCAGCAACACCGAGCATCGATAGTTATTATTTGGTCGAAACTGGCAAATTAACCTCACTGCAACTTAACCAACGTGCAGGCCATGCGCTTTTGCCTAAAATGCATTTGATTGACCTTAAAATTGTCAAAAAGCAACATGGAATTAGCCAACCTCTTATTGAGCAAATCAAGCATACGTTAGCAAGAAAAGAACAGGTTTTAATCTTTTTAAACCGTCGTGGCTATGCACCTGTACTGGTCTGTGAAAGTTGTGGGTGGCAAGCAAATTGTCCACATTGTGATGCACATTTTACGTTGCACACTCAGCCTTATTCTTATTTACACTGCCACCACTGCGGTACTGTTCATCGCTTACCCGATCACTGCCCTGAATGCCAGCAAAAAAGCCTAAAAACCCTAGGTGCTGGAACAGCTAAGGTTGAAGAGCACTTACAAGAACTATTTCCAGACTATGATGTGATTCGGGTTGACCGTGACAGCACCAGTCGTGTCGGTAGCTGGCAAAAAATCTATGATCGGATTCATCAAAACAAACCAACAATTTTGCTTGGTACTCAAATGTTGGCAAAAGGTCACCATTTCCCACACGTGACTTTGGTTGCTATTTTAGATATTGATGCTGGGTTACTGAGTGTCGACATTCGTGCGCCAGAACGTACTGCACAGTTAATTGTACAAGTCGCGGGTCGTGCAGGCCGTGGTGAACATAAAGGCCATGTTTATTTACAAACCCTAAGACCAGATCACCCTTTACTCACCACGCTCATCGAAAAAGATTATCGGGCGGTTGCCAAACAGACTCTTGCGGAACGTAAAGTCGCATTGCTGCCACCTTATCGTTATGCAGTACTGATACGTGCAGAATCTAAAGATCGTGACTATACCTTACATTTTTTAAATGAAGCGGCGGAACAATTACGCCAAATTGCAGGTGAAATTGTTGATATCTGGGGTCCAATTCCAGCACCGATGGAACGTAAAGCTGGGCGCTACCGCGCCCACATGGTGATTTTATCTGCTGACCGTGCTCGCCTACATTTTTACTTAAGGCAATGGTGGTCACAATTGGTTCATGCACCACGGCAGCATCAACTTCGGCTATCAATTGATGTTGATCCGCAAGAATTTAATTAGATGATTTGAATATCATGGTGTGAAGAAGCCTTTTTGGCTTTACACTTAAAAGAGACTAATACATTCGAGGCAATGAATGTCATTCTTACTGCAAGCAACAATTTTTCTTGGAGCTTCTCTGATTTTAGTCCCTCTTGGCAAGCGCCTAGGGATAGCAACAGTTTTAGGTTATTTATTTACAGGAATACTTCTGGGCCCTAGTGTTTTAAATATTGCACATGACCCTGAAGCGATTATGGAACTTGCCGAATTTGGCGTTATCTTATTAATGTTCCTGATTGGTTTAGAGTTACGCCCCCAACGTTTATGGGAAATGCGCGACTCTATTTTTGTAATGGGAAGTCTACAAGTCCTCATTAGTGGGGCTATTCTTATGCTGATCGTACTATTACTCTTTCAACAGCAGCTTTCTGTCAGCTTTGTGATTGGTTTTGCCCTTGCGCTCTCTTCTACAGCTTTTGTATTACAACTTCTGACCGAAAAGCAGCAACTCAATACGACTTATGGTCAGCAGTCTTTTTCCATTTTACTTTTCCAAGATATAGCGGCTATCCCCTTACTTGCCATTATTCCATTATTGGCAGGAACAGAATCAACCCATCATGGGGTGGCTTATTTTGCGGCTATCATTGCAACGTTTACTGGTCTATTTCTGTTTAGTCGCTATGTGATGCGTCCATTCTTCCGCTTTGTTGCCAAAAGTGGAGCGACTGAACTTATTACAGCAGTAGGATTATTTATTATTCTTGCTGTTGTCTTGCTTATGGACACTTTAGGAATTAGCACCACATTAGGTGCATTCCTCACAGGTGTATTATTAGCAGATTCAGAATTTCGCCACGAAGTTGAAGCGAGTATTGCACCATTTAAAGGTTTATTGCTTGGCTTATTCTTTATGACCGTTGGCATGACCACACAGCTGTCACTGCTCATTGAAATGCCTTTGCTTATTATTGGTGGTGCAGTCAGTTTATTACTCATCAAAACGCTGATATTGACCGCTATTGCCCGCTATAAAAAATACAGTTGGAATAACAGCTTGCTTTTAGGTACATGCTTGGCACAAGGCGGAGAGTTTGCTTTTGTAATTTTGAGCCTTGCAAAAAGTGAGAAGGTTTTAACTCAAGCTATATTAGAACCCGTGACGCTGATCGTGACGTTGTCGATGGTACTTACTCCAGTAATTTACTGGATTATGGCAACTCAGGTTATTCCTTTGTTTAATAAAGAACGTCCACCTGAGTATGATGAAATTCCACAGCAGGATAATCCGATTATCATTGCCGGCTTTGGTCGATTTGGACAAATCATCGCGCGTATTGCCCGCCTACAGCATTTAGGCTTTACTGCAATCGACAACAATCTTTATCAAGTGGACTTTGTTCGTCGCTACGGCGGCAAGCTCTATTATGGCGATGTAACCCAGCCCGATTTACTGCGTTCTGCCGGTATTGAAAAAGCTAAAGTATTTATTTTAGCGATTGATGATGTTGAAGACTCTATGAATGTCGCGCGTCATCTTAGATTAAATTATCCAAACTTAAAGCTATTAGCCCGTGCTCGTGACCGCCACCATGTCCACCTTTTAAGAGATTTAGGCGTGGAATACATTTGGCGTGAAACGTATTTATCTTCATTAGGTATGGCTTATCGCGCTTTACGAGAACTTGGGATCTCTGATGAACAAGCCTATAACAATATCGAAATCTTTCGGGATTATGATGAGAAATTGCTCATACAGCAGCAAAGTATTTATACTGATGAACAGAAGATTTTTGAAACACATCGTAATGCCTTAGCCGAGCTTGAACATTTGTTTGAAAGTGATGCGCAGCAACAGGCTACATCAAAACATGATGTTAATTTAAAGCGTCATTTACAACCAAATCGCATCGACATTACAAGAGATCATCTAGAATAACTTGAGATTTCAGAAAATGGCTATATTAAGGACTTATTCACATTGCCTAAATAATTGGACAATGGGCACAAAGCTGCCCCTGTCCGGCTTGCGGCTTAGCTGCATTTCCTGAGCTTGATTAAAACGAAATAGTTATACTCTGCTTAGGGCCCTGGAGAATATTATGTCTGATTTACGCCAACGCTTTTATATAGAGAACTTTCCAGTACGTGGAGAAGTAGTTCATCTAGAAGAAGCCCTACAAACTATCTTAGCTCAACGTGACTATATGCCTGCGGTTAAAATTCTGCTAGGTGAAATGTTGAATGCGACTGCATTACTTGCAAGTACACTAAAAATCAAAGGCCGTATCAGCTTGCAAATCCAGGCTAGCGGCACCTTCAAATGGGCGATGGCTGAATGTAACCATTTAGGAGAGGTTCGTGCTTTAGCCGACTATGAAACCGACCCTCGCTTTGTTGAAGCAACAGACAGCAGCACAGTTCTTGGCGCTTTAGTTAATCCGGTTTTATTTATTAATATTGAACCGGAATTTGGTGAACGTTATCAAGGGATCGTGCCGCTTGATCAAGTGACTTTAGCGGGTTGCTTAATGCAATATTATGATTTATCTGCACAAATACCAACTCGTATTGTGTTGGCAAGTACAGATAAGCGTTCTGGCGGTTTACTGATTCAACTCTTACCACGTCATGATGAAGAAGAGCAAAACTTGGTCGATGAAGATTTATGGCCACGTTTGACGATGTTGACCGAAACATTAAAAGCTGAAGAGCTTACCAATTTAGATGCAAACGAAATCTTATATCGTTTATATAACGAAGAAGAAGTTCGTTTACCAGAAATTGAAGCATTAAAATTTGGCTGTACATGTTCAAAAGAACGCTGTGCAAATGCCCTGATTCAAATTGGTGTAGACGCTGTTCATGAAACTCTAGAACAGCAGAACCCGATTCGTATGGACTGTCAGTTCTGTAATACGCAATATACCTTTACCGCTGAAGAAGCTTTAGCGTTATTTGGTGAACATTTAAGTTAATATTTTAACTTTATAAAAAGGCGGTTATACCGCCTTTTTATTTACCTGTATTTTTTGATGATAATTTTCAACATGTTAATTTAAATAGGATAATATAAGGCTACTTTATAGCCTAATAAATAAGACGCCTAAATACCATGAATTATTTTGATTATTTTCTCTTTATTTTTAGCGTAGTTATTATGATTGCTACCCCTGGCCCTGTCATGATTTTAGTTGCAAGCGCTGGACTTAAAGGGGGCTATAAAAAAGCACTAGAAACTATTTTTGGTACAAACCTAGCATCCCTTGTTTTAATTTTTATTTCAGTACTGGTTTTAAAAGGAGTACTGAGTGTTAATGATAGTTACCTCAATATCATTCGTATTTTAGGGTGCTTATATATTGGTTATTTGGGTTTTAGTATTCTCAAAGAAGTTATTCAGGCACCCCACCCAGAAGCGATACAAACAGTTTCAGCACAAAATGGTGGCTTTAAAAAAGGTTTTCTTGTCGGTATTTCAAACCCAAAAGATATTATCTTTTTCTCGGCTTTCTTTCCGCAATTTGTCTCTATTACTCCTCAGTTAAATTTAAGTTTAACCCTACTTACTCTGACATGGATTGTTTTAGACTTCCTCACACTATCTTTGGTTTATATCTTTTTCCGCCGCCTTTCTAACAGTCATTTATACCCAAAAATATTAGGCCTCTGCGGTTTATTACTTCTACTTATTGCTCTGTACGGCTTGTATCAAAGTTTCATCTAAATCCTGAGAGGTATAGTCTAATTTTTCTATACCTCTTTAGGTTCCTCTGCATTTCGTAATAGAACAACTCTTATACAATCTAGCTTATTGAAAACTCTAAAAATCGTTTCATAATGAAATAAACAACACCATCGTGATAAAACATTATGGCAAAAAATTATTATGAAGAATTAGGGGTTACACGCAAAGCCTCTGCTGATGAAATTAAAAAAGCTTATCGAAAATTAGCCCGTAAATATCATCCCGACATCAGCAAAGAAAAAGATGCAGAAGAAAAAATGCAGGCCATTAATGTTGCCTACGACACATTAAGCAATGCGGATAAAAAAGCCGAATATGACCAAATGTTAGATCATCCTCAAGGTTTTAATAACTTTGGTCAAGGTGCTGCACAAGGGGGCTTTGATGGAGCACAGTTTTATCGTCAAGGTTTTACAGGCGGTGAACAAGCAGACTTTAGCGGTTTTGAAGATTTATTTGGTCGCTTTGGTGCAGGCTTTGGCGGTGGACAACAACAATATCAAAGACAACAACGTAGTTATCGCGGTGAAGATCAACATGCCAGCATAGAGGTTGATCTTGATATTGCCTATCACGGATCAACCCAACAGATTACCCTGCAAATCCCAACCATGAATGCTTATGGCGAGCCTGAAGTTCAACGCAAAACCTTACAGGTAAAAATACCAAAAGGCATGAAAGAAGGTCAGCAAATCCGCTTAAGTGGACAAGGCCAAAGCGGGATTAATGGTGGTGCTAACGGCGATCTTTATATTGAAATCCAGTATAAAGATACAGACCGTGTTCATGTCGAAGGCAGTGATGTGTATTTGATTGTAGATGTAGCTCCATGGGAAGCAGCATTAGGCCAAGGTATTGAAGTGAAAACACCTGCAGGATCTTTAAATGTTAATTTACCTAAAAATGCAAAACAAGGACAACAGCTACGTTTAAAAGACAAAGGGATACCAAATAAAACGCCAGGGCATCTGTATTTAATTTTAAATATTGTATTCCCCCCTGCAAATTCTGAAAAAGAAAAAGAAGCGTATCAGCAACTGGCAGAAGCATTTGCTTCATTCGAACCTCGATCATCTCATTAGGGAGCAAGATCATGACAACCATTCACTATCGAGAAATTGTATATGACGGCCATACCTTTAGTGCAGAGGTCGTTGATGAACAATCGACATTTGATTTACAACAATTTGCCCAAGCTTGCGGCCAAAGTCCTGACTGGATTCTTCAGCTCATTGAATATGATATTTTATCAGTCGAGAACACACCTGAAGCACATCAGTTTATGGGTGAAGATGTCGCACGTGCACGTAAAGCGTATCGTCTACAACGTGACTTTGACGCAAGTTTAGCAGCAGTTGCGGTGATGTTAGATTTGATTGATGAAGTGCAACAACTTAGAAAACAGTTGAAGCATTTTCATTAGATTAGATAGTCACGACGGAGTCCTACTGGCACTCCCTATCTATTTCATCAGCTAATTACGTTACTTTTGTTTTGGCATGAGTAGCGAAGCTACGCAAGGCCAAAACCAGAGATATTGAAGTGCGTACTAAGATCAAATTTATATTTGAACACAAGCTACGCACTTCGTTTGTCTTGCGCTCGAAGCAAACGATGTTTGCTTTTTCTCGCTCAGGTTGTGGATGACGCTTAGCTCAAGCAAATTTGGAAAAAATTCAATAAAAATTGAAGAATTATTTCAACCGAGTAATCTTTTCCACTTCCTTCAAAGTCTGTTTAATCGGTTCATATTCCAAAAACCAGAACAAATTCATCCGATCTTGGCGATGTTGTTGAGCCAATAAGTCAATCACACTTTTTTCACCGCGGCCGACCAAATGTTGTCGATAAAAATAGTACAGCAATAAAACAGTACTGAGCAGCATGACACCCAGCATAATCCAGAAACCTACTGGTGACTTAAGCCCTGGAATAAACTCAAAGTTCATTCCATAAATACCCGTTAAAAGCGTAAGCGGTGCAAATACGGCAGTAATAATGGCAAGAATACGCATATTTTCATTGGTCTGGTTTGCAATTGCCGAGAAATGCAAATCAATCGCTGATTGAATAGCGCTACGTAAACGTAAAGTATGTTTTTGAATACGTTCGACATGACTCATTAAATCATTCAAACGAACTAACAGAAGGTCTTGAGAACTATGCGTCTTCTCACCAATAACATGATGATAGTTTTCTACAATTTCATCTCGAAACTCTTGTAAGGTTTCGATTTGCTCTTCGCATAAATTTTCAACTTGCTGAAAGGCCATGTTTTCATGAAACAACTGATGCCATTGTTTAAAACGACGATTACCTTGCAGCAATTGCTGTTGCCAATGCTCGACCCTTCTAGTCAAAGGTGAACGGATATCAAGGTAGCCATCCACCATACTATTAAGCAGTCGTAAACATAAATCTACAGGTGAATTAGGAAGCTTACGGGTTTTGTTTTGTTCTTCCAAAGTTTTACATAAAATAGTTTCGAGACGTTGAATATAGTTTTCAATCGACTTATTGCCCTGCTCACGAACACTAATCAGAACTTTAGGAGTAAAAATAAAGCTAATTGGCGTAGTTGCTAGGCCAAATACACTCTCATGGGATTCCCCATTTTTAATTTCATCATCAGGTGTAACGAGCTTTCTAAAAATAAGCAAATCATATTCTTCAAGCGTATCAAATGCACAAGGATGCTCAATATTGGCAATATCCCGCATATGAAATTCATTAATAACCACGCCTGAAAGCTGTTGAATCTTTTGTTGCCATTCTTCGTTATGGTTCACCACATCAGCTCTGACACTATCAATCCAGAAAAACTCCAGAATGTGTTCATTATGCCGTTCACGGCTTAAAAAGACATAGCCGTCAGCTTGATGGCGATAAAAGTAATAAACCTGCATACCACAATGATCTGTTTTTGTATTACTTGCATCATGCCATAAAAAAAGTCCGCATCAAGCGGACTTTTTCATGTCACCAGAACAATTATGCTTGTTCAATGTCTTTCATAGTCAATTTAATACGACCACGATTATCAACATCAGCAACTTGTACTTTCACTTCCTGACCTTCTTTAAGAACATCAGTTACGTTCGCAATACGTTCATTTGAAATTTGCGAAATGTGAAGAAGACCATCAGTACCCGGCATGATGTTTACAAACGCACCGAATTCTACGATACGGATTACTTTACCGTCATAGATCTTACCTGGTTCAACTTCAGCAGTAATGGCTTGAATCTTAGCAATTGCAGATTTAGCAGCAGCTTTAGTTTCACCAAATACGCGAACTGTACCATTGTCTTCGATATCAATTGCAGCTTTAGTTTCTTCAGTAATTTGACGGATAGTTGCGCCGCCTTTACCAATAACATCACGGATCTTGTCTGGGTTAATGTTAATCACTTCAAACGTCGGTGCATGAGCACTGATTTCAGCACGAGCACGTGAAATGACTTTATTCATTTCGTTTAGGATGTGCATACGACCAGCAAATGCTTGGTTTAATGCAACTTCCATGATTTCTTCAGTAATACCTTCAATCTTGATGTCCATTTGAAGCGCAGTAATACCGTTTGCAGAACCTGCTACTTTAAAGTCCATATCACCTAAGTGATCTTCATCACCCAAGATGTCAGAAAGTACTGCGAAACGCTCGCCTTCTTTCACTAAGCCCATTGCGATACCCGCAACTGGTGCTTTAAGCGGAACACCTGCATCCATAAGTGATAATGAAGCACCACATACAGAAGCCATTGAAGATGAACCGTTAGATTCAGTAATGTCAGATACAATACGAATTACATACGGGAAGCGGTCAGCAGCAGGAAGAACTGCTTGAACACCACGACGTGCTAAACGACCGTGACCAATTTCACGACGCTTAGGACCAGATTCACGGCCTGTTTCACCTACAGAGTATGCAGGGAAGTTGTAGTGCAACATGAAGTTGTCAGTTTTAGTACCAGCAAGGGTATCAACCATTAACGCATCACGAGTATTACCCAAAGTTGTTGTTACTAACGCTTGAGTTTCACCACGTGTAAACAATGCAGAACCGTGTGCACGATCTAATACGCCAACTTGAACGTCGATAGCACGAACAGTTTTAGTATCACGACCATCAATACGTGGCTTACCTGACAAGATGTTGTCACGTACTGTACGGTATTTAAGGTCTTCGAATAATTCGTTTACTTCATCAGCAATACCAGTTTCGTCATTTTCTGGAACGAACTGAGCTACAGCTTCTGCATAAAGTGCATCAAGTGCTGCATAACGATCTTGTTTAACCGCAATTGTATATGCTTCAGAAATTTTAGCTTCGAAAGCTGCTTTTAATTGCTCAAGAAGAGCTTCGTTTTTAGTTGGAGCAACCCAAGTTGACTCAACAGCACCAGCAGCGGCAGCAAATTCTTTAATCGCTTGAATTGCGATTTGCATTTCGTCATGACCGAAAAGCACAGCACCCAGCATTTGGTCTTCTGAAAGTTCTTTCGCTTCAGATTCAACCATCAATACAGCAGATTCTGTACCAGCAACCACAAGGTCAAGGTCACTTTCTTTCAACTGTTCGAAGTTCGGGTTAAGAACATATTCACCGTTGATTAAACCAACACGTGCGCCACCAATTGGACCACGGAAAGGAGTACCAGCAATAGACAATGCTGCAGATGTACCAAGCATTGCTGCAATGTCAGCATCCATAGTTTTGTCAGAAGAAACAACTGTTGCTGTTACTTGAATTTCGTTGAAGTAACCTTCTGGGAACAACGGACGAATTGGACGGTCAATAAGACGTGAAATTAAAGTTTCAGCTTCAGAAGCACGACCTTCACGCTTACCGTAACCACCAGGGATACGACCAGCTGCATATTGTTTTTCTTGATAGTTCACTGTTAACGGGAAGAAGTCTTGACCCGCTTTTGCTTTAGGTTGAGCAACAACTGCAACTAAAACAGTTACGCCACCCATAGTGATTAAAACTGTGTTTGCTTGACGTGCAACGCGACCCGTTTCTAAAACGACTTGATGTTGACCGAATTGGAATTCTTTACGAACGATATTAAACATTGACATGTATTGTATTTTCCTAATTTTATTCTAGTGAGACCCCTAAGGTTTGGCATTCAGACTACACCGATTGGTAGATAAATGACAAAGCTTAGAAGCCATCACACTAGATCAATTATTTAAAATAAGTTAAACGCAAAGAAGGAGCGCACAAGCGCCCCTTCTAAAAATCACTTAACCTAACATTAAGTGAAACTCTCTTTTCAGCGATAAAGCATTGCGACATGCGAAATAGCGAAAACAAAGTGAAAATCGAATTAACGACGTAAACCTAAAGCACCGATCAAAGCAGTGTAACGACCGTGGTCTTTACCATTTAAGTAGTCGAGCAATTTACGACGTTGGTTAACCATACGGATCAAACCACGACGGCTGTGGTGGTCGTGTTTGTGAGCTTTGAAGTGACCTTGTAAATCATTGATTTGAGCAGTCAATAAAGCTACTTGTACTTCTGGTGAACCAGTGTCATTTTCAGCGCGAGCAAATTTAGCAATGATCTCTGCGCGGTCTGCATTAGTTAAAGCCATTCGATTTCTCCGAGATGCTTAAAAAAGTAAACGATATTAATCAGTTGAGGCAACTGACTGCCGTGCATCACTACAGCAAGTCGCCTATTTTAAGGTATCTATAGGTGGATTGCAAAATAGTTTTCAGTAACTTGTCATTTTAGACACTGACATGAGGACCTTAACCCTGCACACTAGCCTCGAATAAAAAGAAAGAAGCGCGAGGGACGTGTGAAAATTTTTTCAACCAACACTTGTCCAGTACCGGACAATATTGAGCAAGTCATTCGACAAAAAGATGAAGTTGCTGCTGAACAGGGTGGAATGAGTGATCACCAGATTCAAAAAATCTGGAAAAGTATAGAAGGACTATATAAAACCGGAAACTATCCACTCATTACCTTTTGTTTACGCAGACAAGGTAAAATTTTACTCAATCGAAGCATTGGATATGCTCAAGGAAACTCTCCGGCAGGACTTCAAGAAAATGCCATGATTGCAACACCTGATACACCTGTTTGCCTATTTTCAGCATCAAAGATGATCACAGCCATGTTGATTCATCTATTAGATGAAAAAGGCGAAATCAATTTGCTTGATCCTGTGAGCTATTATGTTCCTGAATATGGAGTCAACGGTAAGCGTCGTGCCACGATCTTTCATTTATTAGCACATCGTGGTGGCATTCCTTATATTGATGGCGATGTCACACCAGATTTATTATTTGATAAAGACGAAATTTTAAAACGTTTATATGCTGCCCGACCTGTGTCTCCTGCTGGCAATCACCTTGCCTATCATGCTGTTACGGCAGGTTATATTTTAGGAGAAGTCATTGAACGGGTGACTGGGCAGGATTTACGTGAATTTGTACATCAAACTATCGAAAAACCAATGGGGATGCCTTATTTCAATTATGGCTTAAAACCAGAATACCGTTCAGAAGTCGCCTTAAACTGTGCAACAGGTCTGCACCCTCGCCTTGGTACCGATCACTACCTGAATCATGTGTTAGGTGGCGGTTTACAACTTGCAGTTGATGTGACTAACGATAGTCGTTTTATGGACACCATTTGCCCAGCTGGAAACATCTATACCAGTGCAGAACAAGCCGGCCGCTTCTTTGAAATGCTTTTAAGTGGAGGAAGCTACGGCGGTCAGCAAATCTTTAGTGAGAAAACAATTTTCAGAGCAACACTGCCAACCACAGGCGTTAACATTGACCGTACTTTGCTGATTCCAATGCGCTATGCTTTAGGACCAATGTTAGGTAGCAATCCTGTAGGTCTTTTTGGCCCAATGACCGGACAAGCATTTGGTCATTTAGGATTCTCTAACATTTTATGTTGGGCCGACCCTGAAAGAGATATCAGTGTTTCCTTATTAACAACTGGTAAATCTGTAGTGGGTACTCACCTACCTGCTTTAGCTAAAGTGCTCTATCAAATCTCAACCCAATGTCCACGTATACCGAGAGATCAACGCCGTTCGTTATTTGGTAGTGATTCTCATGAAACTGACTTAGTGTAGAAACAAATAAAAAACCCAAGCATTTCTGCTTGGGTTTTTTGCGCTGTAGTTTTTGTTTATCGTGTTATTACTGTTTTTATTGTCGTTGGTGAGATGCTAGTCACATCCTTCTTGTTGTTTTAACTCACTTCCGATGTTTTCGTTTCTATTTCCTTATGTGATGTATTGTGACATATCCAATTATGAAGAAAAGTAGTATTTTTCTTATCATCATGTAAGTGAAAACGTACAGGTCTGTATAATATTTGGTAAATAGCCATTTTTTACCTTTAACGTACAGTTCTGTATAACATATAACTTAACAATTCACAGGAAAAATGCCTGTTTTAAAATCATATTATAGATAAATATATTGATATTATTGATTTAAATCTTTAGACAAAAACAGAGTGAAGATAGTGTTAAAAACGAAATGTTCGAATGCTTTTTGAAACATGGTGAAAAGTAGAATATAAAAAAGCCCTGTAGTCTCTCCCAAAACTACAAGGCTTAGCGGCTGTAAGTTTCCTCTTTATACACCTACTTCATTGTAAGTTCGCAGTCTCTCGACTTAAGTTATTATTATTGTGCGATTTTGCCCGACATTCCGTGCCAAGCTCGTTGTGCGTTTATAATCTCAAAAACACGGGGTGTACTCTAGCAGCAAATATCTCGAATCTATGTAAGCTTTTTCTTACAAGGGTAAAAATATTAAGTTTGTCTTAACGAACTAACCGATTAACTTTTTGAACTAAACCACTTTTTCGTATAGTACGAACTGTAAATGCTTGTAATAAAGCCTCTTGATGCACTAAAAGACTGACTACTTTCTTAGCTCGTGTAATCGCAGTGTAAATAAGTTCTTGGCTTAATAAGTTCTTGGCAGCCTGATCTAAAACGACAGCAGTATGGGTAAATTCAGACCCTTGCGATTTATGAATTGTTAAGGCGAATGCACTTTGAATACTTTTAGGTAATCGATTTGCAGCAACCCATTTGTTCAAACTTGGAAAATATACTTCAAACTGCTGTGGCTGAGTTCTGTGCTCAAAGCACAAACCAATATCGCCATTTGAAATACCGAGCTGATAATCGTTATAAGTCATCATTACAGGACGACCGACATACCATCCACCAAGAGTCACTATTGAAAGTTGCTGCTGCAACCAACGCTGCGCATATTGGTTTAACTGCTGCAATCCAAACGGACCATGACGAACCGCGGTTAAAATCCGGTAGTCATCAAATGCTTTTACTACGTTTTGGACCTGTTCAATCGAGCGTTCTTCTTTTAAATAATTTTTTAGGCTTTTTACATATCCTTGGAAACCTAGCATGAGCTTCTGATAATAAATTTCGACTTCTGCGTGATTTCCTTCTGGTAAATACTCAAGCTGAACCACATCTGGCATGTCACTTTGTAAAACTATAGGCTTTAATTCTGAAACCTCAACAATATCAATTTCAAACTGCTGCAAAACTTCTACATGATCTTGTTGATAGGTTTGTGCCTGAATAAATTTGGCCACTTGTCCAATCAATGCCCCTTCAGCAAAACGACGACTGGTTTGTAATTGTACTCGGTTATCAGCCAACGCCTGTATTTGCTGCAAATCTGCAAGAACCGCACCGACATCGACAGAAGCGAGCTGATTTGCATCTCCTAATAAAATAATTCGACAAGACTCAGGCACCGCCTCAAATAGAAGAGTAGCCAGATTTAAATCCAGCATGGAAGCTTCATCGACGACAATCACGTCATAAGGCAAAGGCTGTTTTTGATTAAACCGTGGTGTCTGGCTATGTCCCATCCCCAACAAACGGTGAATCGTTTGTGTTCCCTGATTTCTGAGCTCTTCACTCACTAATCCGGACTCAAGCAATTTAGGATCGTTAAATGAGTTCTGTAAAGCCTCTTGCATTCGCTGTGCTGCTTTACCTGTTGGAGCAGCCATCGCTACACGAATATGTGGAATTGCCTGACTCAGCACAGCAATAATACGTGCCAGCGTATAAGTCTTACCTGTACCCGGCCCACCCGTAATAATACTCAGGCTCTGCCGAGCAACCATTTGTAAAGCTGCCTGTTGATGAGCATCGGTAAGCAGGTCTAAATAGCCATCACAAGAGACAGGTTTAATTAATTGTTGCTTTAATCGACAAATTTGTTCTGCAAGTCGTTGCTCTAGGTGCCAATATCGGTATAATGCCAACCCCTGCTCATCGTAGACGCACGGCGCAACTTTTAAGTTTGCTTGATCGGCAGATATAGCAAGTTGACCAAGTGCTGCAATTTGCTCTGAACTGATATCAATACAACTATCGCCTTGTAAGCTCGCTTCAATAAGCTGCTGCAAGTAAGAAGTAGCTTCTGACACTTGCGATTGTTCAGTAAATGGAGCCTGATTTAAGAAGTTACTCCACGTTGTTAACCAGCTTAAATCGGCTTGTTCAGGGCTGTTTAGATTGTCCACACACTTATCCACCTAGTTTTCCACACGCTTGTCCACATGGTTATAGACAGGCTTATCCACATGCCAAGTATTTGTTAATCTTCAAATTACGCATTTTATCAGCATTTTTCATGCTATTTTATCCTCAGCAAAATACCCCAAAATGGCATCAAGACGAAGAATAAACTCGACGCTAGGTTCCCAATAATAGTACCCCTGCTCTGCTTCACCATTCATACCACGTAAATAAAGATAAGTTGCCCCACCCAAATGTTGCTCAATTTGGTAATCCTGCATTTTGACTTGCAAATAGCGATGTAACGCAACGAGATATAAACCTGCTTGTAGCCAATAACTTGCCAAAGACATGCTTTGGGCAATGCTATCGCTACGATAGTCTGCAAGATCATCACCTAAGTAATTACTTTTATAATCAGCAATGTGGTAACGCTGCCCATCAAAATAAACCAAATCTATAGAACCATTGAGGTAACGTGCTGAACGAGCCTCAAGTAACTCCGGCATATTCAATCCATACTCAGCGAAGAGCTGCTGAATACGTGTCATCGCTAGAACCCGATCTGACAATGCTAAATAAAAAGGAAACTCTGACAAATACTGCTCTTGTTGAAGCTGATTTAGTCGGAAACCTTGATAAAGTGGCGTTCGCAAAATATCTTTTAACCACTCTGCAACGGACTGGTAAAGCAGATTCTCGGCGTCCTCTTGCTCTGGGAAGCTCTCGTTATATTTATTAAGTAAATCTTGCCAAAGGCTACTATAGTCATTTTTAAAACGACGACGTATTTCTATGACCCAGTCATCTGAACATTGAAAATCAATATGTTCAAATATTTCATGCAAGAAATTACCGGCAAGCGTTCCTCGAGGAAAGTTATTCTTTATCCAGTCAATCGGCTGAGCACTGATTGCTTCAGCAGTATTGATTAAGTCCAACTCATCTTCTGCCAATACAGCATCATTGCTCTGGCTGGCCAATAAATCTGTGCCAGCCTTATGTTTTAAATGCTGTGCCAAGTAACTGAAACTGGTTTTCCCTCTCGAATAAAAACGTTGTTCCGGAAACCGTTTTGCTTGTATTTCAATAACACTGGTTTGCTTGGTTAAATGAATTGCTTGTGGAATCTGTTCCAAAACCATTTCATCCGTACAGCAGCGGTGTTGAAAAGGCTCAGCTCTATTTTTCCAAAATGCGAGTCCTGATACCGATTTACCATCAAGATCTTGTAGAACAGCATAGACGCGGTGGCTTGCTCGCGTTAAAGCGACATACCAAAGTCGATTCTGTTCAGCGAGCGCTCGTTCTTCGTGCTGCTTAAGTTCTATTTCATTCAAATAAGTCTTGTCAGCAATCGCAACGACACGTTGAGTCAAAGTCTGGTTTGAGTCCGGTTTGACAATATCTTGGGTCGAAAAATTGAGCGTTTTATTATTTTCTCGAAAGGGCTTATCTGCACCTAATAAAAATACAATCTTAAATTCCAGCCCTTTTGACTGGTGAATTGTCATGAGCTGAACACCAGCTTCACTCGACAATTTACGTTCTAGCTCCCAATCACGGTCAAGAGGAGAACACAACTGTTTGAGATACCAGTGATAAAGGTTCTGAGCACCTGAGTATTTCTCACTGTGCTGACTCAGAATTTCAGTTAAATGACGCAAGTTCACCACAACCCGTTCATTATCTTTACTTTGGGTAGCAACCAAATTTTGCCATATATCAAACTGGATTAAGCATTGTTGCCATGCCACTAAAAAGCCTTGAGCGGACCACAACTCTCTAATCGTGTCAAAACCAGTCATAAACTGGCTTAACCCTTCCGCTGTCTGCTCAAGCTGCAAGAGTTGTTTTAAATCCATGGCAAATAGACGGCTAATTAAAGCTCGCTTCACTTTTGCCTCATCGTAAGGATGAAGTATGGCAGTCAACAAAGCACCAACGTCTTGAGCAATCGTGCAATCGAAAACACTTCTTTTTGATGGTCTGTTAACCCGAATTCCTAAACGCTCTAGCTCAAATTGAACTTTATCCAGCCCATCATGATTACGAGACAATACCGCAATATCATCTTCGTTTAAGGTTTGAGTCTGAGTATCTTTTTGAAAATATAGTTTTCCAGCATGTGACTGGTTAAGTAGATCTCGAATCTTCCATGCAACTTGCTGAGCCTCTGTTTCTTTATCTTTGAGCATTAACCAGCGTAAAGGGTGAGGATTATGATTATTCTGCTCAATCAGTACAGGATGAGGCCGAGTGCCTGCTCGAATTGGGTCATATTGAACTTCTTCACCAAAATCAATTTGTCGTTGAAATAAGGCGTCGACCACATCAACCAGATCAGCAACAGAACGATGGTTATGAATTAACTTATATTCACGACCATGTTTGGCTTGAATATCTTTATAGGCATTTAAAAAGGTGAGCATATCCCCACCACGGAAGCCGTAAATCGCCTGTTTACGGTCACCCACCATAATCATACAACCTTTTTGGTAGCGCTCTGGATGGCGCCAAATACTGGCGAGCATATCATCTTGATCTTGGTTAGTGTCTTGAAATTCATCGACCAAAATTAAGGGATAACGTGCCTGAACAAATACAGCAAAACGTTGCCCCTGCTCACCTTTTAAAGCTTCTGAAAGTGTACGAATTTGCTGAGAAAAAGTAGTTTCACCTTTATTTTGCAAAACCTGAGGTAAACGTTTTTTCACCTCTACACATAAATAGGCTTTTAAAAAAATATGAAGCTGGTCGAACTGCTCGGCGTAGTTTTTTAACACACCAAATAACTGCTGAATCTGTTGAATACAAGGATGCTGATAGAAACCATCTGAAATTTCAGCAGGGCATTTTTTGAAAACTTTCTGATCGGCAAGTTGACCTAAGAACTTAAAAACAAGTTCTCTCTGTGCGGCCAACGAACCATCAAAAACTAAAATAATGTCGCTTTGCTTTAAAACTTGTAATAACTGCGGTAAACATTCACTAAATAGTTTGTTAAACGCACCATTTCGAAATACTGTGCCGCTCACATGTTTATAGTGCTCGCCATCAAGCTGGTAATAGTTCTCTAAAAGGCTTAAGTCAATTTCTGTCGCCAACTGTTTGAGCTGTGCAAGTTGTTCAAATTGAATGGTTGGTTTTTCAGGAAGTTTAAAATGAGCGGAACTAAAGTTAAGTGAGTCTTCGACCAGTTTGACAAAACTATCGACACTTTTTAATTCACCCGCCAGATACAACGCATCAATCACGGTCTGAGGTTGAGACTGTATCCATTCACGCAGTACATCATGGATCAGTTGCCGACTATAAGTTTTGGCATCATCGGTAATTTGAGCGCGTTCAATTTTGCCACTCTCAAAGGCAAACTCACGTAATAGTTTTTGGCTAAAGCTATCGAGTGTTCCGACAAATAACTCGTCTAACTGATCTATAACCAATTTTAAACGTTCACACGCATAGGCAATACGCGTCGCAAAATGCTTTAGAATATGCTGGAGTAATAAGTCAGGTTCTTGCTCTGCCTGCGTAAGTAATTCTTGTTCTGTAAAACTACGCTTGGCATCTAAATAACGGTACGTTTCAACCAAACGTGCACGAATACGGCTTTTTAACTCAGCAGCAGCAGCACGGGTAAACGTGGTCGCAATGACTTGTCTAGGCAAGTATTTTTCAAGAAAGATACGGACCATCAAACTTGATAAGGTATAGGTTTTTCCTGTACCTGCCGAAGCTTCAATTAAGTGCAAGCCACTAAATTCAATATCAATAATAGGTTGATAAGACACCTGTACTCTTGAGTTCATGCCTTACTCCGAATGTTGAAATTGAAAAACCGGATGATACAGATCATATGCAAACTCATCACAAGCATGTTGAAGCAAAGCTTGAGCATCTTGTTCTTGTAAAATAAAGCTCCAGTCTCGATGCAACTTGCAAGCTTCATTTTGAGTCATATCCATCGTAGTGAATGACCCCGTTTCATTCCAGTATTTTAGCAGCTCAGCATAGCTCTTCTCATCCAGTTTTGCTTTTTCTGTCTGATTTGTGGTTTCCCACTGATATGCTTTAGCTTTTTCTAACGGCTTTAATAATAAGGCTGCTGGTAGAACTAAAGGTTGTTGCTGTGCATGGCGCCAGATTTTAAACCATGGTTGTAAATATTGCCGAGCTTGCTCAGAACTAATCCCACTACAAATCACAGTTTGATCGCTAAAAACCACAATACGGCGCTTTTCAGCTCCTGCACTACCCTCATTCAAATAAGCTAACCAGAGCAGATATTCTAACCAGACTTTAGCGCGTCTTTTTGCGCGAGCGCTTGAAGGCTCCATACTCACCCAGTCCCGAGTTTCAGACTTCGGAACCGTAATATTCATATGCAGCTGTTTAGCAATTCGCCAAATACGCTGAGTTGTTTGCGTCACTGCTGGTGCATAATGATGAAGGCGTTCAATCAAACACTCTTGCTCAAACACACCTTGTTGCCATGCACTATATTTGACTTTACCTACAGGCAACTGATCAATTAATACTTCAGGTTGTGCTTGCTGTTCAGATTGTTGTAAAAAATGTCGAATCGCATAGCGCCCTAAACCATCTAATAATAAAGGTTCATTTTGGTCGAGCACTCCGACACTTCCTAAGTTTTCTACCCCTAAAGTTTTCAAATATAATCGTGCAGGGAATGTCACATCCTGTATCCACTGCTGGCTTTCTAAAACCAGTATGTCAGATATTTGTAGCGGATAGGTCGTGTTCGCCCAAGGCTGACGGTTTCCTGAGACTTGCTGAATTTGTGTAGCGACCTTAAACCAGTGATCTTGATAACGAATAACACTTTTTTCTACAGTGAAACCTTTCGGGTCAAAGGGCTGTAAATCATGTAAGTGATAGAGTTGTTTTAACTGTGATGGAATCTCAATTCCTTCAATAACGACACTTTCAGATATACCATCTTCAGCTTTCACAATCAGGGCAAGATGTTCACGGAACTCTTGAAGAATACTGGAAGGTTCGCGCACCTCACCATCGTTCACATCAAAGCCGTTATAAAACAGCCATAAATTTTCTTGGGCTAATAATAAAGCATCTAAAAAAGCACCTTGATCATCTTCAAGTCGAGAGCGATCACCTAACTGTTGGCGCAGTGCATCCATCAAATCAAATGGAACGTGTGTATCACGGTTTGGAAATTGTCCGGCATCAAGATTTAGCATAACCATTAAACGATAAGGTAACGGTCGAATGTGTCCAATTTGGGCAAAGGTAATTTGCCCTGTCGGCTCAGCTTGTGCACTTTGGCTTTCTAATGTCCGTTGAATTTCTTCAATAATATAAGGCAGAGGCAAAGTAATTTTGCGCAAAGTTCCTGTTTCTGTCTCGGCGTAATAGCTTGCGAGCGTCAACATTCGCTCTTGTTTTTTAACAATTTCCCGCACAGCTTTTAAAGCAGCAACACCAACCTGCTCAAATTCAACAATATCTTTGCCTAGTACCTGAAGCCAATATTCAACGGTATAGACTTTTCCTTGTTCATGCAGAGTCAGCCAATCACGGCGCTCGTTCAAATCCTGATAAATCTGAATGAGTGTACCCACCAACTCGAAATCGCTCGGTTGAACTTTGGCATAACTCAACACCTGATTAAAGGTCGCATGTACAGGCACAGCAATACCAAGAGCCAATCGCTCTAAGGCAAATTTAAAGCTATATCGATAATCATCATCACCGTCACATAAACTGCGCTTGAGATGCTCTGCATCAAGCCCTCGTTTAAAACCCGCATCGGCAAGCAAATTTAAAATCCGCTCGACCTGAACATACTCAAGTTCGTAACGTTGCTGGGTAGCATGCAAGCTTAACCAATCAGCAAAATCATCAAAGCTAAAACGGCCCTGCATCAGTTGAATACGCCCAATTACGGCACGCCAAGCATTAAGTGCATCAAGTGATGCAACACCTGCAATTTTCACTGGCAAATGTACACCTTGCTCAGTGGCAGTAGCGGGAAATACACTTCGAATTAAAGGTTCTATGTCGGCCAAATTAGGAACTAAAACTAAAATATCGTTTGGTCGGCGCGGCTGCTCATGTGGTTTAGCCAACCAACAGATTAATTGCTCTTTTAGAACTTCAAGCTGACGTAAAGTCGAATGACAAACATGAATCTGAATCGAGTCATCGTCTGGGGCAAGCTCATATTGCTTAGCTTGAGGTTCAACTAAATGCAAAATATCTGACTGAACTTTACCGAGTAAACTTTCAGGAAAATCATCCACAAAAGCATCAACCCACTTACCTTCTTCACCCGTAGATAAATTCGATAATAAAGAAAAGTGGTCGCGGGCTTGTTTACCCAATCTGGTTAAAAGCGGATGTCTAGACTCACGCGCTTCAGCATTAAAATTGAGTGTGAATTTATTAAAGAAATCACTAATTTCAGCATCAGTAGCCTTTGGATTTTTCGCAATAAAACGCTCTTTTACCCCTAAGTCATAACGCTGTTTCCAGAGTGGATCGACACTATCGGCCCAATATTCTTGTGAAGGGTTATAGTGCAAAATCAAGACATCAATATATTGGCCTAAACGGCGCAAGAACTGTAACTGACTTGGCGGCAAATCTAATAACGTAAAAATCACTACTTGATTAGGTAATCTTGAAATAGCACGCTTACCACGGTCTGGATGATCTAACTCTTGCCAAAACAACGCGTCAATTTGCTGCATTTGCACAAAATCATCATGAAAATGTTGCTGCCACAACCAACGCTGCCAACGCTCTAGCTCCTCAGTTTGATGTAATGCAAAAGCAGTCACTTCTTCATCTTTCTGCACAATATATTTTTCAATATCGAGTGCTCGGCCCTGTCCCCAAGCAGACAACCAGTTTTCCGGACAGGTACAACTATTTTCACAACCACGCTGGCACTGTCCACGATAAATCATATAGTTGCTAAATAGATCGGCAACCTGCTCAGCGACCCAATACAGCATTTTTTGTTTTTTTAATTGTTTATCTATGCCTTGTTCGAGTCGATCTGCACTGTCATAAATACGCTGAACAATAGAATGTAAAGGATGCGACGTATCGATGCTCATCGTGTCAGGTTGAATAAATTCGTGTAGAGCCTGATGCACCCGCCATTTAAAAATCAAACGCGGGATGTTCGCTTTACGAACCTGCTCTTTATGCGCAGTTAAAACTTGCTGATAGGCAAACCATTGGAAACCTCGTACCCGTTGGTGAAACTGGTAATTGGCACTCATGCCTTGCTGTTCTGCAAGTTTTTGTATCAGCCACTGCTCGACCGCAGGACTTGGAACAATAAAATGTTGGGTTTTCAAAACCTGTAATGGATGCGTTGAAGCTTGAGATGTAGACGCCAATACACCTTGCAACAACACATCAATACGTTGACTTTGAATAACATGGATCCCCATTTATTTCATTTCCTGCTTGCATAATTTATGCACAAAATCATAAACATTCATTACTATACAACTGAATCTGACTATGTCACGTTGGTTTAAACACAGCATAATTTAACTTAAGGTGTCACTTACACTTGGTTTGAATGACGCCATCAAGAACTTATACAGGTAGACATTATGAAAATTGACAAGATTCCTGACTATATTGATCCTAGCCTAAATCTGGAACAAATTCGCGATGAGTGCCATGATCTCATCAAAAAAAGAGCTTACGTCTCAGCCGGAGCGGCAATTGTACCGATTCCTTTTTTTGACGTGGCGGTAGATTTGGGAATTTTGTCGCACCTGATTCCAGATATCAATTCCCGTTTCGGTTTAGCACCTGAGCACGTGAGCGTTTACGACCCAAAAACTAAAACTATTCATTGGGATGAGTTACGTAAACGCGGTTTTGAATTTTCAGGTTTTGTAGTCGCACGTACTACCGTTAAAAAAACATTTAACGGCTTTTTAGGCAAAATCGTAACAAAACAGGTGACTAAATTTATACCGCTAGGCGGACAAATTGTAGCAGCAAGTTTAGGCTATTTCATGATGAAAAAAATAGCAGAAACTCATCTGAATGACAGTTATAACCTTGCAAAACGTATTCAGCAAAAAAGCCGTGGCACTATTGTAAATTAATGTTTGCCTTGTAGCTGAGAGCTTAGTCTGCTCTCAGCTGTTTTAAAATGGCCTTCAATACTTCCAGACGTGCCGTATATTTATCATCAGTTGCGACGATATACCACGGTGCATATTCAGTACTGGTTCGCTCAAACATATCGGCTGCTGCTTTTAAATAATCGTCCCACTTATCACGATTACGCCAATCTTCTGCGGT
Source organism: Acinetobacter sp. JADD-222 (assembly GCF_049310645.1). Taxonomy (NCBI): domain Bacteria; kingdom Pseudomonadati; phylum Pseudomonadota; class Gammaproteobacteria; order Moraxellales; family Moraxellaceae; genus Acinetobacter; species Acinetobacter sp. JADD-222. The sequence continues at coordinate 79,759 of NZ_JBMOWI010000002.1, read as the reverse complement.
AATTTTAAAACGTTTATGCGGTGTTTCTTCTCTGGCCTTAAAACGCTGCTCTTGCTCATCTTTACTAATCGCTAGCCAAATTTTTACTACAATCGTTTGACTATCAAATAAATCTTTTTCAAAGCGGTTTATTTCATCATAGGCACGCTGCCATTCTAAAGGTGAAGCAAAACCTTCGACACGTTCAACGAGTACACGTCCATACCATGTCCGATCAAAAATCGTGATTTTTTCAGCTTCATTAATGCGGTTCCAAAAGCGCCATAAGTAAGGATGTCGAGCTTCAAAGCGTTCAGGTGCACCAATACAATGAATATCATATTCACGTGGGTCTAAGTTTTTAACAATTCGCTTAATGGCCCCGCCTTTACCGGCTGCATCCATACCTTCAAAAGCAATGACGACATTGCGTTTATCAAAACGCATGGCATCGGCAATTTTCTTACTCAGCTTATCCAGCTCTTTTTTATATTCAGCTTTTTCAAGTGGTTCATTAGAAGGTTTTAATAAACTCTCTGGAATTTTAGCTTGCTGCCATTTTCCTTTAACTTCAGTTTCATGCTCTGGAAGTTGACGCATGTGTTGTAAAAGGTATTGAGCAAAAAATTGATCACGCTGCTTTTCATCTTCGCCATCAATAATGTACCAATCATCGGTAAAACGACGGCGTAACTTTTGCAAAGTGTCATATTGTTTTTTATTACGCCAGTCTAGACCATGCAGCTTATGCCAGTGTTGCTCTGACGGATCTATTTTATCTAAACGTTTTTGCAGCGATTTCCATGATAGATCGAACCAGACTTTAACCACATCGACATAGTTATTTTTTAAATCTTGTTCAAATGCCCGCATATTTTCAACATATTCATCAAAGCGAGAATCATCTAAAGGCTCGGAAACATGCGTTGCGGTGACGAGCAAATCACTATACCAATTGCCAAACATCACCACGATTTGACCTTCAGTCGGAATAAACTCCGAGTAAGATTGCCAAAATGCTTCTGTGTCTGTCAGCACACGTGGCGCGTCTGCTTTGACTCGTAAATATCGTGGATCTAGCCACTCACGAAGCTGCTTAACGGCCTCGCCTTTTCCAGCCAGTTCAATACCACTCATTAATATCAGTGTGCTTTTAGCGTTGGGTTTGCCCCGACTTTCTTTTAACGCATATTGTGCTTCAATCAAATCGACTGAAAGCTGTTCTTCATCACGAATCTCAAATTTTGGTTGTTGTTCACTCATAGTCCACGGCTCTAATCTTTTATTGTTTAATTTCGATGATCTTTAACTTATGCGGTTAAATGATGAATTGCTATACAAATTATGTCATTGCGACAAAATTCTGTTTAAAAATTGACGCATGAATCATTTTTTTTACATCTACTCGCCATAGTACAAGGTTACAATGCCTTTTATGATTTTTTGCAAATAGCCCAATATTAGAGCCTTAAATGTCTAAACTCGCTGCTTTTGATGATCTTTTACAACAATATAAAACATTTAATTATCACGATAATCCTGTGCTTGTCCAACGTTTGCAAGATGTACAAACATGGCTAAAAGAGCGGATGAAAGATACGCATCACGACTTTTTTAATTTGCCAGCGCACAAGCTCATGTCAGAGTATTTTTTAAATCGTTTATATGGCGGTCCAGAGTTTGATGCTTTAGCAGCTCAAATTGAACGCCTATTGAAATATGCGCATAAAGCCGAAAAAGTCTTACCTGAAAATGCAATTAAAACAGGCACTAAATCGGTAAGTTTAGCTGTACTTGCAACTCAACTTGATGAGCAAGTAGCAATGCAACTTCTTGAGGACTATCCGGCAGATACCGTACTCACTGATGAGATTATGCGTTTAACCTTAATCAAGCTGGATCAGGCCGAAGCTCGTTATCAACAACTTGCTCTTCTTGACGATTTAGGTGCAGCACTCGATAAATACATGCGCTCATTTATGATGTTTACTGCTTTTAAAATGTGTAAAGGTATTGCCCAAAAATATCACTTCGAATTGATGTATGATTTCATTCAAGATGGTTTTAGTGCGATGAAACCGTTAAAATCAGCCGAGACCTTTATCAAGACTTTTACTGAAAAAGAACGCCAGATTATTGAAAATGTACATTCAGGGCATCCGAATCCGTTTAGAGTGTGATAAGGTCGGCACATAGAAAAACTCAACCTCACGAAGTTGAGATTTTATTCATTATATTTGCATGATGATGCCTGTAAAAATAGACAAAATCTGTCATCATGCAGAACTTATTCCGTTTCACTTGAGTTTGAGTCTAGGAGAGACAATATGTCTAACGAAAACCAAAAGCCAACATCTCCAACTGAGCAGGCACAAAGTTCAGACAAAGTTAGCCCATTCCTAAGCTCACCTTTACCTCAAGGTACTCCTCAAGGGCAACAACAAACTTTACAGCAAACCTTAACAGACACACCTGTGAATGGTTCTGTACCTAAATACAATTTACCTCGTGGTGCTGGTAATACTGGCAACGTTGGTGAAACCACACACTTTGGTTACTCAACTGTTAGAACTGAAGATAAAGCACAAAAAGTTGCAGAAGTTTTCCATTCAGTTGCAAGCAAATATGACTTGATGAATGACTTGATGTCATTTGGTATTCACCGTTTGTGGAAGCGTTTTGCAATTAACATGTCTGGTGTTCGCCGTGGTCAACACGTGTTAGACATTGCTGGCGGTACAGGCGACTTAGCAAAAGTATTTAGCCGTGAAGTTGGTCCGCAAGGTCATGTTGTACTTTCAGACATTAACGAATCTATGCTCAATGTTGGCCGTGACCGTCTAATTGATGCAGGCTGTACCAATGTTGACTTCGTTCTTGCCAATGCAGAAACTTTAGAGCCTTTTGCAGACAATAGCTTTGACCTTGTAACAATTAGCTTTGGTTTACGTAACGTGACAGATAAAGATGCAGCACTTGCTTCTATGTTCCGTGTATTGAAACCAGGTGGCCGTTTACTGATTCTTGAGTTTTCTAAACCTGTATTTGAGCCATTCTCAAAACTTTATGACCTCTATTCATTCACCGCTTTACCGATTATGGGTAAATTGGTTGCGAATGACTCAGAAAGCTATAAATATTTGGCTGAATCAATCCGTATGCACCCAGACCAACGTACTTTAAAAGGTATGATGGAAAATGCTGGCTTCCAGAACTGTGACTATCACAACCTTACTGCAGGTATCGTTGCTGTTCACCGTGGCTTTAAACTGTAAAGGATAACGATATGTGGTCGATTCTGGCACTCGGTGCAGTCGAACGTATCATTCATCATCTGATCGATCTGGATGCGGTTACACGCATTCAGCTTAATCAGTTACAGGGCAAAATGTTGCGTGTTGTGATTGATAGCCCGCAGCTTTCTGTCGATGTGTTCTTTGACCAAGAAAAAGTACGTCTTGAACCTACCGTAACAGGTCATAGTGAAAAGCCTTCTATTTTTGAACAGCGTCCTTTTGATGCGCAATTCAAAATTTCTGAAGCAACAGCAACTTTGCATGTTAAAGATGTCGTTGAACTGATTAAATTATTGGTCAGCGATCCAGACCAGATTGGGAATATCCCGCTCCAAGGTGATTATCACCTCCTACAGGATATTCAAAAGATTATGCAGCAAGCTGAACCTGATTTAGCTGCGCATTTATCAAGATGGGTGGGTCCTCAACTCGCTCATGAAATTGGCAAGATTCAACTTGCACCAAAACATTTAAAACGCTCCGTGCAAAGCCATCTATTTTTCGCAGAAGACGCATTAAAAGAGGATAGCGGCCTATTTGCCCCTCGCTGGGAAATGGATGACTTAACTCAAGCAACGCGCAAGCTTAATCAAGACATTGACCGTCTAGAAGCAAGATTGCAGCAACTCAATGCACAACTACAACCCTCTCAAGACTAGGTAAGACTGTATATGATTCCGCACGTTTCACGTTTACTCGAACTTTGGCGTATTGCAGCGCACTATAGACTCGATACGTTGTTCCCTGCGGATGAATTACCTGTTAAAGCTCAACGTGCATTAAATATTATTAAGATGCACCCAGCTGCATGGTCGAGTCGCGAACGCAAAAACCCTTTAAAGCTTAAAGAAGCTTTAGAAGACATGGGGCCACTTGCAATTAAGCTTGGGCAATTACTGTCTACTCGACGCGACCTGATTCCACCTGAAATACTCGCTCAATTGGTCTTACTTCAAGATCAGGTTAAACCTTTTGATAGCAATGTTGCCAAACAACGTATTCAAGAATCGTTAAAAGCTGACGTAAATACCTTGTTTGCACGATTTGATGACCAGCCATTAGCTGCCGCATCAATTGCCCAAGTTCATACTGCTGCATTGCATGATGGTCGCGAAGTTGTGGTTAAAGTGACTCGCCCTGACATTCGCAATCAAATCTTACAAGATTTTGAAATTTTGGCATGGTTAGGCAACACGCTAGAAAGCCGCCTTGAAGCTGCTCGTGCGTTGCATCTCACCGAAATTATTCAAGACTACCGCCAGATCATTTTAAATGAGCTGGACTTGAGTATTGAGGCAGATAATACACGTCGTATGCGCCATTACTTTACTGGCTCAACCATGATGTATGTGCCAGAAGTCTACATGGACACCAAAGATGTTATGGTAGCTGAGCGCATTACTGGTGTTCCTATTTCAGATACAGCAACCTTTGACCGTCTAGGCATGGACCGCGCACAACTTGCAGAAAAAGGATTAACTATTTTCTTTACGCAAGTCTTCCGCGATAACTTTTTCCATGCAGACATGCACCCTGGTAATGTCTTTGTAGAAACCATCAACCCAAGCAATCCACGCTTTATTGCACTGGACTGTGCGATTATGGGCGAGCTATCTAAACACGACCAGATGACGGTTGCCCGCATGCTGCTTGCTGTGATGAACAGCAACTTTATGCAGCTCATTCAAATTGTGCATCAAGCTGGCTGGATTCCACCAGGTACAGACCAAGACGCTTTAGCACGTGAAATGCGACGCACTGTTGGGCCAATGGTGTCTAAACCAATGGATCAACTTGATTTTGCGGGTATCTTAATTCAAGTCATGGATATTGCTCGACGCTTCCATCTTGAGATACCACCACAGCTCATGCTGCTACTCAAAACTTTAGTGCATGTAGAAGGCTTAGGTACTGATCTTTATCCGCAGCTCGACATCTGGAAATTGGCAAAACCAATTTTGACGGAATGGGTCAAATCCAACATGAACCCAGTCAAAAATGTAAAAGAGCTTGGCCAGCAATTACCTGACCTGCTTTTAGGCGCTCAAGATTTCCCAAGCTTAATTATTGATAGCTTAAATGGTTTAAAAAATCAGTCAGCTTGGCAAGACCGTCAGTTACGCGAAATTCAGCAACTTCGTTTGCAAATGGAACACCAACAACGCCGCAGTTGGATGTTCGGTAGTACCATGCTGATTTTGCTGACTATTGCAATTATTAGCCCTTGGTTTGTTTCGATTATTCTAATTGTGCTGAGTAGTTTACTAGCGCTTTGGCGTGTATTGAAATAAGTTCAAAATCCCTTGCCAGTGCAAGGGATTTTTTATGAGAAAAATTTAATATTTTAAAAAATTTATAGATCAGCTATTCGTTCATTGCTAAATTGAAGCTATAAATGCTTCAAAAGAACAAACAATGAAAACACCTCATTTTGCCATTATCGGTGCAGGTACAGCAGGTTTAGCGACTGCGATTTTACTCGCCCGCCAAGGCAATAACGTTACTATTTTTGAACAAGTTGATGAGTTATCTCCGGTAGGTGCCGGTTTATTACTACAACCTGCGGGCTTAGCTGTATTTGAACACTTAGGTGTGCTCGACAAAGCTTTAACATTAGGTGCAAGAGTCACAGGTCTAGAAGGACAACTTCCAGACAAGCGTCTTTTAGTTAACAGTCACTATCATGAAGCATCAGCACATCTCTATGGTTTAGGTATACACCGAGCTACTTTATGTCATGTGCTCACTCAAAAGCTTAGTGAATATTCAAGCCAAATTACTTGGCGTATGAACCACTCTGTTGAAAGTTTTGAAGAACATAACGATGAAGTTCAGCTATTCGGAAGTCATCAAAATCAAAAGTTTGATGCTTGCTTTGATGGCCTACTTATTGCCAACGGTGCTCGTAGTCAATTAAGACCTAAAGCATGGGTAAAGGTTGACCAAGCCTACCCTTGGGGTGCGGCGTGGAGTATCGTGCCTGAGTGCCAAGTGCTCGATTCTGAAATTCTGCATCAATTTTATGATCGCTCGAAAATTATGATGGGAATTCTCCCTACAGGAGCAGTTCCAACAGAACCTCAACAGCGCCTTTCAAGTGTTTTTTGGAGTTTACCTACTCCAAAATTACAAAGCTTTTTACAAGATGAGCAGGCTAAACAAGCTTGGTTAAAGCAAGTCTCAGAACGTTGGCCCAAAGTTGCAGAATGGCTGAAAGAAATTTTGTATAACAGCCAAACTCAGCCCAAATGGCTATCTGCAAACTACCGTGATGTCGTTATGACTCAATTTGGTCAAGGTCGAATTGGGGTGATTGGCGATGCCGCTCATGCAATGAGTCCACAGTTAGGTCAAGGTGCAAATATGGCATTATTGGATGCTTGGGCTTTCTCTCAATCATTGCAACATGCTCAAAAAAACCAGAATATTGATTGGTCCCTGCTCTGGCAGCACTACCACCAGCTTCGCCGTTCATCCACCCAGTTTTATCAATTCCTTAGTCGCTTATTAACACCACTTTATCAGTCTGATCATTGGTGGGCTGGAGGTTTAAGAGATTTAGTTTTTCCGTGGATGTATCAAATCCCTTATTTTCGAAAAGAAATGGCAATTACAATTTCAGGCTTAAAAACAGGGCCATTCCAACAACTTGATTATGATCAAGTCGCTCAATTGCCTAAAGAAAACAGTGCATTTCATTTAGAAAGCCAATCTTTGTCTGACTATTAATCCCACCAAATAATAGTGATTAACACATGAAAATCAGCCATCTTGATCATCTTGTTTTAACCGTCTCAAATATTGAAACTACCTGTCATTTCTATCAAACCATATTGGGGTTTGAAGTCATCACGTTTAAAGGTAATAGAAAAGCTCTAAAGTTTGGAAATCAAAAAATAAATTTACACCAGCAAGGCAACGAGTTTGAACCGAAGGCATTACAGCCGACTCCCGGATCTGCCGACTTGTGTTTTATTTCAGACACTCCCATTTCAGAAGTGGTTGCACACCTTAATCAATTAAATATTCAAATTGAAGAAGGTCCGATTGAGCGTACTGGTGCAATGCATCCTATTCTTTCAGTTTATATTCGCGACCCAGATCAAAATTTGATTGAGATTTCAAATATTCTCACGCCTTAGTCATTTGAATAAGATACAGATTGGTAAGTGTTACAAGCTATTCATTACGCTGACAAAGACAAAAAGGACAAAGAATTTTTCCGCAAAGCGACGTTGATGCCGTACACTATACAAGCTATTTTTAGCATCAGATTGAAATCAATTTATAGTTCATATTTCTTTGGTGATTCCTCATGAATAACACGCAATGGCTCGATGAAGTAAAATTTAACGAACAAGGTCTTATCCCTGCCATTGCTCAACATCATCAAACCGGACGTATTTTGATGGTGGCGTGGATGAACCGTGAATCACTTGCGCTCACAGCAGAAAAAAATCAGGCTGTGTATTTCTCTCGCTCTCGCCAAAAACTTTGGCACAAGGGTGAAGAATCAGGCCATTTCCAAACAGTTTATGAAATTCGTTTAGACTGCGATGGCGATGTAATCATATTACAAGTTGAGCAACACGGCGGTATTGCATGCCATACAGGTCGTGAGTCTTGTTTCTACCGTAAACTTACCCCACAGGGCTGGGAAATTGTCGATGCACAATTAAAAGACCCTACTGCAATTTATGGCGATAAAGCCAAAACTGAAAGCCACGATCATGCTCACACGAAAGAACAAGTTGATGTACTTGCTCACTTAGGGCAATTGATGCAAGAGCGTAAGCAAGCTGAAGCGGATACGTCATATGTTGCAAGCCTCTACAAAAAGGGCATCAATAAAATCTTGGAAAAAGTCGGCGAAGAAAGCGTAGAAACTATTATTGCTGCGAAAGACTACGCTGCTCAAAATACAGAAAGCAATTTAAATGACTTGATTTATGAAACTGCCGATTTGTGGTTCCATAGCATTGTCATGTTGGGTTATTTCGATCTTAATCCACAACTTATTATTGACGAATTAGCTCGTCGTCAGGGTTTATCTGGTTTAGTTGAAAAAGCTAACCGCAACAAGGTTTAAAATCACTCAGTGTCGAATATCGAAAAACCTAAAGCCACCTATGAGCAAGCTATTGCCATAGATAACGCACGTCTTGGGCAATCATTTAAAGTGATTGCCTATGCGGGTACAGGTAAAACTACTACGTTACAAATGATTAGTGATGCCATGCCTGAACGGCGCGGTATGTATTTGGCTTTTAACAAAGCAATTGCAGGCGAAGCACAAAACAAATTTCATCGTAATGTAGATTGTCGTACTTTTCACTCCCTCGCTTTTCGCAGTGTGCCACGAGGTGTGACTGATAAATTACGCTTACCTCGCTTAAGCCCAAGTTTTATTGCAAAAGAATATCGACTACAACCTATAACTTTGCGACGCATGATGGGTGGACGTTATGAAAAATACGTCTTAATGCCAAGTCGCCTCGCAAGTCTTGTCGCCAATGCTGTCAGCTATTTTTGCTCGACCAGCTCGCAATACCCTGCTCCTCGACATATTCAGGCACCCAACTGGTTACATCCAGATGATATTACTGAGCTACAAACTCATCTTTACCCTGCTGTAGAGCGCCGTTGGTTAGAATCCATTGATCCAAATCATCAGGCAGGAATTGGTCACGATATTTATCTCAAACTTTGGGCTTTGTCTGAACCTAACATTCCAGCCGATTATGTACTATTTGATGAAGCACAAGATGCCGACCCTTTAATGTTGGGTATTTTACTTCGCCAAAAAAGTACGCAGGTCATCTATGTAGGAGATGCACATCAGCAAATTTATGCATGGCGTGGTGCAATCAATGCGATGCAACAATTACCCTTGCCAGAGTCTCGCCTCACCACTTCTTTTCGTTTTGGTGAAACGATTGCCGATGTTGCCAATGCATTGCTGGGCGGATTAAATGAAACTGTTCCTTTGCTTGGTAATCCAAATCAGAAATCGAGCGTCGTAAATAAACCGCATACCAAAATGCGTGATGCGATTTTATGCCGTACCAATGCTCGGGCTATGGAACTTCTATTAGCAGGTTTAGTTCACGGCGATAAAGTGAGTTTGCAAGCTGACCATCAAAAACTAAACCGTTTTGTAGATGCTGCAAGCCTCTTAAAACAAGGAAAACGGGTTACTGATGTGCCTGAATTAGCATGGTTCAATTCATGGCATGATGTTCATGAATACTGTGAAACCAATGAAGGTAGTGATATTAAACCATTGGTTAAACTGGTGGATGACCACGGCACTGACCCACTAAAAAAAGCGCTTGCAAAGATTACACCACTTGAGCAAGCTGACTATGTCATCTCTACAGCCCATAAAGCGAAAGGCTTAGAATGGAACCGTGTTCATATTGAAGATGACTATCAATTTAAAATTAATGGGTTAGAACACAAGATTACCGATGAAGAATTAAGACTACTGTACGTTGCCTGTACTCGTGCTAAAGTAAGTCTAAATATCCATCATCTTTATGATCTGATACAACAATTAAAACTAAGGGCGCCTTTAAGTCTTCGTCAGTCGGTTGGTTGAAGCGCTCATATTTAGGTGAGCCTATGAAACTTGAATCTGTCCAATTTAAACATATTGCTCTGTTTCACGACCTTAAAATACACTTTCACTATGAAAAACAGCCAATCACCTTAATTTTAGGTGAACAGGCAACTGGTAAAAGTATGTTACTCAAACATACTTATCATGCTTTAACTTGGCTCCCTGCTCGCCTTAAAGATTTGCGTAGTCCCGGTATTGTCATGCCTGATCAAGACATTACTCAGTCGCGTCTACAATCAAAAATTGAAGTGACCATTCAAGTTCCTTCAGAAATAGGTCATCTGCCAGAAAGTACTTCTGCTCAGCAGGTAGATTCTTCGCTGTGTAGCTGGAAACTTTTTAAAACCATAAATGCAAGTGGGATTGGAGTGAGCCAAGTTGAAACTCAGCAACTTGACCAAACCATGGCTCTTTATCAACAAGTCATAAAAAAAGATCCATTACAGGGGCTTCCCTTAATCGCTTACTACCCAGCCGAGCGATTTGTGAATGATATTAATCTGCTTAATAAAAATTTACCCGGTATTACTCAAGCCATTTCAGCCTATGACATTAGCCCACTACCGTTTACAACTTTTACACGCTTTTTTGAATGGCTACGAGAAATTAGTGATATCGAAAATGCTCAAGCTGCATATCTAGTACAACGGATTAAATCGAAACAATCAGATCAGCAAGATCACACAGAATTATTAAATGAGCTTCAAAAAGAATTATCTGGGCAACCTAAACAGCTCACTTCCCCCAATCTCTACGCCCTCAAGAATGCATTAAGTATAGTTCTGCCTGAGCTTAAAGATCTATATCTACAATATCAGCCTCGACTGCAACTCATGGTCGACTATGAAGATCAAACCTTACCTTTTCAGCAGCTTTCAAATACAACAAAAACCTGGATTGCTTTAGTAGGTGATATAGCCCGCCGACTATGTTTGCTCAATCCTTTAAGCCTAAACCCTTGTCTTGAGGGGGATGGAGTTTTACTCATTGACCAGATTGATACACAGCTCGACTCAACACATTGCTCCGAGATCTTAAATCGACTTCATCAAGCATTCCCACGCCTACAAATTATTGCAACAGGAAGTCGCGAAGAGTTACTCGAACATGCTTCAACCTATCAATGTCTAAAATTAGAGCACGGTAAAGTTAGCCATCTTGATTTAAACACCACCAAACAACAGCTTGAACATATCTACACCTTACTTCAAAGAAGCGAGCCATTAACACCATCTATAGAAGCACAGCCTTTGAGTTTAATAGACCCAACACCAGCACCGATTGAGGTTTTATTTCAGCAGATTCAGGGTTTAAATGAGCAACAAAAAAATGAATTATTAAGGATGATTCATGCGGGAGACGCACCGGAAGAAAGCCCTTCGGTTTGAGTTTTATAATCAAAAAAACCACACTCACAAAATATATGGTGGAGTAAGGTTTTTTAAACACGAAAATAACTAGATGTTGTTACTACATGTAATAACATCAGATTTTCAATGCTTTTTTAGTGTACAATAAATTTCATTTTGCGTTTTTATTCTTCAAGTTGCGCAATACAACTTGTTTCTCGCTTTATTTTCTAATTTGGTTGGGTTTTCGGAATAATAAGCTTTGGAACTCTCTTTGAATTCCTATCTATTCTGAAATTAAAATTTCACCTTTAGGTTTCGACCTAAATCACATATGGATACGAGTGTGCTACCGATAATTATCTTATTACCGTTAATATTAGGCACCACCCTTGTTTCATTGCTTCAACGGTTCTCGCGTGGAGTAACGGCTTTAGGGGCAATTGGAGTCAGTTTAACCAGTTTTGGTTTATTACTGACTCAAGCTAAAACTGTGCTTGGTGGTGCAAGCATTCAACAAAGCTGGGATTGGCTACCTCAATTAGGGATCAATCTGAGCTTCAGGCTCGATGCTCTTGGTTTATTATTCTCTTTACTTATTACCGGTATCGGTACACTCATTTATATATACGCCTATTATTATTTAGGCCCTAAAAATTCATTAAGTAAACTCTATACGTTACTCATGCTGTTTATGGCAGCAATGCTGGGTATTTCGCTCTCTAATAATCTTATTATTTTATTAGTCTTTTGGGAGCTCACCAGTATTTCATCTTTCTTGTTAGTGGGATATTGGAGTCACTATGAAGCTGCTCAACGTGGCTCTCGGATGGCACTCACCATTACAGGAATGGGCGGTTTAGCAATGCTAGGTGGATTTGTTCTATTAGGACAAATCACTGGGACCTATGAAATTAGCGAAATCATGGGCATGAAAGATGCGATCCAAGCCCACGCTCTTTTTATTCCGATGTTATTGCTTATTTTGCTTGGCGCATTTACAAAGAGTGCTCAGTTCCCATTTCATTTTTGGTTACCTAATGCAATGGCGGCACCAACACCAGTGTCCGCTTACCTGCACTCTGCGACCATGGTAAAAGCCGGGATTTTCCTACTTGCCCGCTTACTTCCAATCTTTATAGGCGCTGCGATCTATCACAATATCGTTACGTTTGTTGGCCTATTTACGCTCTGTATGGCAGCGTGTTTTGCTATTTTCAAAGAAGATTTAAAAGGACTGTTAGCCTATTCAACCATTAGTCATTTAGGACTTATTGTTTGTTTACTCGGGATCGGTTCTCCTTTAGCGGTTGCCGCTGCTATTTTCCATATTATTAACCATGCAACATTTAAAGCAGCGCTGTTTATGCTTGCAGGGATTATTGATCATGAAACTGGCACACGTGATCTTCGAAAACTCAGTGGTATTTGGCAATTACTTCCTTTCACTGCCACACTCACCATGATCACCGCTGCCTCTATGGCAGGTGTACCACTTACCAACGGCTTTATTTCAAAAGAGATGTTCTTTACCGAGCTATTGGCAAATCTTTCAGGTTCAACGGTTATCTTTGCCAGCATCATTGCAACTCTGGCTGGTATCTTCGCAGTAAGTTATTCAATTCGCTTAGTACATGGTGTCTTCTTTGACGGCCCAATTGGCAAACAAGTGCCAAATAAAGACGCACATGAACCACCTATCGGGATGCGTGCTCCAGCCATTCTTCTTGCTGTGCTCTGTATCTTGGTTGGCGTTCTGCCTTCGTTATTGGTAGAACCACTGGTCAATAGCGTAACTAGAGCAAGCTTAATGCAACCAGAATTTGCGGGTACACACCTTGCAATTTGGCATGGATTCAACGCTCCTCTTGTGATGAGTATTATTGCTTTAGTAGGCGGTACGCTGTTCTACTTTGCCTTAGCAAAAGACGGCATGATTCGTAAAATTGACCTTGACCCACGTCTAGGCAAATTACAAGGCCGCATCTTATTTGATTTATTTTTAAAACATCTGCTGCTTACAAGCCGAAAAATCAAACAAAAAACTGAAAATGGTTCATTGCAAAGTTATTTGTTCTGGATCATTGCTTTTAGCATCATCATGGTCACTCTGCCTTTACTCAATCAAGGGCTGAGCACAGGTACACGTGAACTCACCCATGCTCCATGGATTGCTGTAGTTCTTTGGCTGACGTTGTTCTCAGGCTGTTGGATGATGCTCTGGTTCCACCATGAGCGTATTAAGGCAGTACTTATTAGTGGTGCAATTGGTCTAGTGGTAACGATGGTCTTCGTCACCATGTCAGCACCAGATTTAGCGCTGACTCAAATTACAGTAGACGTTGTAACGACTGTTCTTTTATTGATGAGCTTATCTTTACTTCCACAGCTCACGCCGTATGAATCTCGTCGTTCTAGACGTTTGAGAGATGCTGCCTTAGCAATTATTGGAGGACTAGGAATTGGCTGGATTACTTGGCTGATTTTAACCCGTGATCATAATTCAATTTCTTGGTTCTTTGCCCAACAGTCTTTACCACTTGGTGGTGGCTCAAATATTGTAAATGTCATTTTAGTTGACTTCCGTGGCTTCGATACCTTCGGTGAAATTACGGTATTAGGCATTGCTGCGATTGGTGCCCTATGTTTAATGGATGGTATGCGTGTACACGGCACCACCATGACGCAAGGCCTTACCTACCGTTTTAATCCTTCTCCGCTTATGTTCCGTATTACGGCCTCTTGGGTATTACCTCTAGCGCTTGTCGTCAGTGTTTATATCTTTTTGCGAGGACATAACTATCCAGGCGGTGGCTTCATTGCAGGTCTAATCACCTCAATGGCGCTAATCATTCAATATATTGCACTAGGTCAAGATCAAGCAGAACAGCTGTTAAAAGCGAAGTCTGGCCGCCTTTACGAAGTCTGGATTGGAACAGGATTAACGATTGCAGGTCTGACTGGTATAGCAGCATGGTTCTGGTTACGTCCGTTCCTCACAAGTGCTCATGTCTATGTTGAATTACCAATTCTAGGAAAACTACATCTAGCTTCAGCTGCAAGTTTTGACTTGGGTGTTTATATCACCGTTGTAGGCGCGACAATGTTGCTCATCTCTGTATTAGGCGACTCTCGTCATTCGAGTATGTCCGGTCCTGTACCACATCGGGAGGAATCATCATGATCAGTTTAGAATTCTTACTGGCTTCTGCTATTGGTTTACTTGTTGCCACAGGTATTTATCTGATTTTACGTGCTCGTACTTTCCCTGTTGTGCTCGGATTGGCTGTAATCGGTTATGCAGTAAACTTATTTTTATTTGCTATGGGTCGATTACAAATCAGCTCACCGGCAATTTTAACTGAAACAACAAAAATAACCGATCCACTCCCTCAAGCGTTGGTGTTAACCGCCATCGTGATCGGTTTTGCAACTACAGCGTTTATTGTACAACTTGCGCTACGTAGCCGTTATGAATCAGGTAGTGATCATGTTGATGCTAAAGAAGATGCTTCCCCAACATACGACCCACGTGAGGATGAGCCGTGATGTTTGATTTTTTATCTTTTTGGCAACAACACACGCCTATTTTTAGCATTCTCATCCCAGCATTTACTGCTTTTATCTTATTACTGTTAGGTAACCCTGGGGCAGGTGCTTTAAAAGATGACTGGCGCCAACCTTGGCGTCGTGGCATTAGCCTTATCTCAGCAATTGCCGGATTAATTACCGCTATTGTTTATCTTAGTTACGCCAGCACGGGGCAAATTACTGTTTACCAATTAAGTGAATGGTCAGCGCCATTTGGTATTGTGCTTGTACTCGATCGTCTTTCTGCTTTTATGCTGGCACTGACTTATGCATTAGCAGTACCAGTTTTATGGTATGCAAGTGATAACTGGGATACGCGTGGTCGCTATTTCCATGCCATGGTACATTTTCTATTAATGGGAATCTGTGGAGCATTTCTAACAGGCGACTTATTTAACCTTTTCGTCTTTTTTGAAATCCTGTTGATGGCTTCGTATGTGTTGCTCCTACATGGACAAGGCAAACCTCGTTTTCAGCTTGGCGTTCACTATGTCATTATCAATCTTTTAGCCTCTGCCCTCTTCTTAATTGGGCTTGGTATGATTTATGGCAGCGTGGGTAGCCTCAACATGGCGGATGTCTCACGTCTTATACCGACACTTGAAGCAGATCAACACAAATTAGCAGTCGCTGGTTCGTTACTTCTCTTTGTCGTTTTCGGTATTAAAGCAGCAATGCTTCCTGTCGGTTTTTGGCTACCAAAAACCTATGCTGTTGCAAGTACGCCTGTAGCTGCAATTTTCACTATCATGACCAAAGTCGGGATCTATTCTATTTTACGTGTAAATGGAACAGTATTTGACGATGCGCTTAGTCAAGAAATCTTAAAAAACTGGTTATTGCCTATTGGCTTAATTACTTCTCTTTATGGGGTGATTGCAGCAATTGGAGCAGATCGTTTACGTCGATTTGTCGGCTTTATGGTCCTTTCTTCAATTGGTACCTTGCTTACAGCAATTGCCATGTCTAATACGCAGGCATGGTCTGGTGCTTTATATTACTTAGTGCACAGTACATTGATCGGCGCAGCTTTTTATCTATTTTGTGGATGGATCACTTCACAACGTGGAGATTTTAAAGATCATTTAAAAGTTGCCCCAAGAATCAAACAAGAAAAAGCGGCTATGCTGACTTATTTCTTGATTGCGATGA
Organism: Acinetobacter sp. JADD-222; assembly: GCF_049310645.1. Lineage (NCBI taxonomy): Bacteria > Pseudomonadati > Pseudomonadota > Gammaproteobacteria > Moraxellales > Moraxellaceae > Acinetobacter > Acinetobacter sp. JADD-222. Next base: position 63,770 of record NZ_JBMOWI010000002.1, on the reverse strand, counting down.
TGATGGCTGGATTACCACCTTTTAGTGGTTTTCTTGGAAAAGTATTCATTTTACAAGCGACAGTTGAAGCTAGCTATCAAGGCTGGATTATTGGTGTTGTTCTTGTTGTGAGCCTATTAAGTATTATTGCACTCACACGTGTTGGTTTTATCTTATTCTGGCGCGCATCACCTCCAGAAGAAGATCCAATCCATCCAGCTTATATTCTTTATCGTGCTTTGCCTGAACGCGCACCACCACGTAATGATCAAGTCATTTATTTATTACTGGCTGGTTTAATCGCTTATGTTGTCTTTGCTGCACCAATTCAGCATTACACATTAAGCACCGCACAACAAATTCAGGACCATGCACTTTACCAACACTCTATTCTTAAAGTAGATCAAAACGGTGAAGTCATCAGTGTGCAACCATATGATCCAGCTTACTTACCGGAAACCAAGTACGGCGGTGAAGTTGAGGATCATAATGCTTATCTTGTTCCAGATATTATTTCGAAAGATACGTTCAATGGCGAACATATTTCTGAATATAAACAACGACAAATTCAGCAACAGGACAAACTCCAAACGCCTACCATTGTTGATGAAAGTCAATTGAAACCTATGGAGCCATAACAATGCAGTTAACTCATTTGCTTGAACGCTGGTTTCCACATCCATTTGTTTCGGTTCTCATCGTTTTATTTTGGTTGATGCTGGCGCATAGTCTTGATGCGAGTGATCTTTTGACTGCGATGCTTTTGGGCTTAATCATCCCTCGTTTAGTCAAACCGTTTATTACCCGCACACCGCATATTCACTGGAAACCTGCTGTTAAACTATGTTTTGTTGTTCTTTGGGATATTATTATTTCTAACTTTAAGGTCGCAAAACTTGTTTTGGGACCTACTAAAAAATTACACCCTAAATGGTATCGCGTACCTTTAGAGACAGAACATGAGCAGGTCAACACCTTACTGGCAATGATCATTACCACAACACCAGGTACGGTTTCTGCGGGTATCGATCAGGAACGCGGGGATATTCTGGTTCATGCTTTAAGCACAGATAATATCGAATCTGATATTCAAGACATCAAAGAACGTTATGAAATTCCTCTTATGGAAATTTTTGATGTAAAAAGTAAAACGGAGGCAAATGCATGACAATCCTACCCTATGCTCTAGGTATTAGTTTGATTGCCGTTACAATCTCGATGCTACTTTGCCTTTTTAGATTGGTTATGGGCCCATCAATTGTAGACCGCCTTTTAGCGCTCGATACACTTTTCCTCAATGCAACTTGCCTCATTGTTGTGTTAGGCATTTATTGGATGACGACTTCTCTATTTGAAGGAGCACTGCTGGTTGCGATGTTAGGTTTCGTATCTACAGCTGCCTTAGCACGCTACTTCACAACCGGTCATGTTATCGATTAAGGAGAGGTCAAATGCAATTTACAATGGAAATTATTGTTTCGGTCTTTCTGGTTTTTGGCGCCTTCTTCATGTTAGTTGGCTCAATCGGTATGGTCCGTTTACCTGATTTATTCATGCGCTTACATGCGCCAACTAAATCGAGTACGCTCGGCTTAGGAAGCTTTCTGATCGCTTCAATGATCTTTTTTGCTTTCCAAGGTCGTTTCGGTTTTGCCGAGCTACTCATTACCCTTTTAGCTTTCATTACCGCACCAGTTTCGGCTAATTTGATTGCTCAAGCTGCGCTACATTTACGTTTACGCTCACTGAGTGGTGAAGTACCTGAAGCCATTGAACGCCCGCTCCCTTGGGACCGGTACAAAATTGGTCAACGCTTTTCACAAAACAAACCACCAATGGAACCTCCTAAAGAATAAGAAATTGAATCAATAAAAAAGCCACCCGAAGGTGGCTTTTTTATTTTGAGTTTTAATTACTCTTGGTCATCTGACTTACGTTCTGGTAAATCTTGTACCGCTTTTTCGATTAGACCAAACATATAGTTACCATATGCATTCGTCTTATCGTAATGGAAACGTAAGCGAGGCGTAATACGAGTCTTAATGCGACGGCTCAATTCATGACGCAAGAAACCAGAAGCTTTATTTAATACATCTAAAGTTTCTTTATTTGCTGCTTCACTTTGCTCATCGCCGAGTTCACGTCCCATAACGGTGACATAAACTTCAGCATAACCCATATCCGCACTGACTTTCACCGCAGAGATGGTCACTAGACCACCTAAGCGAGGATCTTTAAGCTCTTGACGGATTAGCTCAGACAACTCACGTTGTACTGAATCCGCCATGCGCTTTAAGCGTTGGCTACCCGCCATTAAAGACTCCGTTTAATCAATTGAACATCATACACTTCGATCTTATCTTGTGGTTTGATGTCTTTATAACCTTTCACCGCAAGGCCACATTCCATACCAGCACGAACTTCATCAACAACGTCTTTATAACGACGAAGAGATTCAAGCTCACCTTGGAAAATTACAACATCATCACGTAATACGCGAATCGGTTTATTACGATGTAATGTGCCTTCAAGTACCATACAGCCTGCTGCTGCACCAAACTTACTTGAGTGGAATACTTCACGTACTTCCGCAACACCCAAGATTGTTTCACGATGTTCAGGAGCAAGTTTACCGCTCATGGCATCTTTCACATCATCAATTAATTCATAGATGATGCTGTAGTAACGAATATCAATACCGTCTTGGTCACTTCGTTGACGAGCAGTCGTATCGGCACGGACGTTAAAGCCTAACAATACAGCTTCTGAAGATTCAGCAAGAATTACATCAGACTCAGTAATCGCACCAACACCTGAGCTAATTACACGAACTTTTACTTCGTCAGTAGATAATTCATGTAGAGCAGCATTCAATGCTTCTAAAGTACCACGTACGTCTGTTTTCAAAACAACGTTCACTGTAGGAACATCTTTTTTGCCCATTGACGACATGATATTTTCAAGGCGCATAGCACTTTGACGATCAATACGTTTTTGACGCTCACGGTCAGCACGAGCATCGGCAACTTCACGCGCTTTCTTCTCGTCATTTACAACAAGAACTTCATCACCTGCCATTGGAGCATCTGGAAGACCCAGAATTTCTACTGGAATAGATGGTCCTGCTGATTTAATCGGCTTACCATTTTCATCAGACATTGCACGGACACGACCATAAGACGAACCTGCAAGAACAAGGTCACCAATGTTTAATGTACCGTTTTGAACAAGAATCGAAGTTACTGCACCACGGCCTTTATCTACACGTGCTTCAATAACAACACCTTGCGCAGCACCTTCAGCAGATGCTTTTAATTCCATCAATTCTGATTGAATAAGAATTAAATCAAGGAGTTCATCAATACCTTGTCCGCTGTGTGCAGAAACTTTAGCAATCGGAACATCACCACCCCATTCTTCTGGAACGATTTGTTTCGTTGTTAATTCATTTAACACACGGTCTGGATCAGCAGATTCTTTATCCATTTTGTTGATTGCAACAATAATTGGAGTACCTGCTGCACGAGCATGGTCAATTGCTTCTGCAGTTTGTGGCATTACACCATCATCTGCAGCAACAACTAATACAACGATATCTGTTGCTTTAGCACCACGTGCACGCATTGAAGTAAATGCCGCATGTCCCGGTGTATCAAGGAATGTAATAATTCCTTTGTCTGTTTCAACGTGGTATGCACCAATATGCTGGGTAATACCACCTGCTTCTCCAGCCGCCACTTTCGAACGACGGATACGGTCAAGCAATGATGTTTTACCATGGTCAACGTGACCCATAATGGTAACAACTGGCGGACGAGTTGTTTGCTCACCACGAGCTTCTTCAGCTGCTTCAAGCAAGTTATCTTCCGCTTGTGTATCAGAAACTAAAACAGGGTTGTGGCCCATTTCTTCTACAACAAGTGCCGCTGTGTCTTGATCAATAGCTTGATCTTGATTAACCAATTCACCCATTTTCATAAGTGTTTTGATAACTTCACGTACTTTAATCGCCATTTTTTGAGCAAGATCGGCAACAACAATGCTTGAACCGATTTCTACATCATAAACTTGCTTTTTAACTGGCTTTTCAAATCCATGCTTATTCGCTTGGCTTGATTTTAAACCACGTTTGTTATGGTTAACAAAGCTTTGCTCTTCTTGACCACGACGGCCACCTTTCTTCCCAGCACGTGGGTTAGTGGTTGCGCCACCGCGTTTAATTTCACGGTCTTCTTGCTTAAATGAATCTTCATAAGCTTGGCCAACTAGACCTGAAGCAAGTGGAGAATCATCAATCACACGAATTGTCGTAGTAGCATCGTCATTTGAATACTTAGACGCCATTTTGCGCATTTGTTCAAGTGTACGTTGCTGAGCTTCTTCAGCCGCTTTACGACGTGCAGCTTCTTCAGTTGCTTTTAACTGAGCTGACTGCTCTTCACGAGCTCTTTTCTGTTCTGGAGTTTCAGCTGGTTTTGGCGCAGGTTTTACTGTACCGCCACCACGCTTTTTCACTACAACAGCAGCTTTTGGAGCTGTCTGTGCAGCACTATCTTGTTGATGAGCAGCACGCATCGCATCTAAAGTTGCTTTAGCTTTTTGCTCTGTTTGAAGACGCGCTTTTTGCTCGGCAGTTTCACGCGTTTGCTGTTCTACACGTGCTTTCGCTTCTGCTTCTGCACGTGCTTTAGCTTCGGCTGCAATTTGTTCAGGGTTTGGTTTAGCAAAAACCTGTTTTTTACGTACTTCTACGTTAATCGTTTTTGCTTTACCTGAAGTACTTGCAACTTTAGCGGTACTGGTTGTTTTACGTTTCAACGCAATTTTTCCTGTGTTACCACTTTCCTGACCATGAACTTTTTTCAAGTGATTGACCAAAGTATCCTGTTGTTCAGTGGTAATAATGTCGTCTGCTGTACGTTGAGGCAAACCTGCTTCACGAGCCTGTTCTAGGAGCTTCTCAACAGGACGTCCTACACTGAGAGCTAACTCTTTAATCGACTTGTCCGTCATATTTCATCTCCTAGTTAAACCATGATTCGCGAGCTTTCATGATCAATTGACCTGCTTTTTCATGACCAAGTCCTTCAATATCAGAGATATCGTCAGTAGCCTGATCTGCCAAATCGTCGACAGTAATAATACCGCGAGCGGCAAGCGAGTAAGCGATCTCAGAAGTCATGCCTTCCATAGTGAGAAGGTCTGCGCTCGGTTCTTGAATATTTTCTTGCTGTTTCAAAGCATCAGTAAGGGCTGCTTCTTTTGCACGACTTTGCAATAACTCAACCAATTCAGCATCAAGCTCAATTTCGTCAAAAGTCTCAGCAGGAACATAAGCAATCTCTTCTAAAGAAGTGAAGCCCATTTCCACCAATGCCATTGCTAAATCTTCTTCAATATCGAGACGTGATACAAACATGTCGAGATATTGCTGAGCTTCATTTTGCTGACGAGCACGATACTCTTCTTCAAGCATCATGTCGAGTTTGTAGCCAGTTAAATCAGAAGCTAAACGAACGTTTTGACCTTGAGAGCCAATCGCACGAGCTAATTGATCGCTGGTTGCAAAAATAATGTCGGCACTTCTTGCATCTTCATCAAGCACGATGCCTGAAACATCAGCTGGTTCTAATGCACTAGCAATGTATTGAGCCGGATCATCAGACCAGACCACTACATCAATACGTTCACCATTTAACTCTTGTTGTACAGCTTGAATACGCGTACCACGCATACCAATACATGCACCTACAGGGTCAATACGGTGATCATTTGTTTTCACTGCAATTTTAGCACGAACGCCCGGTTGACGTGCCGCTGCTTTAATTTCAATAATTTCTTCAGAAATTTCAGGAATTTCTTTTTTCATTAAAGCAATTAACATTTCAGGCTTAGCGCGTGATAACAACAACTGAGCGCCACGACCTTCACGGTTAACATTATATAAAATAGCGTTTACACGTTGTTTTGGACGAAGAATTTCTTTTGGAATCATCTCTTCGCGTGCAAGATAAGCTTCTGCGTTGTCGCCTAAGTCGATAATGAAGCCATCTTTGGTTTGTTTTTTCACTTCACCGTAAATTAACTCACCAACTTTAGACTCGTATGCATCAGCAACTAAAGCACGCTCAGCTTCACGAATTTTTTGTACAATAACTTGTTTTGCAATTTGTGCAGCAATACGACCAAACTCAATAGACTCTACTTCGAGTTCACGCACGTCACCAATTGACCATTTAGCTGGATCAACGTCAGAAATTGCATCTTGGCAAGCTGGCATTTCGTGATCTTCATCTGCCACAACAGTCCATTGACGGAACGTACGGTAATCACCAGTTTTACGATCAATTTCTACACGAAGCTGAGCTTCTTCAGCATGCGTACCTTCGTAAAATCTTTTCTTCGTTGCAGCAACTAGAGCTTGTTCTAAAGCTTCGAAGATCGCTTCACGACTAACACCTTTTTCATTACTAACCGTTTCAACAACGGTAAGAATTTCGCGGCCCATAAGTCACCTACCGATTTCTTATAAAATTTAAATAAATTTAATCTTGATAGATCAAGTTTGCTTTATCGATATTGTTGCTGTCGATCACAAGCACATGCTTCCCATCAACTTCAACCTGAATTTCTTCATTTTCAAGGTCTACTGCGATAAGTTTTGCTTGAAATTTACGACGGTTTTCTACTGCTGCAATTAAACGCAAAGCAATTTGTTGTCCGATGTAGCCTTGTAACTGTTCTAGTTGAAAAAATGGACGGTCCCAACCTGGTGAAGAAACTTCTAATGAATACTCACCTGAGATTGGATCATGAACATCCAACATTGCGCCAACTTGTTGTGTTACACGCACACAATCTTGTACACCAATACCACGGCCTAGTTCTACTTCACCATCTTCATTAATTACAGGCTCAGCATCTTCACTTACCGCTTTATCGATATAAATACGCAATAATGAACGTTTACCTTGTGGGAGAAACTCGATCCCCCAAAGGTCGACACCACATGCTTCCACTGCAGGAACAATTAAGTCATGCAATGCTTGGGATTTATTTGATAATTTCATTTACTCTCGTCATTCTCGTGCGATTCAATCGGTTGTTTTAACCGACACAGACCTACTATAGTGAAGCATGACTATTTGACCAATTGATGTCGACACTACACGATAGCGATACGATAACCAATAAAAAAGGGCGTTAATCGCCCCTATTTAGCACAGAAAACAATAGTCCACTGTGCAAAAAGGCCCACCTGTCTGTGAGCCTCTTTTAAGAAACTTGGTAGCGGGAGCTGGATTTGAACCAACGACCTTCGGGTTATGAGCCCGACGAGCTACCAGACTGCTCCATCCCGCATCAACGTGCAAAAATTATATACAAATATCGAAAAAAGTCAATGTAAACTTATCTAATATTCGCTTGATTAAGTTGCACCTTAATCAAATTGGTAGCGGGAGCTGGATTTGAACCAACGACCTTCGGGTTATGAGCCCGACGAGCTACCAGACTGCTCCATCCCGCATCAAAAAACTGCTTGCACTCAACTTTCTGGTTCAAAGTTGGTGCGGAAGGGGGGACTTGAACCCCCACGCCCGAAGGCACTACCACCTCAAGGTAGCGTGTCTACCAATTCCACCACCACCGCAGCTTGTGGGACGCATTCTAGTCCTTCCCACTGCAAAAGGAAAGCCCTATTTCGAATTATTGACTCGATTTTGGTGCATTTGGTGAAGTTTCAGGCGATGTCGTTTGAACTGGCGCTGTAGTTTGTACAGTTTTCAAACTATATGCATCAGTAGTCTGTTTTTTCGCAAAAACAGCGAGAGTTAAACTCGTCACAAAAAACAACGCTGTTAAGATAGCAGTAAGTCGAGTAAGGAAGTTACCTGAACCTGATGCACCGAATACAGTTGCTGCTCCGCCACCGCCGAAAGAAGCACCGGCATCAGCACCTTTACCGTGTTGCACTAGAATTAAGGCAATCATCAGTACCGCTAAAATAATATGTACGATCAGTACAAAAGAGTGCATACCCTATCCTCGTTATTTACTTTGTGCAAAGGCTTGTACGATTTGATAAAAAGATGCTGCATTTAATGAAGCACCGCCTACCAACGCACCATTAATATCTGGACATGCCGCCAATTCAACTGCATTTTCAGCTTTTACACTACCGCCATATAAAATCGCAATGTCTGAACCCGCTGAGGTAATCTGACTTAAACCTTCACGAATCTTAGCATGCATTGCCTGTGCATCTTGTGGAGAAGCAGTTTTACCTGTCCCAATTGCCCAGATTGGCTCATAAGCAATTACAATTTGCTTTTGCCACTGCTCAACAGTTACTACAGGAGCAATATCACAAATTTGTTGCAATACAACTTGCTCTGCCAAACCTTGTTCACGTTGTTCGAGGCTTTCACCAACACAATAAATGACAGTCAAGCCCGCATTTAATGCATTTTGGAGTTTAGCTTTCAAAATTTCAACGTTGTCGCCAAAAATATCACGGCGCTCAGAATGCCCAACCAGTACAAAATTAATTTGGATATCTTTTAATAGTTCTGCGCTGACTTCGCCAGTATAAGCGCCAGTACCCGCTACACGTGATACATCTTGTGCAACTGTATATACTGTTCTTGCAGCATCTTGCAATTGTGTTTGTACCATTGCAAGCGCAATAGAAACTGGAGCAACCCCTACATGACAGCTTTCATCTGCAATTTGGTTTTGTTGCAATAGTTGTTTAAATTCTTCTATAAGTTGTTTGGCATTGGCACGCATTGGGTTCATTTTCCAGTTGCCAACTACCCAAGGCGTAATCGTCGAACCCGACATACGGCTCACCTTTCATCAAAAATGCAGCACATTCTACACGCATTTATACAAATTTCAGATACTTTTCTTTAACGGCTTTGCCCATATCTTTTCTACTAATTGAAAACAGTTATAAAACTTTATCGAGTCTAAAGAATCGTCTTTCAAAAATTAATGAATAAAAACTTCGACTAGTTCAAGCTTTGGCGAGTGGATCAAGACCAGAGCATCATTTTCTCAGGTAGTAATTTTAGATAACAAAAGTATAATTTTTTATATACCAATTATAAACATATGAGCACAGGTAGGCAGATGTCAGTCATACATACATCTCCAAAATTTTCGGGGTTTTTTCGACGATTAGTCGAAGAAAAACATGTGTCGGCAGCGACCATGCAAACAGCATTAGATGCAGCAAAGAGAGCTAAACGGGATACAGTTGCGTACCTGATTGAAGAGGTTCATCTCTCCCCTTCTTTATTAGCTGAAACAATTTCTATTGAATTTGCTGAACCATATTTTGATCTGGATGTTTACGATACAAGCCAAATTCCCAAAGATTTGGTCGATCAGAAACTGGTTTTAAAACATCGGGTCTTACCTCTCATACAAAGAGGACAGATTTTATATGTCGCAACCAGCAACCCGAGTAATATTGAAGCGATTGATGCCATTCGCTTTAATAGTAAGCTCATGGTTGAACCAGTTATTGTCGAGCACCATAAGCTTGAGAAAATTCTGGCGCAGCAATTTACCGAAGAAAGTAGCTTCGAATTTAGTGATGAAGAGTTTGATCTTGATGTAGACCTTGAAGCTCCCCCCTCACAAGAGGATGAGGAAGAAACGCCTCAAGGCGATGAAGCACCTATTGTTAAATATATTAATAAATTACTCATCGATGCAATTCGTATGGGGGCTTCAGACTTACATTTTGAACCATACGAGAAATCATATCGGGTCCGTTACCGAGTCGATGGCGTGTTGCGTCAGATTGCAAATCCACCTTTGCAATTGGCTAACCGTTTGGCTTCACGTTTAAAAGTCATGTCTCAAATGGATATTTCCGAAAAACGAGTGCCTCAAGACGGTCGTATCAAGCTTAAGTTATCAAAAACTAAAGCAATTGATTTTCGTGTGAACTCACTTCCAACCCTGTTTGGTGAAAAACTGGTTCTGCGTATTCTCGATCCTTCTAGCGCAATGCTCGGAATTGATGCTTTAGGATATGAAGAAGATCAGAAAGCTCTTTTTTTAGAAGCACTCGATAAACCACAAGGTATGCTTTTAATTACAGGTCCTACCGGTTCTGGTAAAACGGTATCTTTATATACTGGCTTAAATATTTTAAATACTGAAAGTTCGAATATTTCTACCGCCGAAGATCCAGTTGAAATTAACCTTGAAGGAATTAATCAGGTTAACGTCAACCCAAAAGTAGGTCTGACTTTTTCTGCTGCACTTAAATCATTTTTACGTCAAGACCCTGACATTATTATGGTCGGTGAGATTCGTGACTTAGAAACGGCTGAAATTGCGATTAAAGCTGCACAAACCGGTCACATGGTAATGTCCACACTGCATACCAATAGTGCGCCAGAAACACTTACTCGCCTACGTAATATGGGTGTTCCATCCTTTAATATCGCAACGTCTGTCAATCTGGTGATTGCTCAACGTTTGGCGCGTCGGTTATGCCCACAGTGTAAAACACCTGCCGACATTCCTAAACAGAGCCTATTAGAAATGGGCTTTACCGACCAAGATTTAACCCATCCCGATTTTCAAGTTTTTCAACCTGTAGGTTGTACTGAGTGTCGTGAAGGCTACAAAGGTCGAGTAGGTATTTACGAGGTGATGAAAGTTACACCTGAAATTTCCAAGATTATTATGGAAGATGGCAATGCTTTAGAAATCGCTGCTGCTTCTGAAAAACTGGGGTTTAATAATCTGCGTCGTTCAGGGTTAAAGAAAGTCATGCAAGGTGTAACTTCCTTACAAGAAGTTAACCGCGTGACCAGTGAATAAAAGACAATTTAAAATAAGGATAATTCATGACTGTCAAAAAGGCACAAATGATGCCGACTTTTGCTTATGAAGGGGTTGACCGTAAGGGCATAAAAATTAAGGGCGAACTTCCAGCTAAGAATATGGCCTTAGCCAAAGTCACCCTACGCAAACAAGGTGTAACTGTCCGTAATATTCGGGAAAAGCGTAAAAATATTCTTGAGGGTTTGTTCAAGAAGAAAGTATCAACGCTCGATATCACGATTTTCACGCGACAACTTGCAACCATGATGAAAGCTGGTGTCCCACTGGTACAAGGCTTTGAAATTGTAGCGGAGGGTCTAGAAAACCCAGCCATGCGCGAGGTGGTACTCGGGATTAAAGGTGAAGTTGAAGGCGGTAGTACCTTTGCTTCAGCTTTAAGGAAGTATCCTCAACATTTCGATAACTTGTTTTGTTCTCTTGTAGAGTCTGGTGAACAATCTGGTGCGCTTGAAACCATGTTGGACCGTGTGGCAGTTTACAAAGAAAAAAGTGAATTACTTAAGCAGAAAATTAAGAAGGCTATGAAATATCCAGCAACGGTTATTGTAGTTGCTGTGGTTGTTACCATTATTTTGATGGTTAAAGTAGTTCCTGTTTTCCAAGATCTGTTTTCTTCTTTTGGTGCAGATTTACCTGCATTCACCCAAATGGTCGTAAATATGTCGAAATGGATGCAGGAATACTGGTTCATTATGATTATTGTGATTGGAGCAGTGATTGCTGCTTTTCTGGAAGCCAAGAAGCGCAGTAAAAAATTCCGTGATGGATTAGATAAACTTACACTGAAACTACCTATCTTTGGTGATCTGGTTTATAAGGCGATTATTGCCCGTTATAGCCGTACTTTAGCCACCACGTTTGCCGCTGGTGTTCCGCTCATTGATGCGCTTGAGTCAACGGCTGGTGCAACCAACAATGTCATTTATGAAGAAGCCGTCATGAAAATTCGTGAAGATGTTGCTACTGGTCAACAACTCCAATTTGCAATGCGTGTTTCAAATCGTTTTCCATCTATGGCTATACAAATGGTCGCAATTGGTGAAGAATCTGGTGCGCTAGACAGCATGCTCGATAAAGTTGCTACTTATTATGAAAATGAAGTTGATAATGCCGTTGATGGTTTAACTTCAATGATGGAACCTTTAATCATGGCAATTTTAGGGGTGCTCGTAGGTGGTCTAGTGATTGCTATGTATCTTCCAATTTTCCAAATGGGCTCAGTCATATAATGCAAGAAATTATTGCTTATTTTATTCAAAACTTAACTGCACTTTATATTGCAGTCGCACTATTGAGCCTATGTATTGGTAGCTTTTTGAATGTGGTAATTTATCGCACCCCCAAAATGATGGAACAAGATTGGCAGCAGGAATGTCAAATATTGCTTAATCCCGAACTACCCATCATTGAGCATGAAAAGCTGACATTAAGTAAACCTGCTTCATCATGTCCTGCATGTCAGCAACCGATCCGTTGGTATCAAAATATTCCAGTTATAAGCTGGTTAATGTTAAGAGGAAAATGTGGCGATTGCCAACATCCTATTAGCATTCGTTATCCAGCGATTGAATTACTCACGATGCTATGTTCATTAGTAGTCGTCATGGTTTTTGGTCCAACCCTACAAATGCTTTGGGGGCTAGTGCTCACTTGGATTTTGATTGCTTTAACATTTATAGACTTTGATACTCAGCTACTACCTGACCGTTTCACCCTACCTTTGGCTGCTCTCGGCTTAGGTATTAATACCTTTAATATTTACACCTCGCCTAACTCAGCCATTTGGGGATATTTAATCGGCTTTTTATGTCTTTGGATTGTGTATTACTTATTTAAAGTGATTACAGGCAAAGAAGGTATGGGTTACGGCGACTTTAAATTGCTTGCCGCATTAGGGGCGTGGATGGGGCCATTGATGCTGCCATTAATTGTGCTATTGTCATCTTTACTAGGTGCAATTATTGGCATCATTTTACTAAAATTGCGTAATGATAATCAGCCCTTTGCGTTTGGGCCATATATTGCCATTGCGGGTTGGGTTGCCTTTTTATGGGGTGACCAAATTATGAAAATTTATTTGGGAGGTTAAGATGGCTTTTATTCTGGGAGTCACGGGTGGTATTGGCAGTGGGAAATCTGCTGCAACACAATGGTTTGAATCCCAAGGAATCCAAGTCGTCGATGCCGATATTGTTGCTCGCGAAGTGGTTGAAAAAGGCCAACCTGCCCTCCAAAAAATCCAACAAACTTTTGGAGATTGGGTACTTCAACCCGACGGCAATCTAGATCGTCGTGCACTACGTGAATATATTTTTCAAAACCCTGAAGCAAGACAAACACTTGAGAAAATCACGCATCCAGCCATTCGCCAATCTATTGTTCAACAGCTACAAAACCCAAAAAGTCCTTATGTGATTTTAGTTTCACCCCTACTTTTTGAAACCAACCAGCATGAATTGGTTAATCACACTCTATTAGTTGATGCGAGTGAACAAACTCAAATTCAGCGTGCAAGCCAACGTGATGGGCAAAACCAAGAACAAATCCAGAAAATTATTGCAGCACAAATGCCACGCGAGCGTAAACGTGAACTTGCCAATGACATTGTGTTTAATGACGGGTTACTCGAACATTTATATCAGCAATTAGAGCCTTTACATCAAAGCTATTTGAAGCGCGCCAACTAATCTTGCTTATTTTGCTGCTGAATCTTTTGTGCCAAGCTATCTTGTCGAAACCAGCGCCAAGGTTGTAAGGCACCTATTCCCATTCCCACCAAACCCACAACAATTGATGGACTTAATAACTCACCAAGTAAAGGTACAGCTAAAATGGCAGCAATAAACGGTGCCAAAGTAACAATACTTCCCGTTTTAAAAGCACCAAGTCGCTGAATCGCTGCTACATAAGTCAAAGTTGCGATAATAACAACAAACACACCGTGGAAAATGCCCTGTATCGCTAGATGAACAGGACTGACTTCCATGAAGTGTTTAGGTAAGAATAAAGCATAGATGGGTAAATAGATAATTGCAGACCAAATCGCAACACTCGCCATAGAGTGCCATGCGGAAAGTTTCCACTGTTTAAGTAATACAGTGAAAATGCCCCACCAAATCGCACTAATAAAAAGAAGTAAATCCCCCATGCCAAAAGCAGAAGCATTACCTTGCAACATCAACACACTCATGAGAGCCAAGGCAGTGATCATAATTGCAAGACTCACCCATGTATGCTTATCAAATGGTTGTCTAAATAAAATGTATGCTGCAATTGCAGTACAAATAGGAATACAACCATTTAAAAAAATGGCAGCATGTGCAGCGGGAGCATAGAGAAACGCGGTATAGACGGTAAGACAATAAATAACTCCGCCAATGAGCGCCAAAATAACAGCGTGCTTACTCCATAAAAAAGCGAGATCTTTCTTATAGATCAGAATCGGCATCAAAATCAGGAAGGCGATAGCAAAGCGTAGTGCAGCAATGTCCCAAGCACTGATGTGCCATTGTGCATTTAAACGGGCAAAAAGTGTAAACCCGCCCCAAATGCACATGGTCACCAATACAAAAAAATAACCTTGCTTACGGGGAGACATATCAAGACTGCTTACAAACTAGAAAGGCAGCTAGATTATACCTCAGAACGCTGACGGCAAGCCTCATAAAGTGCCATACCTGTTGCCACGCTCACATTTAGACTCTGTAAATTTCCAGACATCGGAATATAAACTTTATGATCACACTGTGCCTGTGTAATTGGGCGTAAACCTGTATCTTCGGCTCCCATTACGATCACGACTGGGCCAGAGAAATCACATTTTTGAATTGGCATTGCACTTTCATCAAGCATAGTGCCAATCACACGTGTATGAGTCGTCTCTTTGAGATGGGCTAATGTACGAGCCAAATTTGTTACTTGAATGAATTTAACTTTTTCAGCTCCACCCGCTGCAACTTTACGAGCTGTTGGGGTTAAACTTGCCGAACGATCACGAGGTACAATCACTGCTTGCACGCCCATTGCAGCAGCGGTACGGATGCAAGCCCCTAAGTTATGCGGGTCTGTCACCTGATCTAATGCCAGCAATAAAGCATCTGGGGTTTCAGCCAAGATCTGATCTAGATCTTTTTCATTTAAAGTCGGATGCGGACGTACTGCTGCAACCACACCTTGATGAAACGGTAGACCTGCAAGCTTTTCGAGACTATCACGGCTTGCTTTTTGTACACTAATTCCAAAAGGCTCTGCCAATTGCAAAATCTTTTGCAAACGCTGGTCATCCCGTCCTTTTAAAGTAAACAGGGTTAGCACACGTTCCGGTTCAAGTTCTAACAATGACTCCACTGAATGAACGCCATAATAATATTCCGGTTTTGCCATGCATGACCTCTAACAACGTTTGAGCAAAAAAATAAAAATCCTGCAAAGCCAACTTCACAGGATTTCTTTGGGCATAGTGTACCCGATTTGAATAGGAATTTCTTAGCCTTCTAAATGGCACACATAATCGAGTACTTCATCAGTTTCGATTTTAAAAAGACTATTACCAGGCACATAAAATGATTGGCCTGCACGGAACAACTCACTTTCATTACTGTCCGCAATTGTTACGCGGCATTCACCTGAAATAATTTCCATACGCTCAGGAACATGGGTTTCAAAAGTTAAAGCTTGCTCAGTCGGCAAAATAACACCTAGTGTTTTTTTTGTTCCATCTTCAAATTGCACGGTATGGCTGATACATGCTCCACCAAAATAAACGTTTGATTTTTTGATGACCGTTACATGATCAAATTGGGTTGAACTCATGCACACTCTCCAGATAATGCCGTATTTATATAAATTATGATGAATGTAGTTTAATTGTGCCTAAATAACTAATCAATCAGTTTTCATACGGATAGACTTGTAATTTCCACTGCTGTGCCTGAATTTTTTTGGCAAAAGCATAAGGTAAGTTAATCTCAATATTTCGACTATTCGACACAATTGCATCGTATCTGCAAACTTCGACCTGATTTTCATCTAGAAGTACCCAACACACTCTCTGTGCAGTTGGATGGGCAACTGCTGTAGCAACTACCGGTGAACCGTCATTCATTCCTACATGAAAATTTTCGCTGTCGTTTTGCATTAACGCCAGATCATAAGCTGGAAAATCGATAGCATCTGAATCGAATTGCTGGCTATCGTGTATAAGCACACTTTGTTTTAAAGTCGGCCAAATACAGTAGCGCAAATAATGCTGATCCATCACCCGATTATCCAGATAACGTCCGGTGGCAACATAATCCCTGATATGTGCTTCAATATTATGAAAAATCCCCGTACATCCACCCCACATTCCCGCCAAAATTAACTCGGTATGAGAATAATTGTCTCGCATTAAGTGAAACCATTTATCACTCTTGAGCCAAGCATCTACAGCTGCTTTTTCGCGGTGCGAGACAATGGAGTCAGCATCACGTATCAGAAAACGCTTAATTGTCGGATCATCCATTACAAAAAAGCGCCAAAACAAACCAGATAGCTGTTTTTGAGAATCTGTAACTTGAATAACTTGCGCGCCCTTCTCTTTTAAACGCTGTTGCACCAGTACTGGCACAGTATCATCGACATAAAAGCGACACGTCCATTCAGGATAAATTTGTTTGGCTAATTGAATATTTAAAATAGAGGTTTCACAATAGCGAGGATTTCCCCCAAACAAAGAAAAAGCAATAATATTTTCTTGAGGGTTTGCACTAAAGGTTGGTGGTACCTGATCTGGGATTGCCAAAACAGGTTCGCTCTTCGCTAGTTCTTTTTTGGTTGCAATTGCCAAGCGTCCAAATTTGATTGTTTCTTCTTTTTTCTTTAAATGATGACAAACTTCTGTGAGTCCATCATATAAGTTTGTATTTACGTTAGCTCCACTTGCTTGAATCGCTTGTAAATAATGTTGATAGGCATCGTTATAACGGCCTAAGCGCAATTCGGTATAAGCTAAATCTGACAAGGCACCTGGATGCTTAGGAACTAAGCTAACAGCTTGTTTAACATGTTGATAAGCTTTGGCATAATTCCCTTGTGCTGCGGCTTGTTTAAATGCATTAAAATGCTGATTTAAAATTTTATTCATTTCCGCAGGATTATTTTTTTTATGGCGGTTGATCATCCCTATTGGTGGTTTCGGTAAGCTTAATGTTTTTTTCATTGTAAATATCCGCAATCTTGCTGTTCTATAATTTCAGTTAGAATAATAGATCACTTGTAGCAAATTCAAAACTTCTCTATCTTTAACCCATAATTTGGCGCGTTGGATGCGTTTATGCTCACACATTTAACTTTAATTAATTTTGCATTAGCTGATCATTTGGCTATTGATATAGAACAAGGATTTAATGTTCTAACAGGCGAAACAGGTGCCGGAAAATCATTATTACTGGATGCACTCTCTGCCTGCCTAGGGGAACGTACAGATACAAATTATGTCCGTTATGGTTCGGACAAAGCGGATATTACCGCTGTTTTTACCTATCAAAATAATAGTCCTGAAGCAAAATGGCTCCAAGACCACGAGCTAGATGATGATTCTGGGGAAATCCATTTACGTCGTGTGATTTTCGCAACCGGACGCAGCAAAGCATGGGTTAATGGTCGCCCGAGCAGTCTATCTGAACTTAAAGAGTTAGGGCGTTTGCTGGTTCAACTCTATAGTCAGCACAGCCAGCAGCAGCTGCTTGAACCGCCTTATCCAAAGCATTGGCTAGACCGTTATAACAATTTTTATGCTGAAGCAAATGATGTACGTGAAGCTTATAGCACATGGCAACGTACCATTCGTTTGCATCAAGCAGCCTTAGATGCACAAGCAACCCGCCTACAACGTATTGGTACTTTAGAGCATCAAATTGAAGAACTCGAAGAGGTCATTCAAACTGACTATAAAGAAATTGAGCAAGAGTTCGATCGCCTCAGTCATCATGAACATATCATGCAAGATTGTAGCTATAGCTTAAATGTGCTTGATGAAGCTGAGCAAAACATTACTCAAGAAATGTCTTCGATTATTCGTAGATTAGAATCCCACGCGGGCCGCAGCGAACAACTTTCCGAGATTTATAATTCTTTACTCAATGCTCAAAGTGAAATAGATGATGCAACGGCAAACTTGCGTCAATTTATTGATCGTCAAAGTTTTGATCCAGAGCGAATGGAAGAACTAAATTCCAAGTTGGAAGTTTTCCACCGTCTGGCACGTAAATACCGCACTCAACCAGAAACACTTAAAGAAGAATATGAAGCTTGGCAAAGTGAGCTTGAGCAATTACATCAACTTGAAGACCCAGAAACATTGGCAGAACAAGTTGAAAAGTCGCATGAGGAGTTCTTAGAAAAAGCTCAGCATTTAGACAATATTCGTCGTGAAGCTGCCGCTCCTCTTGCGAAGCAATTAACCGAACAAGTGAAGCCTTTAGCGTTACCAGAGGCACACTTTGAGTTTAAGTTTGAACCATTAGAGCAACCTACCGCTGAAGGTTTGAGTTTTATTCAGCTATTATTTACTGCCAATAAGGGTATTCCTCCACAACCATTAGCACGCGTCGCTTCTGGTGGTGAACTTTCACGTATTGCACTTGTCATGCAAGTGATGAACGCTGAAAAAACCGAAGCAGAAGTGTTAGTGTTTGATGAAATTGATGTCGGGATTAGTGGTGGTACAGCAGAAGTTGTGGGACGTTTACTTGCTGACTTAGCCCAACATGTTCAACTTTTATGTATTACTCACCAAGCACAAGTTGCTGCACAATCAGATCAGCATTTATTAGTTAAAAAGCAACAAACTGATCCGGCAAGCAGTACAATTGTGGAACTAGACGAAAATCAAATCATTTTTGAGTTAGCTCGCATGTCAGGCGGTGTTGAAATTAATGAAACAACCTTGCAACACGCAAAACAATTACGCCAACTTAAATTTCAGGCTTCTTCAAATTAATAAAGAAAATGAGAGAAAAAGATTGGCGAAAACCGATTAACTCTTGTATGTTGATAAAAAGAACCTATATAGATAAAAGGGTCGAGAGACCCTCTAGTGACATTTTTTGAGGGAGAACCGCTTAGGTGACCAAACAATATCTGACTCACCGTTGTCTGATTGCCCCGCCAGAAATGGCAGATGACTTTTTCGCAAACACTGTAATTTATCTTGCCCGTCATGATGAAGAGGGTGCTCAAGGCATTATTATTAACCGCCCTTCCGGCATTCAAATTAAAGAATTACTCAATGATCTCGACATTGAAGCAGACAATGTAAATCCACATGTGGTTTTACAAGGTGGGCCATTACGTCCCGAGGCTGGATTCGTTCTTCATACTGGACAACCGACATGGCATTCGTCTATCGCTGTAGGTGAAAATGTTTGTATTACCACCAGTAAAGATATTCTTGATGCGATTGCCCACAATGAAGGTGTTGGTCGATATCAAATTGCTTTAGGTTATGCGAGCTGGGGTAAAAACCAGTTAGAAGATGAAATTACGCGCGGTGACTGGCTCATTTGTGATGCCGATATGGATCTGATTTTTAACCTGCCTTATGACGATCGTTGGGATGCAGCTTATAAAAAAATCGGTGTAGATCGTGCATGGTTAGCATCTGAAATCGGACATGCTTAATGACCGAAACACAATCAAAATCGATTATGGCTTTTGACTTTGGTACTCAAAAAATGGGAATGGCGATTGGCCAGTCTTCAATTGAAAGTGCCAATCCCCTCCCTCTATTTGTGATGAAAGATGGAATTCCAAACTGGGATCAGCTCTTAAAAATCGTGAAAGAATGGCAACCTGATCTATTTTTGGTTGGTTTGCCTCTGAATATGGATGATAGCGAGTCAGAACTTTCTACACGTGCCCGCAAATTTGCGAGACGTTTACGCCATCAAACCAATATTGAAACATTAATGGTAGATGAGCGTCTAACTACACGTGAAGCACGAGAAGAACTCGGTTTCTACCAAGAGCAAGGTCGAGCAAAAAAACTTTCTGCAGATAGTTTTGCAGCCGCCTTACTCATTCAGAGTTGGTATCGAAATCCGGTCGGTTTAACCCCGTAATATTAAAAAGGAAGGCTAAAGCCTTCCTTTTTTATTTCTCGTTTTATTTCTCGATAATATGCACAGTTGCCGTACGTCCAGAGACGAAAGCAAGCTGGTTCTTTGGTGTTTCATCCAATACGATTTTTACAGGCACACGCTGCGCTAAACGAACCCAACTGAACGTTGGATTTACATTGGCAAGAAGTTTAGAGCTGCTTGAGCGTTCACGATCTTCGATACCCGATGCAATACCTTGTACATGGCCTTTAATTTTCTGGCTATCACCCATTAACTGTACACTGGCCTGATCGCCGACATGAATACGGTTTAACTTCGTCTCTTCAAAATAACCCACAACATAGAGTTGTTTACGGTCAAGTAATGCCGCAACAGCCTGCCCAACTTGAACATAGTTACCTGGGCGCATATCAAAGTTAGATAAAGTACCATCAGCTGGAGCAATTACCGCAGCACGATGCATATTAAGCTCGGCCAAATGCAAATTGCTCGTTGCCGCCTCAATCAGAGCCTGTTGTTGTTTAACAGTTGCTTCCGCTTGTTGAATAGCAGCTTGGAGTTGCTCATGTTCAGCGTGAGATTGATCACGTGTTGCGAAAACTTGATCTTGTTCTTGTTTAGAGATAGCGCCATCCATAAGGTTTGAATAGCGGCTTGCGTTTTTCTCGGCTAACTTAATATTCGTATCCGATTTAATCAGGTTCGCTTTTGCTTGTGCTAAACCAGCTTGCGCTTGGGCAAATGCTGCATTTGCTTTTGCTAAATCAGATTTTGCCTGCTCTACATCTAAAGCTCGGCGAGAAACATCAATTTTAAAGAGCACCTGACCTTTTTTCACAGTCTGGTTATCTTGAACCAATACTTCTGTCACAAGCCCCGCGACATCCGAAGATACTTGAATAACGTCACCACGAACTCGACCATCACGCGTCCACGGCGCTGCATTATAGTAATTCCATAAATGCACAATGGTATAGACCGCCACCATTAATGCGACAATCAAAATTACTGGACGGATGACTTTTTTCAAATCCACCTGATTCATTTCACTCACCTAACTCAATCTTTAATTTCGCAAACATCTCTACGCACCGACCCCAACAAAAATTTGATGTATTACCAACAGTAATAAGAGGTAAAAACACAAATTAAAAATACTAGGTAATGCAATCCAGCCTTGTGCAATCAACTTATTTGTTAAAGGACTTAACCCACGGAAACAGATATATGCCAAGAGTGCTTGAACGAGCAAAGAAGGCACATAAATACCATAAACATTAAACTCACCCATTTGCTGTGGCTCCTTTCATGGTGCTGTTTTCATTCATTTGCTCTGATGAAACATGGCACATGCTATAAGCAATATTGTTCAGTGAAATGAGTAGTCTTTGTCGCATAGTCATATCTTCAACATTTGAAGCAAGCTGTTTTAATTCAAATAACGCTCGGTAGATCCGCTCTACTAAAGCTGTCGTATCATTTTCATCGTTTTCTTTAGCTCTAAACAGCTCATCCAGATTTTGTTGCAAATCGCCAATATGCTGAGTGAGTTCAGATGCTTGAGGAAACTGATTGGCTAACTCTTGCAATCGGCTTAAATCAACAATACTACTCGACTCAATCAGGGCCTGATGAATTGAAGTTTTAATCTCGTCTGATTGCACCATTTTGCTGTTTAGAATCCCAATCCGATCTAGCATACTGCGTAGATGAACTTTAAAATCAAGACCATATGGCAGATAGATCGCTTTTCGCATGGCACGGTAATGCAAGGCTAAAATACGGCTTGCACTCGTGTCTGGTGACATGGCGCGAACAACATCAATGACAATCAAAGACACTAAAACACCTAAGATCATGGCAAATGAACTATCAAGATAAGACACTGCATCCATGCTATAAGCATTGTGCAGGTTTAGTCCCATCATGGTATTAATACCCAACACCATACCTACTGGCATCAGCATCTGGTTAGCCATCATAGACACTGCGAATAAGAACATCGGTAATAAAACCAGTCCAAGTTCCCAAAAAGTGGTGACATGCGGGAAAATACCAAATGCATAAACAAAGACTAAAACTGCTGAAGCTATACTGCCCCAGATAAAAATACGCAGAACTGGAACCGGGTTATCTAAGGCTGTTAAAATACAGGCGGTTACTGCACCCATCTGTGCCATCATAAATCCAGCTTTCCACCCCGAAACAATCCAGACTCCAGTCACAATAAATGTAATAAGGACTGCACTGATACCGCCTCGTATTGCCACACCATGGTCACGGTGCAAACTTGGATATTTGGTCGTCATTGGGGTAATGTTGTCAGGGATTTCTTTATTACCTTGCTGAATTCGCTGCCACAAAACTTTAACCGCTAAAACATTGCTAATGAAATGACGCACATCCATTTTCATGGCTGCAACTAAAACTTGTTGATGTGTAGAAGCCGACTCCATCAAACTTGCAAAATCGCTTTCAAACTCATCAGGCAACTGCAAAATATTTTCATCAATAATCAGGTCTTTTTGCTCTAAAAACTGTACAACATGAGCTGAAAGCTGTTGCAGTTTTTCTGCATGAGTCTCGATAAATCTAAGTTCTTGAAGCTGCTTAATACGCTCAGATAAAGCGACTAGATTAGCGACCACCATTGAGATTTGATGAAGCATTTCCTGCAAGGGTTTGGTCATACCATGCAGTTCGCCCTTTTCATAGCTCAAATGTACTGCCAAGGCATGGATGTCTGTGGTGTCGCGAGTAATGGCAGCCAAAAGCTGGGTATTGTTCTGCTGCAAATCTGTATTTAATAAATTAGCAAACAGATTCTCTGTATCTTTTAGGGTTTTTATCACCCGCTGTTTAATTGCCGAGCCAATATGCATTGGAAGAATCGTGGCAGAAACCACTGCACTTGAAATCACACCAATCGAAATTTCTATAACCCGAGCTAAAGCAATATCGAATATATTGTATTGATCAATATAGGTAATCGCATTGAAGACGATCATAGCTGTCGAGTAACCCGCCAGCATAAAAGCATAACTACGTGGGGTACGATCGAGTAACGACACATAAAGCGCAAAACCCACCCACAACGATAACACCACGGTAAATATCCAAGGTGTATTAATTAGATGGGGCGTTAGGGTTAGGGCAATCACAGCTCCGCCAATTGTCCCTACCACTCGATAGACACATTTAGAGGACACCATTCCTGAATATGGATTGGCAATAATCAGGACCGTACCAATCGACCACATCGGGTTAATCAGATCTAATTCAAACGAAACAAATAGTGCCAACATTCCGGCAATAAATGTTTTTAAGGCAAAGATCAGATCAAGCCTACTCGGGCGAAACGCCAGTATTTGCTTTAATAACATGAACTCATCTCAAATACAGATTTGAACTGATGAGCATGCCCTTCAATATTTGATTGTCTTTCTAAAGACAACACAACTTTGCCATTTGCCTCAAAGCAAATGATATGAGGAGCATCCTTCAATACAATGATTTTTCCACATCTCGCCTGATTGGCAGAGATGATTTCAGTTTGGGCGCCATTTAAACGGCCAAGCTTTGGAAAGAAGAGGTATCAAGAAATCAATCTAGGACCGACTAATTTCTCGATTAGATATTTTGTTTGGCAATTTTTTCAAAATAAAGCGATTTAGTCAACTAAAATATCTCCATTTGATAATTTGATATATTTTTTAATTATCGTATATGATGTATAAGCCGAGAGAAGTTTTCTCTTTGTCAGAGTAAAATACTCAAATCAGGCATTTATTTTAGAATTGAGACAAATCTTCTTTTTTTCTGTTATAAAAACTCAAAGATGACTCGTTGTTAAAGGATACGAACAAGACATTATGGCAATTTCAAGTTTTGGCAAAATTTTAACCGTACTGGACCTATTTTCGGTTTCGCGTCCAATCATTAATGTCGATATTATTTGCGAAGAACTTGGCTTGTCCAAACCAACGAGTTACCGTTACCTTAAAGAGCTAGTATCAGCTGATCTATTAAAACGCATTAATGGAACCTCTGGCGATTATACCTTAGGCTCAAAAATTGCAGTTCTTGACTATATATCTAGAACAACCGACCCACTGGTTCAAATCAGCACGCCATTTATGCGAAATATTGTAGAGCGTACTGAACTGTGCTGTTTGCTTACCTATTTAAATGATGACTATTGCATTGATATACATCATGAAATATTTAAAGACACTGAGCTACTTTCATATGGCCGAGGCTGCCCAAGACCGATTTACGTTGGATCATCTCCAAAAACAATGGTTTCGCATTTAAGTAAGCAGCGCATGCAAGACTACTACCACCGTTACCAGCAAGAATTAAAACAATCGGGTTTTGCTGAAGATGAACCGAGCTTTATTCAGCGTATGCGTAAAATTAAAAAACAAGGGTTCTATTTCTCACAAGGTGAGATTGACCCAAATGTTTCAGGCCTTGCGGTTCCTGTTCGATTTTCAAACAAAGAAGTACCTTTAGCTTTGACCTTAGTTGCCTCTAAAAATCGTTTTGATTTTTTAAACGTTGAAAAGCTCATCGAAATTTTGCAAGAAAATGCAGCACTTATTGAACAACGTTTTATGGAATTATCTGAAAAAGGTGAGATCTAAAACCCCACTTTATGATAATTTAAACTTTTCTTACACTTTAAAACATTGAATATATCAAAATATTCTCACATTATGATTTTAGCTCCTATTGATGATTCTTTTCATCAGCAGCTCATCAGTAGAAGCATCCCCCTCAGAGGAATAAGCTCATGCTGCCATCCCCTCAGAGGAATAAGCTCATGCTGCCATCATGGGCTTTTTTCTTGCCCGCTTTTTAATGAAGGTTATAAAAACTTAAATTGCCGAAAAGTAAGATTAATACGTGGTTGTAAAATCTTTGTTGAGCGATTTAAACGGTGTTGCCAATATTGTTGAGTCTCACCGCGCATTACGATGAGTTGGCCTGGCTGTAGCCACAATTCAACTTTCTCTTTACTTTGAATATGTCTAAAAGAAAATTTACGGGTAGCACCAAAGCTTAAAGAGGCGATTGTTGTCGTTCTTGCCAAAGAAACATCCGAGTCACTGTGCCAAGCCATTCCTTGGGTTCCATCTTCATAAAGATTTGCCAAACAAGAATTAAATTTTTCTGAAAGTATTTGCTCTACCTGTTTTTTTAGTTTGGCGAGTGCTTTGTCCCAAGGCAAAGAATCACGTGCAATACCCGAATATTTATATTGATAGTAGTCATCTCCATACCATGCAACTTTTCGAGCTGTAATAAAGTGCTTGCCATACAACTTAGCCTCGTCATGTTTCCATGCGAGGTGTCGGTAAAGGTAGTGAAAATATTGTTCAGCTTCTTCAGGGCTTAAAATACAACCATAGTCCTGAACTTCACCATCGTAGGGTAATAAATTCTCACAAGGCTCTGGAGAAAATAAATCCAAGGTCATACGGTTTCTCCGTGTTGCTTTGACATCTCCCAAGCTAACAATGCCAATTTACGCCCTTTTTGCCAATGGTATTCTCCGATCATCCCTGTGGCACGGATCACTCGATGGCAAGGAATCAGATATGCAATCGGATTCTGCCCAATTGCTGTAGCAACGGCTCTAACTGCTTTAGGCTTCCCAATTTGCTCTGCAATATCTTGGTAAGTCCGAAGTTGCCCTTCCGGAATGGTGAGCAAGGCTTCCCATACTTGTAGCTGAAATGGGGTTCCAGCCAAATTAAGTGGAAGTTTTTGCTGTAAGTGTTCTGAAAAATCCTGTTCAAACCACTTTGCAATTTGTTGATGCCAAATCGGTGACTGATTTTTCAATTGAGCTTTCGGAAAGTACTGTTTAATTAGTTGTTCAATATTGTCGTGAGTTTCGATAAACCGTATAGAACATATTCCTTTTTCACTACTGACCACCAACAACTCACCGAAGGGACTTGTCTCAACCGAATAATTAAGAATAACGCCTTCGCCTTTTTGTTTATATTCCCCAGGCGTCATCCCTTCAAGCTGAATAAACAGATCGTGTAAACGTCCTGTGCCAGATAAACCCGTATTTAAAGCGGTTTCCAATAAACTCCGTTGTTGCAACAGATGATATTTGGCCTGTTGCAAGCTCATATATTGCACAAATTTTTTCGGGCTAATCCCTACCCATTCTTGAAACTGGCGTTGAATATAGCTTGGGCTTAACTTCATATGACTCGCAACATCGTCCAGACTGGGTTGCTGGTCTAGATGTTCATATAAATATTCAATCACAGTGGCAATTACAGCAAATTGCCGAGAAGAAAGCATTTGCATGTGTCACCTCCTTAGCACTTATATCTTACATTAAAGTAGCCAAAGCCCTATGACGACCCGATTCTTGCACTCTTTAAAAATAAAAAAAGCCTTTCATTGTAGAAAGGCTTCATCATTTAATATGCACTTAAGGCTGCTTTAAATAAGGCCAAGCTGCTTTGAGATAAATAAACATTGACCATAGAGTTAAAATGACCGCTGTATACAACAAAGCATAGGCAAGCATTTCTAAAGGCTGCCAATTAAGTAAGAACACACTAATGGCAATCATCTGAAAGGCTGTTTTATATTTACCTACAGTCGATACTGCTACACTGGTTCGTGCGCCAAGTTCAGCCATCCATTCACGTAAAGCAGAAACTGTAATTTCACGTGAAATAATCACAATTGCCGCAAAAGCCATTGAAATGGTTGGATTCCACTGCACTAAAACAATCAGTGCAGCCGCCACCATGAGCTTATCTGCAACTGGATCTAAAAAACGGCCAAATGCTGAAGTCTGGTTTAAAGTTCGTGCTAAATAGCCATCAAACCAATCGGTAATAGCAGCAAACACAAAAATAGCCGTCAAGATAATATGGCGACTCATACTTCCTTCGTGCTCACCAATACCCATTGCAGGCGGCCAATACGCGATCACCAAAAATACAGGAATAAGCGCAATACGCGCTAATGTTAGGATATTTGGGATATTCAGGATTCGCCCTGTGGTCATAAACACCGCCAATTAAGTCTTCATGCATCTTGTAACAGACAAAAATACTTTCTTCAATATTGTATCTATCTGTAACAGCCACTTTATACGAAATATATGAATCGAGGAAGTGGACTGCTTAGGTAAATACCGTAACAGTTTGCCGTAAAATTGCAATTAAATGATCATTTTGGTCCCAAAGATGGGCATATTCTGTGGAATAACCTTCACCTGCATATTCAGTTACTACTTTATATTTAAACCAGTCACACAATTGATGTTGGAACGGATGGACATAGGTAATGTGCCAAGTTAAAGAACTTGCAGGAGCAACTTGCTTAAACATCGGCAATACACCAGGTGGCCAAATATCCATCAAAACAATTAAATCTGGCAAAGTCATTTGACGATTTTCATGCTTATCGGGATTAAACCTTGACCATCCTCCAAAGTCAGCATACTGACTTCCTGTAACAGGATAATGACCTTCTGCCCAGCATACATCAAAATGTTGATAGCATTCTGGCATTTGTCTAGCAAAAGGAATAGGTTGTAACTCTTCAGGTTGCCTATAAACTGGAACGATAGGCTCATGTCGCACTTTAATATTCGACGCACGCGGCACACCAAAGCTTGCGACCAAAATCGTTTGTACTGCACCATCTTGCCATAAACGGGTTTCAAGCGTAGTGACCGATTTCCCTTCTCTTAAAATTTCAATAGTCAATTGAGCAGGTCCCTGCTGTACAGGCCCCACAAAAGTAATACTACAGCTTAATAATCTTTTATTTGGATCTTGAATATTGCAGCAGGCTTTTTGCATGAGTAGTCCAGCAACAAGACCACCAAAAACAGTTCGCCCCTGCAACCACCCTTCAGGTATTTCAATCCATTCCTTTTGTTTTATTTCTTCAAATAATTGCAATAATGACATTCACTTCCCTAAAGCACTATGACTTTTGATGAAACATCTTTCATCATTTTAAAAGGAATGTGAATGATCATTCTTGTACTTATATCCCAACTATTTGGTCACTCGGCATAGAAACCTATCTTTATTCATGCAGAATTTTATAAATCGTTCTTGCCATCATTTCACCAAAACCGGGCACAAGAGTAAGCTCTTTTTCAGATGCTTTTAAAACGCCTTGGATTCCACCAAAATGAGTTAATAAATCTCGACGGCGCTTTGGCCCCAACCCAGGAATTGCCTCTAAAACTGAGGTACTTCGGCGTTTGTCGCGTTTAGCACGATGTTTGGTAATCGCAAAACGATGGGCTTCATCACGCACCTGCTGAATCAAATGCAATGCCTTATGGTCTTCCGGTAACTGGATTTTTGTGCCGTCGGTAAAATGCAGGGTTTCAAGTCCGGGTTTACGCCCTTCACCTTTAGATACACCCACCATAAAAGCGTCTAGGCCCAGCTCTTGCATGACCTCCATCGCCATATGAAGTTGGCCTTTACCACCATCAATCAACAGTAAATCAGGCAATATGGCCTTTTTATAACGACGTGTTAAGGCTTGCCGCATAGCAGCATAGTCATCGCCTGCTGTGATGTCTTGAATCGCAAATTGACGGTAGTCGCGTTTACGTGCCCCACCTTGGTCAAACACGACACATGAGGCAATTGGAGCTTCACCCATGGTGTGACTAATGTCAAAACACTCAATACGATCGACAGGTCTTCCCACCACTTGCTCTAACTGATGGAAACGTTCATTAAGTTCTAAATGATTACTCAACTGCCCCTTAATGGCATGTTGAACGTTCATTTCGGCTAGCTCCAGCCACTCGGCACGAGTTTCTCGAACATTACTCTTAATCTGAACCTTTTTGCTAAATTGCTGTGCCAACGCTTCTTCTAATTCTTTACAGTCAGGCAAAGCAATATTTACGATAAGCTCATTGGGAACTTCATCTGCAACTTGAAAGTAAAAGTTCGCCATAAAGTCACTCAGCATTTGCCCAAGATCATCACCGAGCATGTCTGGGAAATAACTTTTTCCACCCAGCATTCGCCCATTGCGTACATACATAATTTGCACGCATGTAACGCCTGCCTGATATGCAATTGCCAGAATATCTGCTTCGCCTTTGACTTTAAATACGGCTTGTTGGGCTTGTACTTCACGTAATAAAGATAAACGATCACGGTAAAAAACAGCTTTTTCAAATTCAAGCTCAGCCGCTGCTTGTTCCATTTTGGCAATGAGCTCTTGATTAAGCTCTTTGGTATCACCTTGCAAAAAGCGAATACTATTATTAACGTCTTCTTTATAATCTTCGGGCGAAATCAGACCTACGCACGGAGCTGAACACCGCTTGATTTGGTATTGCAAACATGGACGCTTGCGCTGTGAAAAATAACTATTTTCGCACTGACGCACATTAAAAAGTTTTTGCAAAACCAGTAACGTATCGCGTGCACTATAGGCACTTGGGTACGGGCCAAAAAACTTACCAATTTGGTGCTTAGCTTTACCACGCCCACTGGCAAGCCGAGGATAAGGCTTGTCAGCCGAAACAAAAATATAGACATAAGACTTATCGTCCCGCAGCATAATGTTATAAGGCGGACGATGTTGTTTAATTAAGTTTTGTTCTAAGAGTAAAGCTTCAGTTTCCGAACGAGTAACCAAAGTTTCAATATCATAAATTCGTGCAACTAAAGCTTGTGTTTTAGGATGCTCAATCGTTTTAACAAAATAACTCGACACCCGATTTTTTAGATTTTTTGCTTTGCCGACATATAATAATTCGCCCTCCTTCCCTAGCATTTTATAAACACCTGGAAGCTGGGTCATGTTGGCTAAAATTTTTTCAATATGAGGACGAGCGTTTTGATTCACTATTGGCATGCATGGCTTAATACTGAATACCTAATGTGATGTTTTCACCCCTAATTTTCAAGTGCTTTACTGTGCCAGAACATAAATTTGGAAAGGGATTTAGATATGGTCCGACAGATTGTGTCGTACTCGCTTAAGAATCTAGACGATAGTAACTATATTTAACGTCTTTTTCTTTGTAGACCGCATAGGTTTTTTGACGAAAATCCGAGAACCAACCATTGCCCGTATAGCCTGCAATATGACCATAGGTGTGACCACTTGTTCGCTCAATAATGTAAATGTCACCTTCTTGTGGACGGTTGAAAGCAGGTTTAATTTTCTTATAACCATTCTTTTCTAGCGTTTGCCCCCAATCAGAAGCAGCTACAGGATGCTTTGACACATCTGCTCCAGCCGCTTGTAGAGCAATGCGGATATTTTTGGCGCATTTCTCTTTACTATGGTTGGCAGAGATACTTTCGAGCTTACTCGAGAACTTATGCAAATTAATATTTTGGTCTTCAGCTTTATGATTTTGAGTTTTAGATCGTTTAGATTTTCCAGTCGTTGAAGCTACTTGTCTTAACATCACTTTTGTTTTTAAATCGCCTTGAGAACTGTCTTCTTTTCTCTCTTCGATATGATGAACATGTGCATGAGCTGCGTGATGAGCATGAGCCATTTTAAAACCTACTTCCGCTGACCAGTCTTCGAAAAAACCGCGCCATTGTAGAATCAAAATTGCCTATTGGCTCTTAATAGTTGTAACAAATTACCAGCACTGTGAAATAGGTCACAAAATTAATCATTTAGATCAATAATCAATACATTTTTCATATTATCTACTTAGTACAAGTTTACATAAATTTATTTTTTATAAAAAAATATTAAAAAACAAAATATTATTAAAGTCTACATAAAATAATATTTTAATAAAACTGAAAAAATAATGTCATTTAACTTTTTTAATATTTGGATTCAACTCTTAAAATATCCATAATATATGAATATATATATCTTAATCTTTACTCTAATCGGTAGCATGATCTACTCAACTCAAGGTTTTTCAAAAGGCTGGAGCCAAGTTCCTCTATGCAGTACAGACCAACCAGCATGTATTACAGGCCTTTCTACGTTGAAACCTGTAAATTTAGAAAATGGAAAAATTGTCTTTGATTTCGATACAGATGGATGTTTAGCTTCAGCACCAGTACAAAAACAAGGTGAAAACTATTTCCCTAATAATGGTTTGGATACTTCAGGCACTTTAGAGGGTCAATGCAGCTATAGGGATCAATTGAGCAAAGCAAATATTATTTATAAAGAAAAATGTACGACTTATCAGAATTCCATTTACTGCGGTCGTATTTTTGCACTTTACACTGTTAAAGATAAAGCCGTAAATGGTAGTTTAGACTTCATAGGACACCGACATGATCTAGAGCACGCTGTAGTCTGGATGAAGGATGGTAAAGTGACGCATATAGGTGTAAGTGCACATGGAGAACTAATTAATACACCCGCCAATCAATCTCCATTAGCAAAAGAATATGGTAATAATGCCTACGCCGTTGTTTACCATAAAGATGGGGTATTGACACATGCTTTGCGTTTAGCAACATCCAAGACATCAAATAATATTCAAGTCGTTAATGAGGTTCCAGAAAATCCAACAGGAAAATGGGTTTTACCTAATGTGATTGAAATTGATCAGGCACCTACAAATTACATTAATACTCTTTTTAGCTCGGACTACGGTCAAGCAACACTTGAAATAAAACCATCTCGAATTATTAATTTTTTAAATAGTAAGAAACCTGCTGAATGGAACAATGTGACTTTTTATTAATTAAAACTTAATAAAAACTTAATTTATTGGAACTTTAACTATTTTTAGAGAATTGATATTTAAAATAATTTAAATAAAATTGCTTAAAGTAAAAAACGCCCTTTGGGGCGTTTTTTATTAAAATACATATGGTCGAACAAAAATCAAAAAGAAAATCCCAAGCATCAAGAACCATTTCAAGAAATAATACAACTTACGGTTCGATGCTTTTAAGGCTTTAGCTTTAATACGAATTTGATAAAGATAAGCAAAAGCTTTATTTAAGCCACCTGTTTGGTCGCCTGTTTCATTCGGTGAACTTGCCGCAGTCATCACTTTACGACCAAACCAATGGTTGAAACGCTCCATCCATTTTACTTTCATTGGACGTTCAACGTCTGCAAAGAAAATAATACGGTTTTGATCAGTCTTATTTTCAGCATAGTGAATATAAGTTTCATCAAACACAACACTTTGACCATCACGCCAAGAATATCTTTCGCCATCGACGTCAATAAAACAACGATCATCATTCGGCGTAATCAAACCCAAGTGATAACGCAATGAACCTGCATACGGATCACGGTGTCTTACCAAACGGCTGTCAGGTGCAAGCTCGGTAAACATTGCTGCTTTAATTGTCGGCAATGTTTTAAGAAGTGCTGTAGTTTTTGGGCAAAGCTCAGCAGCAGATGGATGACTCGATTCATACCATTTTAGGTAAAAACGCTTCCAACCTGTTTTAAAGAATGAGTTAAAACCTAAGTCGTTATAGGTACTTGAAGCTTTAATTCCGCCTTGGTCATATAAAGCTTTCGCTTCATCTCGAATCATTTCCCAATTTTCATCCAGCACTTTTAGATCTTTAAAATGCTGTGTGTCGATATAAGGCTGATTCGGCACCTTTGAAAAGATGTACATTAAAAAGTTAATCGGTGCGAGCAAGGTTGAATGGTCAAAAAATTGACGATAAAACGAGTGACGCACTTTGCCGCGATGTTGGATATACAATGCTGATATCACAAAAATCGCTAATATGATCCACTTAATCATATTGCTACTCTTTCAAAAGATTAGGGGCAACTTCACCTTATATTTAAGGAGAGAAACCGGAAGTTTATTTAATTGGCGCAAATTTTAACAAAATTGACTTAGAAAAAGCGAATGTAAAAAAATTAAGTCAAATAATAGACAGCGCTGTTGTAATAAAAATTTTAAATATAGTGTATTTTTCCATAAATTTAAGGAAGTTAAAATTTATTACTATTATTACTGTTATTTACAGATGATCCCACTAACAATTGACATTTTTGACAAAAAATTAACTTTTAAAACTTATTCGTTTTTATATAAAAATTTGATAATTCCAATGCTTTATCAAGAAAAAGTTAAATTAAAACAAATGTCTTTCGTTATTAGCTATCTTTATGATTTCTTTTATGCATTTCATATAGATGAATTGAATAATAAATAAGATGACCCTTGCGTCACGGCTTGATACAACTTGTCAGGTTTTTTTTAGATATAGTTATCGTAAGATTAGCGAAGCATAAATGTGTACCTAAGATGTGCACACGCTTCATAACATCAACTTAGAAGTCCTCCAAAACTAAGGAGATCAGGCATGATCCACGCTGGCAATGCCATTACCGTCCAAATGCTTTCGGACGGAATTGCAGAATTCCGCTTTGACTTACAAGGTGAGTCGGTCAATAAATTTAACCGTGCAACAATTGAAGATTTCCAAGCTGCTATTGCTGCGGTAAAAGCAAATAATGATATTAAAGGCTTAGTTGTTACCTCGGGCAAATCGACATTTATTGTTGGGGCAGACATTACCGAATTTGGTGAAAACTTCGCACAAGGCGAAAAAGCGATTGTTGACTGGCTTATGCCTGTTCACGAAATCTTCAATAGCTTTGAAGATTTAGAGATTCCAAAAGTTGTTGCTATTAACGGTATGGCGTTAGGTGGCGGTTTTGAAATGTGTTTAGTTTGTGACTATCGTGTGATGTCAGAAGCTGCACAAGTGGGCTTACCGGAAATTAAACTTGGTATTTACCCAGGTTTCGGCGGTAGCGTACGTTTAAGCCGTCTGATCGGTATCGACAACGCGGTTGAATGGATGGCGATGGCTGCTCCTAAAAAACCGGCTGCTGCCCTAAAAGATGGTGCGGTAGATGCGGTTGTAGCTGCTGATAAATTACTTGAAGCTGCAACTGACTTAGTTAAGCAAGCAATTTCTGGTCGTTTAAACTGGAAAGCAAAACGTCAAGAAAAGCTTGAAGCTGTAAAATTGAACCCGCTTGAACAAATGATGGCGTTCAATACTGCAAAAGGTGCAGTGCTTGCTAAAGCAAACCCTGCTCAATACCCTGCTCCAAAATTATTACTTGATTCATTACAAGCGGGTGCAAGCCTTGCGCGTGACGAAGCATTAAAAGCTGAAGCTGAAGGTTTTGCAAAAGCTGCGATTACACCACAAGCTGGTGCATTGATTGGTTTATTCCTCAATGACCAAGTTGTTAAGAAAACTGCTAAAAAACATGAAAAAGGTGCACACCCTGTAAACCAAGCAGCTGTACTTGGCGCTGGTATCATGGGTGGTGGTATTGCTTACCAAGCGGCAAGCAAAGGTACACCAATTATCATGAAAGATATTGGTAACCCACAACTTGCTCTAGGTATGAAAGAAGCGAACAGCTTGTTAACTAAACAAGTTGAACGCAAGAAAATGAAACCTGCGCAAATGGGTGAAACGCTTGCACGTATCCGTCCTACTTTAAGCTACGATGAGTTTAAAGAAGTTGACATCGTGATCGAAGCAGTTACAGAAAATCCAAAAGTAAAAGAAATGGTACTTGCGGATACTGAGAAGAATGTTCGTGAAAATACGATTATTGCTTCTAATACTTCTACGATTTCAATCACGCGTTTAGCAAAAGCATTACAACGTCCTGAAAACTTCGTTGGTATGCACTTCTTCAACCCAGTTCACATGATGCCGCTTGTAGAAGTAATTCGTGGTGAAAAGACTTCTGAAGAAGCGATTGCAACTACTGTTGTTCTTGCTCAAAAAATGGGTAAAACACCAATCGTTGTAAACGACTGCCCAGGGTTCTTGGTTAACCGTGTATTGTTCCCTTACTTTGGTGCGTTTGACCTTCTTGTAAAAGACGGCGCAGACTTCCAGCAAGTTGACAATGTAATGTCGAAATTTGGCTGGCCAATGGGTCCTGCTTACCTTATCGACGTTGTAGGTATCGACACAGGTGTACATGGTGCAGAAGTCATGGCTGAAGGTTTCCCAGACCGTATGAAGCCAGACTACAAAGGTTCAATCCAAGCAATGTACGAAGCTAAACGTCTTGGTCAAAAGAATGACGTTGGTTTCTACAAATACGAACTCGATAAGAAAGGCAAAAAAGCAAAAACTGTTGATCCAACAGCATATGAAATCATTGCTCCTTTCGTCACTGGTGAAAAACGCGAGTTTGATAACCAAGAAATCATTGACCGCATGATGCTTGCTTTCTGTAACGAAACAGTTCGTTGCTTAGAAGACAACATCGTTGCAACTGCTGCTGAAGCAGACATGGCAATGATTATGGGTGTAGGTTTCCCTCCATTCCGTGGTGGTCCATGTCGTTATATCGACCAGACTGGTGTTGCTGAATACGTTGCACTTTGCGACAAATATGCACACTTAGGTAAGGCTTATGAAGCGCCACAAATGTTGCGCGACATGGCTGCTAACAACAAAAAATTCTATGGTTAAGGAGCAACGTGAATGGCTACTTTAAATCCACGTGACGTTGTCATCGTTGATGGCGTACGTTCTGCAATGGGTAAAACCAAAAACGGTATGTTCCGTAATGTACGTGCTGACAGCTTATCTGCTGAATTGGTTCGTGCACTCGTTGCTCGTAACCAGTTTGATGTAAACGAAGTTGAAGACCTAATCTGGGGCTGTGTAAACCAGACTCTAGAACAAGGTATGAATATTGGCCGTAACATCGGCTTATTGGCTGACTTACCAAAAACTGTAGCAGGTCAGACTGTAAACCGTCTTTGTGGTTCATCTATGCAAGCACTTCATACTGCTGCTGCACAGATCGCAACAAACCAAGGTGATATTTTCATTATTGGTGGTGTAGAGCACATGGGCCACGTAGGTATGATGCACGGCATCGACTTAAACCCAGAAGCATCTAAACACTATGCAAAAGCATCTAACATGATGGGCTTAACTGCTGAAATGTTAGGTCGCATGAATGGCATTAGCCGTGAAGAGCAAGACGCTTTTGGTGTTGAATCTCACCGCCGTGCTTGGGCTGCAACTCAAGAAGGTCGTTTCAAAAACGAAATCGTTGGTGTTGAAGGCCACGATGCAAATGGCTTTAAAATCCTTTGCGACATCGACGAAGTAATTCGTCCAGATGCAAACCTTGAAGCGTTCAAAGCATTACGTCCTGTATTTGACCCGAAAGGCGGCACTGTAACTGCGGCTACATCTTCAGCTTTATCTGATGGTGCTTCTGCAATGTTACTTATGTCTGCTGAACGCGCACAAGCGTTAGGTTTAAAACCACGCGCTGTAATTCGCTCTATGGCGGTTGCAGGTTGTGACGCAGCAATCATGGGTTACGGTCCAGTTCCAGCAACTCAAAAAGCGCTTAAACGTGCTGGTTTAACGATGGCTGATATTCAAACTATCGAGTTAAACGAAGCATTTGCTGCTCAAGGCTTATCAGTAATGAAAGGCTTAGGTATTTATGACAAGCAAGACATCATTAACTTAAATGGTGGTGCGATTGCTTTGGGTCACCCACTAGGCTGTTCTGGTGCGCGTATCACCACTACGTTGTTAAACGTAATGGAACAACAAGATACTCAAATCGGTCTTGCGACCATGTGTATCGGCCTTGGTCAAGGTATTGCAACAGTAATCGAACGTGTTTAATTAACACCAAGATAAAAAAATCCCCGCTCAATGCGGGGATTTTTATTTTAACGTCCTTTTAAACCATCTTGAATTTGCTGTTGTAATTTTATGAGGTCACTAAGGTTAACTTTCATCGTACCCTCACGATAAGCATCAACATTACTTCGATTAATATTCAAAGGTCTTAACATTTCAAAGATACCATTGGTTGGATCAGAAGACTGTATTCCACCCGCTACCGCTAAAATATATTCTTGTAGAAATGGCGAAAGCTGGGACAAATCGGGCTGAGCCATAACTGGCTGATAATCTACTGTCGTCATGCCTTCAGGGACTAAAGCATTTTGTATATCGTAATGCGTTTTATACTCATGATGTTGCAGAGCCTGACGCACTTTTTTATCTTCTTGGAAGGGTACAAATCCTACCTCTTCACGTAGCTCAGATTCAGCCATAACGCGAATTGTTGGTAAAGTCGCTACTTCCTCTGCTTGAACAGTCGGTAAACCCATAAAAGCAAATGCAGCAATGAAGGCTGATTGTTTTAGAAAGTTCATAACTTGCTCCAAAAATCAGTCACCCTATTTCAATTAAAAGATGATGATTAAATTAAAAGTATCTATAAATAGGCTACAACAAAGTCGAATTTGATTCAGTAAGGCTCAGATAAACGGTAAATATAATTAAATTTTTTAATGTAAAAGTATGGTTCTTCTATTTATTAAACTGCATCCTATAAAACACTCTATAACTTGAACAAAAGTGTTCAGATTATAGAGTGCGATTTAACTTATTGGTTTTATTTGCTGTCTAACATCTCTTTTAAAGAATTCACGACTTGCGGAAATGCCGTATAACCTTCACGACCTAAAAAATGCCCGCCATTAGGAACGGTAATGTACGGCGCATCAATTTCTTTTGCCAATTCAATAGTCAGTTTGGGCGGAACCAAATCATCATTATCAGATAAATACACCAGCTTTTTCTTTATGTCCTTAAAGTAGTTCGTATCGACTTTACTCTTCGTTATATAACTATTGAGAACAGAAGAATCTGAAATGAGACCAGAGAATCCAGATACTAAAATCATTCCTCCAATATTTTGATAATCATGCCTTTGCAAAAAGTACAGTAACGTAATCACCCCTAAACTGTGCGCAACAAAATAGGTATTTTCATCCACCTTAGGGATCTGTTGATCTAAAACTTTCTGCCATGCATCTACGTCTGGATTCTCAGAATCTGGAAATGGAATTAAAGTAACCGTTTTATTTTCATTTTCTATTTGATGTTTTAAATCTAGAAACCAATGATCATCGATAGAAGCAGAGTAACCGTGAAGCACAAATATTTGACGCATGTTCTTCTCCTGAAGTTCAAGTTTTTTGGCATTTGCAACAAATGACATTAATCCGAATAACACCAATAAAATGAGTTTTCTGATCATTGAACAAGTACCATTTTGAAAGATAAAAACATGCTAAACTATGACACCACTGTTAAGGTCAACCCCATTTTATGAACTTAGCTAAAGTTGCCGAGCTTACAAAAGTAAGTCCTCGTATGCTGCGTTATTACGAGAGCTTAGGGCTTATACAGCCTCTTCGAGCGAGTAATAACTATCGAAGTTATACGCAAAAAGATATTGAAAATATTAAGAAAATTAAAATATTAAATGATGCAGGCATGCACCTAAAAGATATTCAGGTTTTGCTGCCTTGTTTTGATTTAGATGAACGCGTATTTACGTTGTGCTCAGTGGTTCAAGAAAAACTGCAAACTGAACTCATGCATGTGTCTGAGCAGTTAAACAAACTACAAACTTCTCAAAGTTTATTACAATCTTTTTTAACCAAAGGAAAAGTCGAGAGCACCAAATCATAATATTTGATGCTCATGCTCCGCTTATTCTTTTAAATCTCCTTCGAGCGCAGCCACATTTTTTTTCTTAATTTTTTCAATTTTTGCATTTAGTTTTAGAACATCTTGATAAAGCCCATTAAACTTTTTGACCTGAGCATTTTCATGAAAAAGAATCATCTGATCTTTCTTTTGCCATTCATAATTTTTTAGAAGCTTAAACATTTGTTCTGCTTTATCTAAAATTTGTAGCTCAATCATAAAAATTGCATGGTCTTGATCTGCTTTTTGCTGAGTTCCCAATTTCATTTCAAGAAGTTGCCTCATTTCTGCATCAACAGATAATTCTTGAACCTTTGCTAAGAAAGTTTTATGAATCTTTTCATATTCAGTTTGATACTGATCCGAAGCTGTACGAACATCAGCTAGCATCTTTTCGGTTTCTACAAATTTTTGTTTTTTATCAAGATCTAAACGGTCCACATTTAAAAAAGTGTCCCATTTTGCTGCTTTGAGTTCTCTTAAGTACGCATTCCGTGCATTAATATTTTGAATCCAATAACTTAAAAGAAATTCTGAAATTTGCTTATAGTGTCCTGCCAAACGCTTATCGTGAATATCAAGCTGGACGGGTTTAGACCAGTCTTGTGCTTGGTCATAAAGCTGATTCATTTTTTCAGTCATGACGACATCAAACATTTGACTACTGTCTTTGGCTTGCTGTTGTTTGATATGCTGATAGGTGAAAAAAATAATGCTTGTGATAACAATCAGACTTGCAATCGCAACCAAAACTCGGCGCATACACACCTCCTATTTCCCTTTTTATAGTTTTGCTCTTTATAGTTATAAAATAGAGCTTATTCTTCTTTATATGCCATTTATTTCACAATACGCAACACTGTATTCGCTACTCAAAGCTTTAAATCCTTATCCATCATCCCTATTATGATGGGTAATTAAAATTTATGAGATTCTCCCATGCGTGTAGATGTTTGGTCTGATGTAGTTTGCCCTTTTTGTTATATCGGCAAAAAACGCCTTGAGCATGTAGCTGCTGAAGCAGGTATTGATCTTGAAATTCACTGGCATAGTTTTGAATTAGATCCTGATGCGCCAGCAAAACATGACACTTCAAATACTGAGCGTCTAGCTAAAAAATATGGCCGTACCTATGAAGAGATGGAAGAAATGGAGCGCAATATTGCGGCCATGGCTGCTTCTGAAGGTATTGATTTCCAATGGCAAAAAGCCAACTCAGGCAATAGTTTTAATGCACACCGTATTGTTCACCTTGCGCAAAGCAAAGGTTTAGGCAATGAAGCAAAAGAAGCTTTTTTTCATGCTTATATGACCGAAGGTCTCGCAATTGGCGAACGTGAAGTTGTAGAAGAAATTGCATCTCGTATTGGCCTTGATAATGCCGAAGTTGAGTATGTATTAGATACCAATGAACTATCTGACTTTGTCCGCCATGATGAAAAAATTGCACGTGAGCAGCTTAATGTAACTGGCGTGCCATTTTTTGTATTCGACCAAAGAATCGCTCTTGCTGGCGCTCAACCACGTGAAGTCTTTTTACAAGTTTTGGAAAAAGCACAACTCAAAGCAAATACTGAAGAAGTCGAGCAAGATGATGCGGCTGTTTGTACCGATGAAACTTGTGATGTTCCAAAGAAATAAATGAACACAATTAAAATGTGATCAAATCGTATGTTTTATCATCATTTTAGCAATAGAGCGTTCTAAAAAAAGAACTATCTAATTGCTAAAAATCAGTTTATTATTGCCGCTTAGAATATTCGCGCTGTAATGTTCTGTTTTTTATGTGTTTAATGATCGGAATTTGAAGTTTCCTTGATCTATCATCCCCCTTCACTGGGGGATTTTTTTTGGCTAAAAATAATCGCTAATAGCTTAAACTTTTTCATTTATTTCAAATATGTAAAAAAAGTTAAATTTACTTAACTTTTGTGTCTCCCTCTTGATTTTATTAGAAAAATCAACAAAAGTGGAAACAACAACAAAACATAAAGATAGATATGAAAACATTTCATGTAATGCCGTACCGGCAACTTTTTGCACTTTTAACGATTGGATTTGGTTCAGTATGCATCGCTCATGCAGAGACCGCCTCTTCTTCTACAAACCAACAAATAGGAAGTACATCATCTGGAGTACAAACTGAAGTCACCACAGACGAAAATCTCTTAGATCAAATTCCGCGTTGGGTAGACGCAACCCCAACCATTTTTCCAGAGCAGTCTAATGAGCCTATTGTTCCGCCTACCGAACAAACCGAAGATCAAACATGGGTTGATCGTAAGCAAAAGAAAATTCGTAATTGGGCCGATCGTACTTCTGAAAAAATTGATAATTGGTTTGGTGAAGTTGATCCACAAAAACCTGCAACAGCAACCATTCGCGTCATGGTGGATAACTATTGGAATGAATATGACAACTTTGAAATTAAGCCCAGAATTCGCGGTAAGATTAAGCTCCCTACACTAGAAAAACGTTTAAGCGTGGTATTTGGTGATGACTCTTTAGATAATGAATTTAATAACAGCCCAGCTAATATTAACCAAAACCCAAATCAAGACTCTAATAAGAAGTTAGATGGTAAGCAAACTCGAGATGACAACAGCTCAATTGCTTTACGTTGGTCAAATTTCTCGAAAAAACTGCCTTTTGAAACCGATGCAGACTTAGGTATTCGTTCTGGAGACGATATTTATGTTCGTTTAAAAGCATCGAGAGATTGGCAACTTCGTAATGATTTTAAGTTTTATGCTGAACAAATTTATCGTTACGGCATAGACAGCGAAAACTACTTACGTACTAATCTTGAACTTACCCATGCTAGACCGAATCAACCGATTTTATCCAATCAGTTCAGCCTAACCTATGCCGATGATCAAGATGACGATCTAGCTTGGGAAAACCGAACATTCCGCGAGCACAGTTTCTTTGCAAACAACCGTTTTAACTATGGGATTTATACAAGTGGTTATTACAACGACAATGACTTGCGTTTAAACAGTTGGGGACCGTTTGTTTCATGGCGCCAACCCGTTTTACGTGAGTGGTTCTTTGTACAAGGCGATGTAAATTACTTTAATGACCACCGCGAAGATCGCAACCATTTTGTCAGCACCTTCTTGCGTTTAGAAGCACTTTTCTAAGCTAGCAAACATCACCTTGGAACCTTATCCAAGGTGATGAATAACAAAATACTTTTAAATAAAATTTTAAGCTTAGCCTTCTAAAGTACTGTTCTAATTTTTGTTTTTGATTCCTTATCTTTAAAAATGAATCAATTTTCTTCTCCATTTCAAAATAAATCGACAGTCTTCATTTGTATTTATAGTTTAGGTGTATTAGCTTTACTTCCACATACTCAATTTTTTTATAACTCTTTAAAACACCAACGGTCACGGCGTTATCCCTATTCTTCTACGAGTTTCACTAAAGTAAAAAGACAATCACTTTCACGCTCACCTTGTGAAGTAGAAGCAAACAATACTTTATCTGATGCTGGTTTAATTCAAGAGCTTATGGCTGTATTTGGAAATGATACGTTATGGAAACGTGCGACTCAGCCTGAACAAACTTATAAAGCCTTTGGTAAGAAAAAGAAGAAGACCTCATCGGCACAGATTTCGGCTACTAATCCATTGAGTGCAAGCTGGGCCACCATTTCAACTTGGATGCCTTTTGAAAATGACCTTGATTTAGGCTCTAACTCTGAGAGTGATGTGTATGTCCAGTTTCTGGCTAAAAAGAAATGGAATTTGAGACATAACATTAGCTTTGATACAGAGCAGATATTTCGCTACGGATCTACTAGCCGAAATTACACTGAAACCACGCTAAACCTAACGCAAAAAATGCAAGATAACACATTATTTTCTAATAAATTTAATGTAAACAAGAGCGAAAATGAAGATTACAACTGGGGCAATTGGACTTTTCAACAATTTGAGTTTGTAAAAGATAATAGCCTGACTTACGGTATTTATAGCGGTGGCGTATATACCAAAAATGATATTCGACTAAATAGCTGGGGCCCTTATATTTCATGGCGCCAACCGATATGGAGAGATTGGATTTTTATGCAAAATGATCTTAATTTTTTTAACCATATTGATGATGATCCGAAACACCAACTCAGCGTTCAAATAAATCTAGAAGCTAATTTTTAATCATAAATTGCCAAATTGTGGATAACTCTTTCTTTATCCACAAAAAAAAAGCCCCTGATAGTCCAGAGGCTTTTTTTAAAGCTAAATTACTTGAGTAATAAACTATTAATACGTTTCACATAAGCTGCTGGGTCTTCTGGCAAACCACCTTCAGCAATCACAGCTTGATCGAAAATCACATTTGCCAAGTCATCAAACTGCTCTGAACCTTCAAGTTTTTTCACTAAAGGATGCTCAGGGTTAATTTCTAAAATCGGTTTGATTTCTGGCACTGCTTGTCCAGCTTGTTTTAGCATGCGAATAAGTTGCGGAGACAACTCCCCTTCACTTGTTACTAAACACGCTGGAGAATCAACTAGACGTGTAGTTACACGTACTTCTTTAGTTTTAGCCTTTAATGAGTCACTTAGTTTCTCAACAACAGGCTTAAACTGTTCAGCTGCTTGCTCAAGTGCTTTCTTCTCTTCAGCATCTTGCAAATCGCCTAAATCAACCGCGCCTTTAGACACATTCTTTAATGGCGTACCGTCAAACTCTTGAACAAAATTCATTGCCCATTCGTCAACACGCTCTGCCATTAATAACACTTCAATGCCTTTTTTCTTAAACAACTCAAGCTGCGGCGAGTTTTTCGCTGCTGCTAGACTGTCAGCAGTCACATAATAGATGGCTTTTTGGCCCTCTTTCATACGTGCCTTATAGTCAGCAAAAGAAGTCGTTACTTCATCATTTGTTGAAGTCGCATAACGTAATAATTTTAAAATACGTTCACGGTTACCAAAGTCTTCGCCCAAGCCTTCTTTAAGTACTGAACCAAACTCACTGTAGAAGGTCTTGAATTTTTCTTGGTCTTTTTCATCTTCCGATTTAGCCAAACCATCAAGTACAGTTAATACACGGCGTGCATTACCTTCACGAATCGTTTTGA
The DNA here is from genome assembly GCF_049310645.1 of Acinetobacter sp. JADD-222. Taxonomy (NCBI): domain Bacteria; kingdom Pseudomonadati; phylum Pseudomonadota; class Gammaproteobacteria; order Moraxellales; family Moraxellaceae; genus Acinetobacter; species Acinetobacter sp. JADD-222. The sequence goes on along the minus strand of NZ_JBMOWI010000002.1, from coordinate 20,188 downwards.
CATCACGGCTTTCTTGCAACAACTCACGGCTAACATTAAGCGGTAAATCAGCACTATCCACTACACCTTGGACAAAGCGCAAATAGTTTGGAATTAAGTTATCTGCATCGTCCATAATAAAGACGCGTTTTACATATAGCTTAATTCCCGCTTTTGCTTCACGAGTAAAAATGTCATGTGGTGCTTTACTTGGAATATAGAGTAATTGGGTATATTCCGTACTACCTTCAACACGGTTATGTGCCCAAGCCAATGGTGCTTCAAAGTCATGAGTTAAGTTTTTATAGAACTCAATATATTGCTCTTCAGTCACTTCGCTTTTATTACGTGTCCATAAAGCACTTGCCGAGTTAATCGCTTCCCACTCGTCAGTTTTGACCATTTGGCCGCCTTTAGGCTCTTCACCTTCAGCAACCTCTTCTTCTTGCCAAACTTCTTTTTGCATTTCAATTGGCAAGCTAATGTGGTCAGAGTATTTATTAACAATTTGCTTAACTTTATAAGATTCTAAATAATCAAGTGCATCATCACGTAAATGAAGAATAATGTCAGTACCACGTGAGGCCTTATCAATTTGCTGAACTTCAAACTCGCCTGTGCCACCACTAATCCAGCGCACCCCTTCAGATGCCTCTAGACCCGCACGGCGTGATTCAACCGTAATCTTGTCTGCAACAATAAAACCTGAATAAAAACCAACACCAAATTGACCAATCAATTGAGCATCTGCTTTTTGATCACCAGTCAATTTTGACATGAAATCTTTAGTGCCTGACTTAGCAATTGTACCTAAGTTATCAATTGCTTCTTGTTGGCTTAAACCAATACCGTTATCAGAAATCGTTAAGGTTTTATCTTCTTTATTTAAGCTGATTCGTACATGTAAGTCTGGATCATTTTCATAATATTCAGGATGATTAATTCCTTCAAAACGTAACTTATCACATGCATCTGATGCATTAGAGATAAGCTCACGTAAGAAAATCTCAGGGTTAGAATAGAGAGAATGCGTCACTAAATGTAAAAGCTGGGCAACTTCTGCTTGGAAACTATAATTTTGTGATGCTTGTTCACTCATAAATCACTCCTTAAATTTTGAAGCTGTTTGTTCTCGAATGCTTTATGAATGGAGTACTTTTAGAATTTTTCAATCCTGAATATTAAAAATTTTTACTCTAATTAAAATGGGCCGTGGCTTAACACCCTATCTTGCAATATCGTATCTAATTGCTTTTGACGTTGTTGGTAAGCTTTGCTAATACAACTGACATTGGCAGCACAAGCATTTCTTTTTTTCAGCCATTGCTGCTGAGTATCTTTCTGGTTATCTCGCCCACCCATAGGTAAAGCATGCAGAACGATTTGATACGTCGTTGCCATTTTTACATCTGCATCATTTAAAGAACGGTTTTTACAAATACTTTTTTCCGTTTTCGTTTTTGCAGCATCGCACGAAAAACTTGCAGAAAATATGTGTAAAACTGTCTGTTTTATGCTTTTTTAGTGCAAATAAAATCCATAAAAAAACCTCACATAAAATATATGTGAGGTGCCTGAGTCTAGGTTTATTATTATATTTTTCTATTTATTATTATGCTTAAAATTTATAGCTATAACCTAAAGTGTAAACAAAAGGATTAATATCTAGATCAAACTTGTAGTTAGCAATTGATGGATCAATTGTTACTTCAGGACTAATATCAGCATAACGTACATCTACAAATACACCCCAGTTTTTAGCATCAGCAGGTTGGAAATTAAAACCAACTTGACCTGCCACGCCAAAATCTTCTTTAACTTTTACTGCCGCCCCTTCTTCATCCCAAGGAATAAATGCTGTAGCACCAATACCAATATACGGTGTGAAACGAGTCGAATTTTTAAAATGATATTTTGCAGTAATTGTTGGTGGTAATTGTTTTATACGTGCTGCATTTTTACCATCTAGCAATACATCATGATTAATAGGTGTTGCTAATAATAATTCTGCAGAAAATGGAGATTGACCAAAAAAGTATTCTACAGATGGTGTAAATGCATATTCATGATCTGCTTTTACCACGCCTAAAGGTGTTGTTGTATCTTCTGATGGAGCAATAACGCTACCACCAAATTTCACTTGCCAGTTACCAGCAAAAGTAAAAGAAGACATCCCCATTAATGCAATAACCAAAGCTTTTTTGAACACTTTAATATCTCCAACCTTATTTATATTTATAATAAACATTTATTTTAAAACCATGCAATACTCATTATAAAATTATTTTATAGTTTATTTTTAAACTACTGTTTTAAATAAAATTATATATTATCCAACTATTTTAATAGGTTTTTATTCCAACCTCATTAATCAAGATTATTTTATATTACCAACCATTTTAATATACTTTTAAATTCCGAGTATTTTAATATAATTTATTTTGAATACATGTTTTATTTAGACAATAAAAAACCTTCTTAATTTAAATCTAAAGATCATTATTAAGAAGGTTTCCACTTTAATATTTTATAAAAACTTTATAAAACCATTGCAGCGATCCAGCCAAAAATTAATAGCGGAATATTAAAGTGAATAAAGGTAGGTACGACTGTATCCCAAATATGGTCATGTTGCCCATCTACCCCTAAACCAGCTGTTGGCCCTAAGGTTGAGTCAGAGGCTGGCGATCCAGCATCACCTAATGCTGCTGCTGTACCAATAAGTGCAATCGTTGCTAATGGTGAGAAACCAAACTGCACACATAAAGGCACATAAATAACAGCTAATACAGGAACACTTGAGAAAGATGAACCAATACCAATTGTCACAAATAAGCCAATACAAAGCATTAAGAATGCTGCAAGCGCGCGGTTATCTCCAATAATCTCAACTACACCATTTACTAACTGATTAATATCACCAGTATGAGTCATTACTGAGGCGAAACCGGCAGCAGAAATCATGATAAAGCCTACTAAAGCCATCATTCGCATGCCTTGTACAAAGACATCATCTGCATCTTGCCATTTAAAAATTCCGGCAGTAGATAGAACAGCAAAACCGACTAAACCACCCAGAATCATCGAACCTGAATACAGCTGCGCAGCGAGCGTTAAACCAATTGCAAGCAGTGCCATCAAGATTGTTTTCTTTGCAATAACTGGTGCTTGCTCTGCTTCATGCTTTAACTCTTCAGCATCTGCTTTTAAGTCAGCTGTTTCATCTTGGGTAGTTGCGCGAAGAGGTTTATCTAAATCAATGGTGGTCACAGGTGTAATCGCACGATCAGCATAAATTCTTGGCTTACGATAGCTAATAAATACAGCAACCAAGGTGCCTAAAACCATACCCAAAACAGGAATAGCCATGCCAATTGGCATCATTGCCCGATCAACATGTAAGCCGTACGCTGCCCCAATTTTGTTGATATTTCCCATCAGAATCTGTTCAAGGAAAATTGCACCAAATCCAACTGGAAGAAAAATATAAGTACCTACCAAACCTAGCGTAAGTACACAGGCGGCGGCGCGGCGGTCTAATTTTAAATGGTTCATTACCCGTAATAGTGGCGGAACCAGTACAGGAATAAAGGCAATATGAACTGGAATAAGGTTTTGAGAGAAAATAGCAGAAATTAATAAAATACCTAAGAGGAGATATTTCACTTTAGTCTGACGGCTTTTCCCAGCTTCCATTCCCAATAAACCAATCAGCTTATGGGCAAGTAAATCAGGTAAACCAGATTTTGATAGAGCCAGAGCAAATGCCCCTAACACTGCATAGGCAAGTGCAACTTCAGCACCATCGCCAAGACCAGCGTTAAAAGCTTCAACGGTTTGAGAAAGGCTTAAACCTGCTACGAGGCCGCCCACAATGGCAGAAACCACTAAAGTCAGTACGACAGAAACGCGCGCCAGTGATAATAAGAACATCACTGCAATCGCAATAACGACAGCATTCATGAATAAGTTCAGAGCAAAACAAAAGGCGATATTCTAGCAGATTCATATCTATGAAGCCGAAAATATCGCCGAATTAACAGTTTTATGCAGTTATTTCACTGTTAAGTTTGAGCTTTAATAAACTCACGAATATGAGTTGCTATTTTCTCTGGCTCACTCAGAATTGCCCAGTGATTTGCTTCAAGCTCTACATATTCAAATTTTTCAACCCACTTTGGCATAGCCTCAGTGATGTATTCTGGGCTTACAAAAGTATCATATTTTAAAATAACCGCTTTTACTGGGCACTGTGCATAACGTTGGCGTGGGCCAGTTAAGCGAGGAATAAAATTGGCACGATATAAATTAATGCCATATTTTCCATCAGCATTAATATTATTATTTAAAGGTAAATTACTTTTCCTTTCTAGCTGAGTAAGAACTTTACCCCATTTTTCTGGGCTAAATAGAGACCATACTATGGGTGCTAATAACGGAAGATGGAATGCCCCGATATACCAAGATTTGGTTAATATTTTTAAGATTTGAGCTGGTGAAGATTTAAATTTATCACGTAAAAATAAAGCGGCATGATCAAGACATGGTCCAGAAATGGTGGTGTATGATAATAAACGACCTTTGAGCTTAGGCTCAGTGACCGATTCCCAAGACTGAATTGATCCCCAATCATGTGCAGCCATATGGAATTGACGATTTAGTAATAACTCATCAACAACTTCTTGGAGATCTAGAGATAAACGCTCTAAACGATAATCACGTATACGTTTTGGTATAGATGACAAACCAGCTCCACGCACATCGTAAGTAACAATATAGAAGTCATTGATCAAATGCTCAATGATTGATTCCCATACTTCTTGATTGTCTGGATAGCCATGTACTAAAACTAAGGGAGTATTTTTTTCGTCACCCCATGTTTTAGCACAAAGCGTTTGTTGATCACTTGTTGTTACTGTATGAACTTTTGGCTGCATAATCATTTCCTATCTTGTTTTTCAATCGATCATGTCGTTAGTCGGATAGAGCATTGCCATCAATATAAAAAAGATGATACTTATCTAGTATGAATACTGTTGCAATAAAAAAAATTGACTATTATGGGTATTTTAAGAAGACTTCAGAACAATCCTACGATTTCAAAATTTCTATTTAATCACTACCCCCCTTATCGTGGGGCGGGGATTTATATTGAAATCATGAATTTAGAACTTTGCCATGTGCGGGTAAAGATGCCGCTGACTTGGAAAAACCAAAATTTAGTCGGTACACATTTTGGTGGAAGCCTTTATTCAATGGTTGACCCATTTTATATGATGATTCTTATGCATCATCTCGGATCAAAGTATATTGTTTGGGATAAAGCAGCTGAAATTAATTTTCTTTCCCCAGGACGCAGTACAGTATATGCAGATATTCGAGTTGATTTAGCTGAAATAGAACAAATTCGTGAACTTGCCGAGAACTATGAACCTGTTTTAAGAACTTATCATCTAAACATTTTTGATGAATCTGGGGTAAGAATTGCAGAGGTTCAGAAAACGCTTTATATCAGACGTAAAAAAGCAAAACCTTTTCCTCAATAAAAATAAGCGCTAAAAGCGCTTATTTTTTTATTTGTTAATTTTTTATCTTTTCTCTTCAATCGCTGCACCAGCACCACCACCGATTGCACCGCCAATTGCAGCACCAGAGTCACCACCAATCAGTGCTTTACCTACGACTGAACCGATACCAGCACCAATCGCACTCTTAGTCGTTGTCTGTTTACTGCCGCCTTGGGTATTAGAACCTACGCCTGCACCTACCGCTGCGCCTAAGCCTGCACCAATACCTCCACCTACATGGTTACCTAAACCACCACCAAGTGCTCCACCTGCTGCTGCTGCACCAATACGTTGGTCAGATGGGCTCATATTTTGGCAGCCTGTGAACATAAGTGTAGACAACATTAAAGCAGAAACTAATCCAATTGTTTTTTTCATGACCGTTCTCACAATGATCTGTTCTAGAGAAAAGAATAATCCCCTTTTATGAGGAATTTGATCAGATTGTGTTATCCGTCTGTCCTAATCGATTGATATTTTGTAAAGCTCTGGCTTTTATATTTATTAAGCAAAATTTTAATTATAAAAAAGAAGTCTTTAATCACATAAAGACTTCTATAGTTTAACAATTATTAAGGATACTTTTAGTACTTCCCTTTCTTCTCTTCATAGGCTGCACCGGCACTACCACCCAATGCTCCACCTGTAGCAGCACCAGCGTCACCACCAATAATTGCTCCACCTAATACAGCGCCGACACCAGCACCAATTGCACTATTACGTACGGTTTTACTGCTAGACCCTTTTGCATTAGCCGCAACACCTGCACCGAGTGCCGCTCCTAGACCTGCACCTATATTACCGCCCACGTGTTTTCCTACTGCACCACCTGCACCACCACCAATAGCAGCTGAACCAATACGTTGACTTTCTGGGCTTGCATTCTGACAACCAACAAACAAAGTTGTAGACATCAGGCCAACACTAACAATCATCATCATTTTTTTCATTAGATTTACTCCAGTCTTCATAAGCAGGTAGCCTAGTGTGTTTTTGTGGAGTATTTATCCCGCTTAAGTAATAAAATAATGGCTCTTTAATATGTTTATGTAATTACAATTTAAAATTGTTATAAATAAATATAAATAAAAAAGGCACCCTAAGGTGCCTTTTTTAGTGCCAGTCTAAACTTAGAATTGTTCAGAGTTTAATGCTTGGCTAAATGCTTGGTCTACTTCGCTGAAGTCATTATGAAGCTCATGCTCTGCAGCTTCTGCTTCTTGACGACGACGCTCTAAGTGGTACGCAAGACCAGTACCTGCTGGAATCAAACGACCTACTACAACGTTTTCTTTCAAGCCACGTAAATCATCTTCTTTACCTGTTACAGCCGCTTCAGTTAACACACGAGTTGTTTCCTGGAACGATGCAGCAGAGATGAACGAGTCAGTAGAAAGCGATGCTTTCGTAATACCCATCAATTGACGTTCAAACTTCGCAGGGAACTTGTTCTGAGCCAAGACAGCTTGGTTCTCTTGAACAACGCGGATGTAATCCACTTGCTCGCCTTTAATGAAGCTTGTATCGCCGCCATCAGTGATATCAACTTTACGCAACATTTGACGTACGATAACTTCAATGTGCTTATCGTTGATTTTTACACCTTGGAGACGGTAAACGTCTTGAACTTCGTTCACGATGTAGTTAGTTAATGCAACTTCACCTTTCAAACGCAAGATATCATGTGGGTTTTGTGGACCATCAGAAATAGTCTCACCACGGTTCACATGCTCGCCTTCGAATACGTTGATTTGACGCCATTTTGGAATCAATTCTTCGTAAATCTCAGAACCATCATCAGGAGTAATTACCAAACGGTTTTTACCCTTAGTCTCTTTACCAAAGCTTACAACACCTGATACTTCAGCAAGAATTGCATGCTCTTTTGGCTTACGCGCTTCGAACAAGTCAGCTACACGCGGAAGACCACCGGTAATATCACGAGTACGTGATGTTTCTTGTGGTACACGACCAATAACGTCACCCACACCAATCGTTTCGCCATCACGGACAGTTACGATTGTATTTTGTGGCAAGAAGTAGAACTGTTCGCCACCATCTGTTGTATCCAACACGATTGCAGGACGTAAATCTTTACCAGAAGCAGGACGAGCTGTTACAGGCAAGATTTCAACAGTAGTCATACCAGTTGCATCATCAGTTTTCGATGTTGCAGTTACGCCATCAGCGATTTGGCTGAAACGCGCTTTACCAGCAACTTCTGTTACCAATGGATGTGTATGCGGATCCCAAGTCGCTACGATACCGCCAGCTTCTACAGCTTCACCATCTTTCAACAAGATGCTTGCACCGTAAGGAAGTTTATAACGCTCGCGCTCACGACCTAAATCATCGGCAATACCAATTTCACCTGAACGTGAAACTGAAACCAAGTGACCTTTTGCATGTTGTACAGTTTTCACGTTATGGAAACGTACAGTACCTTTGTTACGTACTTGAACACTGTTCGCAGCAGAAGTTCGGCTCGCAGCACCACCAACGTGGAACGTACGCATCGTTAACTGTGTACCTGGCTCACCGATTGACTGTGCAGCCATTACACCAACTGATTCACCTGGGTTCACCAAGTGACCACGTGCAAGGTCACGTCCATAACAACGAGCACATACACCGAATGTTGATTCACATGCGATTACTGAGCGTACTTTAACTTCATCGACACCAGCTTCTTCAAGCTGAGCTGCGATTTTCTCGTCAATTAACGTACCGCGAGGTAATACAACTTCATCATCAGATGCACGACGTACGTCTTCAGCAGTTACACGACCTAATACGCGGTCACGTAATGGCTCGATGACATCACCACCCTGAATGAATGGAGTCATTACTAAACCACCCGCTGTACCACAGTCAGGTTCAGTAATTACCAAGTCTTGCGCTACGTCTACAAGACGACGAGTCAAGTAACCAGAGTTCGCAGTTTTCAATGCTGTATCGGCCAAACCTTTACGCGCACCGTGTGTTGAAATAAAGTACTGAAGTACTGTTAAACCTTCACGGAAGTTCGCTTTAATCGGAGTCTCAATAATTGAGCCATCCGGTTTTGCCATCAAACCACGCATACCAGCAAGCTGACGAATCTGTGCCGCACTACCACGGGCACCAGAGTCAGACATCATATAGATGCTGTTGAATGATTTTTGTTTCTCGTCTTCACCTTGTTTGTTTTTAACAAGTGTATAAGACAAGTTATCCATCATTGCTTTAGCAACTTGGTCGTTTGTACGTGCCCAGATATCGACAACTTTGTTATAACGCTCACCAGCAGTTACGAAACCTTGTTCGAACTGTTGTTCGATTTCACGAACTTCTGTTTCTGCTTTATCAATAATTGTGTGCTTAGTAGGTGGAATGAGCATGTCTTCCATACCTACAGATACACCTGAACGAGTCGCTTGACGGAAGCCCAAGTACATTAATTGGTCAGCAAAGATAACTGTATCTTTCAAACCAAGTTTACGGTAGCAAGAGTTGATCAATTTAGAGATGTTCTTTTTAGTCATCTCAAGGTTGATCATGTCAAAGCTTAAGCCTTGTGGAACAATTTCCCAAAGCAAACAACGACCAGGTGTTGTATCAACAATAATAGTTTGGTGTTCACGTTCACCATTTTCATTGATAACAGTTTGGTGTACACGTACTTTAACACGCGCATGGATCGCAACCTGACCAGTAGCAAGTGCACGGTTTACTTCATGAGTATCCGCGAACACCATGCCTTCACCTTTGGCATTTACAGCATCACGTGTGATGTAGTAAAGACCCAAGACAACGTCCTGAGAAGGAACAATGATTGGCTCACCGTTTGCTGGTGACAAGATGTTGTTTGTTGACATCATCAATGCACGAGCTTCTAACTGTGCTTCAAGTGTCAATGGAACGTGTACCGCCATTTGGTCACCATCGAAGTCGGCGTTAAACGCAGCACAAACGAGTGGGTGAAGACGGATTGCCTTACCTTCAATAAGAATAGGTTCAAATGCTTGAAGACCTAAACGGTGAAGTGTTGGCGCACGGTTCAACATTACTGGGTGTTGACGAATTACAGAAGCAAGAACGTCCCAAACTTCCGGAGTCTCACGCTCAACCATTTTCTTCGCAGCTTTAATGGTAGTTGCCTGACCTGAAGCTTGTAGTTTCGCGAAAATGAATGGCTTGAATAATTCAAGTGCCATTTTCTTCGGAAGACCACATTGGTGAAGACGTAAAGTAGGACCTACAGTAATTACCGAACGACCAGAATAGTCAACACGCTTACCTAATAAGTTCTGACGGAAACGACCTTGTTTACCTTTGATCATATCTGCCAAAGATTTTAATGGACGCTTGTTAGAACCAGTAATTGCACGACCACGACGACCGTTATCAAGCAATGCATCTACAGACTCTTGTAACATACGTTTTTCGTTACGTACGATGATATCTGGAGCAGCAAGGTCAAGAAGACGCTTCAAACGGTTGTTACGGTTAATGACACGACGGTATAAATCGTTCAAGTCAGAAGTCGCGAAACGACCACCTTCAAGTGGAACTAATGGACGTAAATCAGGTGGAAGTACCGGAAGTACATTCATCACCATCCATTCTGGCTTGTTGTTTGAATCTTTGAATGCTTCCATCAATTTCAAGCGTTTAGACGCTTTTTTCAACTTCGTTTCAGAAGTTGTTTGAGGAATTTCTTCACGTAAACGTGCGATTTCAGCTTCAAGATCGATATCTTTCAACAAGTCCTGAACCGCTTCTGCACCCATTTTCGCAGTGAATTCATCACCGTGTTCTTCAAGTGCATTGAAGTATTCTTCGTCTGTTAAAAGTTGATACTTTTCAAACGGAGTCATACCTGGGTCAGTTACAACGTATGATTCGAAATACAATACACGTTCGATATCACGAAGTGTCATATCTAATAATAAACCGATACGGCTCGGTAACGATTTTAAGAACCAGATATGTGCAACTGGAGAAGCAAGTTCAATGTGACCCATACGTTCACGACGAACTTTCGCTGTAGTTACTTCAACGCCACATTTTTCACAAATGACGCCTTTGTATTTCATACGCTTGTATTTACCACACAAGCATTCGTAATCTTTTACTGGACCAAAAATTTTGGCACAGAACAAACCGTCACGTTCAGGTTTAAAAGTACGGTAGTTAATTGTCTCAGGTTTTTTAACTTCACCATGAGACCATGACTTAATCATTTCTGGTGACGCAAGACCAATACGGATACGGTCAAACTCAATTGGTGCATGACCATCTGAGTCCGTTTTCTTACGCATGATATCGAGCAAGTCTTTCAATTTTTTTCTCCGTGTGTCGGGAAGCAACGCTTACCCGACTGGGTCACAAATATTGTTTTTACCTAAAAAATCGTGAGTCTTACGACTTAATCACCATTTTTCAGTTCAATGTTGATACCTAAAGAACGGATCTCTTTGGTCAATACGTTGAACGATTCAGGCATACCCGGATCCATATAATGGTTACCATCTACAATATTCTTATAGATGCGTGTACGACCTTCAACGTCATCCGACTTAACAGTTAACATCTCTTGGAGAGTATATGCTGCGCCGTAAGCTTCGAGTGCCCAGACCTCCATCTCACCGAAACGCTGACCACCGAATTGTGCTTTACCACCAAGCGGTTGCTGTGTAACAAGAGAGTAAGAGCCAGTTGAACGCGCATGCATCTTGTCATCAACCAAGTGGTTCAATTTGAGCATGTACATGTAACCTACAGTTACAGGACGATCAAACTGTTCACCAGTACGGCCATCAAACAATACTGTTTGACCTGTACGAGAGATACCAGCTAACTCAAGCAAGTCTTTAATTTGGCTTTCTTCAGCACCATCGAATACAGGAGTAGCTAAAGGTACACCTGCACGTAAGTTGCCTGAAAGTGCCAAGACTTCAGCATCAGTTAAGCTATCAAGATCTTCTTGCTCACCACCGACTTTGTTATAAATCTTGTCTAAGAATTCACGCAGTTCTAAAACTGTACGCTGTTCTTTCAACATTTTCTCGATTTTATCACCAAGCCCTTTAGCCGCCATACCTAAGTGAGTCTCAAGAATCTGCCCCACGTTCATACGAGATGGTACGCCCAACGGGTTCAATACGATATCTACTGGTACACCGTTAGCATCGTGTGGCATGTCTTCAACAGGTAAGATGTTAGATACAACACCCTTGTTACCGTGACGACCAGCCATCTTATCACCAGGCTGAATACGACGTTTAACAGCTAAGTAAACTTTAACAACTTTCAATACGCCAGTTGTTAATTCATCACCTGTTGCAAGCTTACGTTTCTTCTCAGCGAATTTCTCGTCAATTTCTGCGCTCTTTTCTTTTAAGAACACTTGAATTTGAGTTAAACGCTCAGCGATTGCTTCATCTGCCGGTTGAATTTCAAGTAAATCAACAAGCTCTAAACCAGATAACACTTCTTCAACGAGTTTGTCACCACGTTTAGTTGAACCACCGCCATTAGACTCTTGGCCTTTAAGCAAACGAATTACACGCTCACGAGCTGCTTCTTCAAAGATCTTGTATTCTTCTTTTAAGTCTTTACGGTAAGCATCAAGTTGTGCTTTTTCGATCGCCAATGCACGGTCATCTTTCTCTAAGCCATCACGAGTGAAGACTTGAACATCGATAACTGTACCTTTTGTACCAGATGGAACACGTAAAGATGAATCTTTAACGTCAGCTGCTTTCTCACCAAAGATTGCACGAAGCAATTTTTCTTCAGGAGTTAACTGAGTTTCACCTTTAGGCGTTACTTTACCAACAAGAATGTCACCTGCTGTAACTTCAGCACCGATATAAACGATACCTGATTCATCAAGTTTAGAAAGTGCAGCTTCACCAACGTTAGGAATATCGGCAGTAATTTCTTCTGCACCTAACTTAGTATCACGCGCTACACAAGATAATTCTTGAATATGAATAGAAGTTAAACGGTCTTCTTGAAGTACGCGCTCAGATAATAAGATCGAGTCTTCATAGTTGTAACCATTCCAAGTCATGAACGCAACGCGCATGTTTTGACCAAGCGCAAGCTCACCCATATCTGTAGACGGACCGTCTGCCAAGATATCACCGCGAGCAACTTTGTCGCCCAAATTCACGATAATATTTTGGTTGATACAAGTGTTTTGGTTAGAACGCGTATATTTAATGAGGTTGTAGATATCTACACCCGCCTCACCAGCAATCATTTCATCTTCGTTTACACGAATAACGATACGAGAAGCATCTACGTATTCAATTGCACCACCACGGTTTGCGATCACACACACACCTGAGTCACGTGCAACGTTCGCTTCCATACCTGTACCTACAAGCGGTTTATCCGCACGTAGAGTAGGAACTGCCTGACGTTGCATGTTTGAACCCATAAGCGCACGGTTCGCGTCATCGTGTTCAAGGAATGGAATAAGTGATGCAGCAACAGATACAACTTGCTGAGCAGAAACGTCCATATGCGTCACTTTTTCTGGTGGCATACGTACGAATTCACCTTGATGACGAACAGAAACAAATTCTTCTGTTAAGTTGCCATCTTTATCTACTGCAGAATCGGCCTGTGCAATAACAGTACCTACTTCTTCAATCGCAGAAAGATATTCAACTGCATCAGTTACTCGACCATCTACCACTTTACGGTAAGGTGTTTCCAAGAAACCGAAGTCATTTGCTTTTGCATATACTGAAAGCGAGTTGATCAAACCAATGTTTGGACCTTCAGGCGTTTCAATTGGACATACACGACCATAGTGAGTTTGATGTACGTCACGGACTTCAAAGCCCGCGCGTTCACGTGTTAAACCACCAGGCCCAAGCGCTGATACACGACGTTTATGCGTAATCTCAGATAATGGGTTGTTTTGGTCCATGAACTGAGATAATTGGCTTGAACCAAAGAATTCTTTGATTGCAGCTGCAACTGGTTTAGCGTTAATTAGATCTTGTGGAGACAAGTTATCTGTTTCTGCTTGGCTTAAACGTTCTTTAACAGCACGTTCAACACGTACCAAACCAACACGGAATTGGTTTTCAGTCATTTCACCAACAGAACGTACACGACGGTTACCCAAGTGATCGATATCGTCGACTTCACCTTTACCGTTACGGATTTCAACTAATGTACGTAATACATCAATGATATCTTCGTGCGATAAAATACCTTCTACTTCACGTGACTTCTGGTCAGTACCAACTTCATATGGACGACCTAAACGACGGTTGAACTTCATACGACCTACTGGAGATAAGTCATAACGCTCAGAAGAGAAGAATAAGTTATTGAATAAGTTTTCAGCAGCTTCTTTTGTTGGCGGCTCGCCTGGACGCATTACTTTATAAATTTCAACTAATGCTTCTTCACGGCCAGCTGTTGTATCTGCACGTAATGTGTCAGCAACAAACGAACCACGGTCAATATCGTTCGTAAACAAGATATTGAACTGTTTAACACCACCTTCTGCTAGTTTCACCATAACTTCATGGCTTAACAAAGTATTCGCAGCAATTACTTCACCATCACGCAAAGTAATATTTTCAGCAGTGATACGCTCATATAAGTATTCATCAGGAACTGAAAGTTTTGTTAAACCAGCAGCTTCCATTTGACGTACATGACGAGCATTAATACGTTTACCTTGCTCAACAATAACTTTACCGTCATTGTCAGCAATATCAAATTGAGCCATTTCCCCACGTAAACGTTCAGGTACTAGGTCAATCTGGTAACTGCCCATGTCAAGATACACAGGTACTTTTTCATAGAACAAATTCAAGATTTGTTCGTTGTTATAACCTAGTGCACGTAACACAACAGTAGCAAGTAATTTACGACGACGGTCAATACGTACGTAAACTAAGTCTTTTGCATCAAATTCGAAGTCTAACCATGAACCACGGTAAGGAATGATACGTGCTGAATACAACACTTTACCACTTGAGTGGGTTTTACCTTTGTCGTGATCAAAGAAAACGCCTGGTGAACGATGTAATTGAGATACGATTACACGCTCAGTACCATTAATGACGAATGTACCGTTTTCAGTCATGAGTGGAATTTCACCCATATAGACTTCTTGTTCTCGTACGTCTTTAATTGATTTAGTTTCGCGATCTTTAATAATCAAACGAATTTTAACGCGCATTGGTGCCGCATAAGTCGAACCACGAAGAATACATTCGCGTACATCGAACTCAGGTTTACCAAGGCTATACTCAACAAATTCTAAAGCAGCATTGCCAGAATAACTTTCGATAGGAAAAACTGAACGAAATGCGGCTTGGAGACCGATATCTTCGCGGTTTTTTGGAGTTTTGCCATCTTGCAAGAATGTTCTGTACGAATCGACCTGAATCGATAGTAAGTACGGTGCATCCATTACTTGGGGCAATTTACCAAAATTCTTACGGATCCGTTTCTTTTCGGTATATGAGTATGCCATCTGGAGTCCTCGGAAAGTAAACCAAGCCCGCCTGCAGAACGGGCTCAGAAGGAATTACGCAGGCCGATATGGCCACCACTGTTTACAAATGCTGCAATTTTTAGTGGTATAAAAACGCTTAACAATATTTTTAAAAAAGAAAAATATTGGTAAACATTTGAAATTACTTGTTTTATTTGAATTTTCTAAAAAACAAACAAAACTAACAAAAATCGAGCCGATTATTGTAACGCAAAAAGGCTGATGACCCAAGAGCCATCAGCCATTTTATGGAGCCGATTTAAAAACCGACTCCTTTTACAATTACTTAAGTGTAACTGTAGCACCAGCTTCTTCAAGTTTCTTCTTAAGTTCTTCGCCTTCTTCTTTAGAAACGCCTTCTTTAAGAACTTGAGGAGCACCTTCAACTAGGTCTTTAGCTTCTTTAAGACCAAGGCCAGTTGCTTCACGAACTGCTTTAATTACAGCTACTTTGTTAGCACCGAAAGAAGTCAACTCAACGTTGAATTCAGATTGTTCTTCAGCAGCAGCAGCAGCGCCACCAGCTGGAGCAGCAACAGCAACAGCTGCAGCTGAAACGTTGAATTTCTCTTCGAAAGCAGAAATTAATTCAACAAGTTCAAGAACAGTTTTTTCAGCAACTGCGTTTAAGATTTCTTCGTTAGTTAAAGCCATGAGAATAACTCCAAATGGATATTGAATGGTGTTTAAAATTGATTAAGCAGCTTCTGACTCGTTTTTCTCTTTGAGCGCTGTAATAAGGCGACCCAATTTCGAAATAGGAGCTTGAAGGACAGAGGCAAGCATAGTAAGAGCTTTCTCTTGGTTCGGAAGGTTTGCAATTACGCTAACGTCAGCACCTTGATAAACTTTGCCGTCAAATGCAGCAGCTTTTAACTCAAATGCTTTGTTAGTTTTAGCAAAATCTTCGAACAAACGTGCAGCTGCACCCATGTCATCTTCAGAAGTTGAAAAACCTAGAATTGTTGGACCAACAAGGTTGTCATTCAAGATATTGAATTGAGTATCTTGAAGTGCGCGCTTAGCCAAAGTGTTACGTACAATACGTGTAGAAACACCTAACTTACGAGCTTCAACACGAAGTGTTGTTAATTGCTCTACGCTTAAGCCTTGGTAGTCAGCAACAACGGCTGCAAACGCCTTAGAAGCAACTTCACTTACTTCCGCAACGATCTGTTTTTTGTCTTCAATAAGAAGAGCCATTGTAAAACCTCCTAAGGTGATTTATGTACCCAATGGGCACACTCCCAATTCGTAAGCCTTTCGACTTACACGCGGAGGAGGAACAAATCACACCACCGCGTCTACGCAGGCTGGTTTATTAAGAAAAGTGCTATTCGAAAATGACATCTCTTCGCCTGAGGTCTTTGACGCTGATAAATTCTCATTTATCAATTCAAAGTCCGCCTGACGGGTAAGGGATAGAGCTTTGCTCCACCCAACCAAATAGAAAATATTTCTATTTAAGTTCTGTCCCCAATCAGGACTTTAAAATTCTTTACTAAGTCTAGACTTAGTTAGAAACGTTGTTTACATCAACAGTAAGACCAGGACCCATAGTTGAGCTCAAAGTGATCTTTTTGATGTATACACCTTTAGAAGTTGCAGGTTTTAACTTTTTCAAGTCAGCAACTAAAGTTTCAACGTTTTGACGGATAGCAGCAGCATCAAAGCCTAATTGACCGATCGCAGCATGGATAATACCCGCTTTATCTACACGGTAACGAGCCTGACCAGATTTAGCGTTTTTAACAGCATTCGCTACGTCAGGAGTTACAGTACCAACTTTAGGGTTTGGCATTAAACCACGTGGACCAAGAATTGTACCGAGCTTACCAACAACACGCATAGCGTCAGGAGCAGCGATTACAACATCAAAGTCAAGGTTTCCACCTTGGATGCTTTCAGCAAGGTCATCAAAACCTACAACATCAGCACCAGCTTCTTTAGCAGCTTCTGCTTGCGCGCCTTGAGCAAATACAGCTACACGTACAGTTTTACCAGTACCTGCAGGTAATGTAGTTGCGCCACGAACAACCTGGTCAGATTTACGTGGGTCTACACCAAGATTTACAGCTACATCCAAAGATTCTTTGAACTTTGCAGCAGGTAGGCTGTTAAGAACTTGTACTGCTTCTTCCAAAGTGTAAACTTTGTTTGCTTCAACAGCAGCAGCAATGGCTTTTTGACGTTTAGTTAACTTTGCCATGTCTTATAGCTCCACTTCCAAGCCCATAGAACGTGCAGAACCAGCGATGGTACGAACACGTGCGTCTAAATCAGCACCAGTTAAATCTGGTTCTTTAGTAGTCGCAATTTCTTCTAACTGAGCACGAGTCAACTTACCAACTTTAGTTTTGTTTGGTACAGATGAACCCTTTTGAATACCAGCAGCTTTCTTAAGAAGAATAGAAGCTGGAGGAGTTTTCATGATAAATGTGAACGACTTGTCGTTGTACACAGTAATCACTACAGGAATTGGAAGACCTGGTTCAACTTTTTGTGTAGCAGCATTGAATTCTTTACAGAATGCCATGATGTTTACACCACGTTGACCTAACGCAGGACCAATTGGTGGAGATGGATTTGCTTTACCAGCTGGAACTTGCAGCTTGATATAGCCGTCAATCTTCTTAGCCATTTTAAAATACCTCTGGGTACAAACGCCGCTAGGCTCCCCAATCTTTACGCAACACTACTGTTACAACAACAATGCCCGATAAAATCGGGCGCTTTTCAACCAATTGAGATTAAATCGTTTTTTCGACTTGGCGAAACTCGAGTTCAACCTGAGTTGGTCGATTAAATACATTAATCGTCAACGTTAAACGTGACTTATCGTATTGAACTTCTTCCACCACACCTTTAAAGTCTGTGAATGGACCGTCAATAACAAGTAATTCTTCACCTGGCTCAAACATCGTTTTAGGACGTGGCGCTTCACCAGTATTACGTACACGCGCAAGAATCGCATCTGCTTCACGTTGAGTGATTGGTGCTGGTTTTTCAGGTGTACCACCGATAAAACCTAGAACCTTTGGACATTCTTTAACGATATGCCAAGTATCATCATTCATTTCCATTTCGACTAACACATAGCCAGGAAAGAATTTACGCTCAGATTTACGTTTCTTACCATCCTTCATTTCTACCACTTCTTCGGTAGGAACAAGGACATCACCAAAGCTATCGGCAACAGCGCTACGCTGGATTCGTTCTGTAAGTGAACGCATCACTTGTTTTTCATAGCCAGAGTAGGCATGAATAATGTACCAACGTTTCATAGCTCTTTTACCCGATAATCAACTTAATTAACCAACCCAAACCATAGTCAAAGCACCATAAAACCAATGATGCGACAACTACAACCAATAGAACCTGCCACGATGTAGTGACTGTTTCTTGTTTTGTTGGCCAAGTTACTCGACGCAATTCGACTCGTGCATCTTTTAGCAAGTGAACGAAGCCTTTACCTTGATGGGTGGCGTATAATAAACCTAAAGCCACAACGATACAAGCAAAAATTGCCCCAACGCGCACCCAAACATTATTTGCAGGTGCCCAATACGCTGGCAAATGCTGATTCACCATGGTAGCTAAAAGCAACAATGCTATTGCTATCACCCATAGAACAATATCTAAAGGCGAACCAGAACGAACAACTTCAGCAGAATTATTTCTTTGAGGAATTGGCGCGTCGCTCAATGCGTCACGCGATTTATCATTCGACATTTTTGTACTCGTCGTAGAACTCGCGACTTATTATATGAACAACTAAGCCAGCATCAAGCTTTTTATTTCAAAATATGGCAGGTCAGGAGGGACTCGAACCCCCAACATTCGGTTTTGGAGACCGACGCTCTACCAATTGAACTACTGACCTATAATGCAAGTTGAGAGCCAAAGCCCTCAACCTGAGACGTAATCCGTCACTATAATATGCTTATGCAGTTACTTTCGCAACAACACCAGCACCTACAGTACGACCACCTTCACGGATCGCAAAACGTAGACCTGGGTCCATTGCGATTGGGTGGATTAATTCTACTGACATTTCAACGTTGTCGCCTGGCATAACCATTTCAACGCCGTCTTGTAATTGGATTGCACCAGTTACGTCAGTTGTACGGAAGTAGAACTGTGGACGGTAACCATTTAAGAATGGAGTGTGACGACCACCTTCTTCTTTAGAAAGTACGTATACTTCTGCGTCGAATTTAGTGTGCGGCTTGATTGTACCTGGTTTAGCAAGTACTTGACCACGTTGTACGTCTTCACGCTTAGTACCACGAAGTAAGATACCACAGTTCTCACCTGCACGGCCTTCGTCAAGAAGTTTACGGAACATTTCTACGCCAGTTACAGTTGTTTTAACTGTATCTTTAATACCAACGATCTCTACTTCTTCACCAACTTTAACGATACCAGCTTCTACACGGCCTGTTACTACAGTACCACGACCAGAAATTGAGAATACGTCTTCGATTGGCATTAAGAACGCTTTGTCGATAGCACGTTCTGGTTCTGGGATGTAAGAGTCAAGCGCTTCAACAAGAGCAAGAACTGAAGACTCACCATATTGACCAGCATCGCCTTCCAACGCTTTAAGCGCAGAACCACGGATAACTGGAGTGTCATCACCAGGGAAGTCATAAGTAGAAAGAAGTTCACGAACTTCCATTTCTACTAATTCAAGTAATTCTTCATCATCAACAAGGTCACACTTGTTCAAGAATACGATGATGTAAGGTACACCAACCTGACGAGAAAGAAGGATGTGTTCACGAGTTTGTGGCATTGGACCGTCAGTCGCAGCACACACAAGGATCGCGCCGTCCATCTGAGCAGCACCAGTAATCATGTTTTTAACGTAATCGGCGTGGCCCGGGCAGTCAACGTGCGCGTAGTGACGAATTGGAGAATCGTATTCTACGTGTGAAGTATTAATTGTAATACCACGTGCTTTTTCTTCAGGTGCTGAGTCGATTTGTGAGTAATCTTTCGCTTCACCGCCGTAAGTTTTTGCACAGATAGTTGCAATCGCAGCAGTTAAAGTTGTTTTACCATGGTCAACGTGACCGATTGTGCCCACGTTTACGTGTGGCTTATTACGTTCAAACTT